>JBEKDA010000012.1:0-112848 GCA_050014595.1 Bryobacteraceae bacterium
CCCGGAGGCAATAAATCCAGTAGCAACTTCCAGTCCTCGTCGAGAGGTTGCATGGCCAAAGTGTAGCGCAAATATTAACATTCATCAATGCTTAAGTTAGCGCTTATGGGCCTCCTGGCCTGGCCTCCTGGCCTGTCGAGGCCTTTTGTCGCAGCCTGCTCATCTAAAGAGTCCGGACAGCCTGCCCCGCCACCAATTCGGACTTGCCCGCCACGATAAACCCGCCCAGCAACGTTGCACCCGTACGTGAGCGGCAGCTTGAAGCTTACCGAGGCGCTCCCTGCAGCGCCGCGCGGAGCGCCTGCTCGATGGGCGGCGAGGCTACGATTATGTTCTGCGGGTAGCGCCGGTAGCTCAGGATCTCGTTGTAGATGGTGCCTTCCATGCTCATGTTGAGCGCCAGACCGGCCATATATTGCAGGCGCAGATTGCCGTCGCGGTTGATTTGGGCGCCTTCGATCCACGGCAGCAAATCGCCGCGCTGGCCGGCATAAGTGGCAAGCAGGTCGACCACCGAGCCGAATCCGACGTCGCGCAAGGATTTGGCGATGTGCGCGTCAGTATCAGTGGGGCTCTCCAAACGCCGCTCGATGGCGTCGGCGTCGATCTTCAAGGGCTCCACCTGGCCGAGCAGGACGGTGTCGTATCCGGTGCCGTTGTTGTCATTGCCCCAGACCGAGCCGTTGGGGAAAACATCGAAGAACGTGGCGACCTCGCTCTTGACGGTAGCGTCGTCGCTCTCATAGAGCGGCACCCACTGGGTGACGATGCCGCCGGGGTTGAGGTGCTGCTTTACCAGTTCGAAGTACTCTTTGGAATAAAGCGTGGCGCTGCCTTTGACCCAGGGATGGATGGGGTCGGAGGTAATGATGTCGAACTTCTCGTTGGTGGTGAGGACGAAGTGGCGGGCATCGTCGTACACCATCTGAACGCGCGGGTCGTGCAGCACGAGGTAATTCTCTTTGGCGAAATACTGCGTGGCCGTGGGCGGAATGAGGGGCTCCATCTCGCAGATGACGATGCGCTGGATTTCGGGATAGAGCACGAAGGAGCCGGCCGTGACGCCGGCGCCGAAACCCACCACGAGAACGGATTTCGGTTTGGAGGCGAACAACGCTGGCATGTGCCCGAGCATGCGCTGCAGGCGCATGTCGTAGGGCTCGGTGGAGGCTTCCACCTTGCCGCTCACGTGGAACTGCACGGCGCCGTCGTTCCACTGGGTGATGGCAATGGAAGAATTAATGCCTTCACCGGCGTACAGCAGCTTGGAGGAGCCCGAGGAAATCATGATGCGGCGGCCGTAGGCGATGAGCATACCGGGGACGTCGGATACATTGGCGGAGAGCCAGCCGGCCACCGCCAGCGCCCCGGCCAGCGCCATGGTGGCGGACAAGCCCTTGGATTGCCTGACCAGCGGGCCCAGCGCGAAGACCGCGGCAATGGCCGAGAGCACGATGAGAATCCGTTCGCAGCCCAGCGTGCCGACTGCGGGAATCAGCACCAGGCTGAAGACCAGGGCGCCCACAATCGCGCCGCCGGTATTGGCGGCATAGATTCCGCCCACCATGCTGCCCTGGTCATCCACTTGGGAAGCCACCGCGGCCAGCGCCAGCGGAAAACTGGCGCCCCACAGCAGCGCGGCCGGCAACACCGTCCAGAGGACGCGGGCGAGATCGATTTGAAAAGTAAATCCGGGGCTGGTGGAGAGCAGCGGGTTGACGGGCCAGTAGGGGAGCGAACTGGAGAGCATCAAGGCGGTCCAGGCGACCGCTCCGGCCAGCAGCATCTGGCACCAGCCGATGGCCAGCCGCCCCTGAACCGCGCCACTGCGCAGCGCCGCGGCGGCGGCGGCGCTGCCGATTCCGATGCCAATCAGGAAAACCGCCAGGATGATGGAGAAAGTGTAGACGGTGGCGCCGAGCAGTAATCCGAGCAGGCGCGTCCACACCACTTCGGCGCCGAGGGCGGTCGCGCCGGAGATGGCGATAGTCACGTAGATGGGCCAGGGGCCGAATCGGGCGGCGTCCTGGAATTTGGCTCGTTTTGCGGGCGCGGGCGCGGCCTCGGGCGTTCGCGCAGCCAGACCCAGGCTGACCAGCCCAACCACCGCGTTGATGGCGGCGGCCAGCAGCGTAGCGGTCGTGAGGTCGTATACGCGCAGCAGGTAGAAGCCGGCCAGCAGGCAACCGAAAACGGCGCCCGCGGTGTTGCCGCCATAGAGAAAGCCCAGCCAGGAAACTCCCCGCGGCGACGATTCGATATAGCGCGCGGCGGCAGGCAGCGAAGCGCCCATCAGAAAAGTGGGTGGCAGCAGGCAGATGCCGGCAATCAAGGCGCGGAAGAGGACGGCCGGAAGCCCGTGCCCTACGGCGGCGATGTAGATGCTATCCACCAGGGGCGTGAGGATCAGAACCAGGATCCCGCAAGCGCCGATGCCCAGTTCCACCAGGCCGTAAACGCGCAGGGGGTGCATGTCGCGGGCCCGCGCCATGCGCGGCAGCAGCAGGCTGCCCAGGCACAGGCCGCCCATAAACGTGGCGAGCAACACGCCCAGCGAGACGGCCGTCGAGCCAATCACCAGTTGCAGCACTTGGTACCAAACGATTTCGTAGATCAGGGCGGAACAGCCCGAGCAGGCGAACAGCACCAGCAAAAGCGGCAGGTAGCGGCGCGGTGCGCCCGGGGGATTCAGGTCCTTGGCGGTCATTGAGGGTGAATTCGAATGATATCTCAACCGCGTAGCCGGTTGTGAGTGGGACAGGCCTCCGGGCCTGTCATTCTTCAGGTTCCATTGCGAGAACCTTGTTAATTCTCCGGAACGAACCACGTCCTCTCTTCGTAGATCACACCAGGTGGCAAAGACACGATCATTCCGTCTGAGCGCTTCTTTTTGGGAGGCGGGACGAATCGCCCTGGATTCGCTGCGGAAAAACAAGCTGCGTAGTTTCCTCACGTTGCTGGGGATCATCCTGGCCACCACCACGCTGATTGCGGTCACCGCGCTGATTCACGGCATGAACGTGTATATCGCCGAGAAAGTCTCGAACATGGGTTCGGACGGCTTCCGCGTGGTCCGCATGGCCTTTTTCGGAGATTTCGACCCCAAGAAGTTTCTCGAAATGCAGAGGCGCAACCCGGAGATCAAACCGGTGGAGTACGAGTTCGTGAAGTCCCAGGCGCGCCTGCTGAATGACATCGGGATGATGGTCTCGCGGCAGGCGCGCGTCACCTACAAGGGGAAATCGCAGGAGGACGTGAACATCCAGGGAATCACCGACACCATTCCAGCCATCAACAACGTGCAGGTGGATCTGGGCCGCAGCGTCACCTATGAAGAAGTGCGCCGTCACGCGGCCGTGGCTTTCATCGGGAACGACATCCGCACGGCGTTTTTTGAAGGCGTGGATCCGCTGGGCAAGACCATCGCGGTGGAGGGCAACCCGTACGAAGTGGTGGGCGTCGCCAAAACCCTGGGCAGCGTCTTCGGCAACTCGCAGGACAACTTCGTGATGATCCCCATCGAGAGCTATTTCAAAACCTACGGCAGCCACACCGGGATTCGCCTGGTGGCCAAGGCCATCGACCAGCCACACCTGATGGAGTCCGAGGACGAAGTGCGCGTGCTGTTGCGGTCCTACCGCCACCTGACGCCGGGGCAGGACGATAACTTCAGCCTGTTCGCTTCCGACACGATCGTGAGCCTGTGGGAACGGCTGACGGCGACCATCGCGGGAATGGCGGTGGGGATCGTCTCGGTGTTCATGGTGGTGGGCGGGGTGGTGATCATGAACATCATGCTGGCGGTGGTGACCGAGCGCACTCACGAGATCGGTATTCGCAAGTCCCTGGGCGCGCGGCGGCGCGACATCCTGAACCAATATCTGGTGGAATCGTCGGTGCTTTCGGCCGTGGGAGGCTTCGCCGGCGTGGTGCTGGCGTGGCTGGTGGCGTTTGCGGTGCGCAACCTGACTTCGGTGCCAATGGCGCTGCCCTGGACATCGGTGCTCGTGGGCGTGGGGCTGTCGGCCACGGTGGGGCTGTTTTTCGGCATCTACCCGGCGCGGCGGGCGTCCCTGCTGGATCCCATCGAAGCCTTGCGGGTGGAGAGGTAAGAGATGTCGGGCCAGACCTTTTCGAACGGACTCATGCTGGCGCTGCAGACCATCCGCGGCCACAAGTTGCGGGCCTTCCTGACAGTGTTGGGCGTGATCATCGGGACCGGCACCATCATCGGCGTGGCGGCGATTCTCGCGGGGTTCGATGCCTCCATTACGGGGATACTGAGGAGCTTCGGGCCGAACTCCATCATCGTTTTCAAGTTTCCCGTGGGTCCGCGGAGGAACAATCTGACGGCCGAGGAGCGCACCCGCAAAGACCTGACGTACCAGAACGCCGTCGACATCCGCGAGCGCTGCAAATCGATAGAAGATGTTTCTTCGATGATGTTCGCCCCGGGGATGAACAACGCCCGCTACAAAGGCAACGACGTCTACGACGTCAACATGATGGGCGTGGAGGAAGCCTACGCACGCGGCGGGCAGGTGGACATTCACCGCGGCCGTTTCTTTACCGACGAAGAAAGCCGCCGGCGCATGCCCGTGGCCGTGATCGGCCAGGACATCGAGAAGGGCCTCTACGCCAACGTCGACCCGTTGGGCAAGACCATTCTGGTGGACGGCCACGAGCTCCAGGTGATTGGGACCATGCTGCGGCCCGCGGCCTCGTTCTTCGGAGACACCGACACGCGCGTGCTGGTGCCCTATGGAATGCTGGTGAAAATGTACCCGAACGCGCGGGACAATGCCATCGTGGTGACGGCGCAGGCGGGGAAGTTGCCGCAAGCCATGGACGAGATCCGCACCGTGCTGCGTATCGACCGGCGCGTGCCCTACAACAAACCGGACAACTTCGCGCTGTCCACCGCCGAGCAGATGGTCAACGATTTCCGGCAGATCACCGCCATGACGTTTCTGGTGATGGTGGTGTTGAGTTCGATTGGCCTGCTGGTAGGCGGCATCGGGGTGATGAACATCATGCTGGTGTCGGTGACCGAGCGGACCTTCGAGATTGGCATTCGCAAGGCGGTTGGCGCGCGGCGCTCCGACGTGCTGATTCAGTTCCTGATCGAAGCTGCGGCGCTGACGGGGCTGGGAGGAATCGCGGGCATCGTCTTCGGCTGGATTCTTTCGCTTATCAGCCGTCTGTTATTCCCGTCGATTCCGGCCAGCGTGCCGCTCTGGGCGGCGGTGACGGGGATCGTGATGTCGGTGGGAGTGGGCCTGTTCTTTGGCATCTGGCCCGCCAACAAAGCCGCGCGCCTCGACCCGGTAGTCGCACTCCGCTACGAGTGAGTAGGACAGGCCTCCTGGCCTGTTACAGTGGGCCTTCGGCCCGCGAAATTTCATGAAAAATGAGCGGGAATGGCAAGCTTCGCCAGACCTTCGCTTTTTCAGACTCTCGTGTTTTCAATGGCTTAGGGTGGTTTTTCGACCCTGTCATTCCGGCCTGCCGCCCGCGCTTAACCGTTGCTAAATCCTGGCCCAAAGCGGGGCGGGCGCCCCCCGTCCGCGCCCGGCCCCTTGGTCGCGCTCTTGCGCTCGTTATCTCAACGGTTACGCGCGGCGGGACACCACATCGCCGCGCGCCTGCGACGTCGAGCTGCGCCCGATCGGCTTGCGCGGCGGGTGGCTCAGCGCCTGCATCCACTGCTTGGCGTCGGCGGACCCGCCGAACTGGGCGGTCCAGACACGGCCGAATTCCAGGCTCTTGCGGCGCTGCCGCTTCTTCAGGGAGGCTTCGATCTTCGGGTTGCCGCCGAGCGAGTCTACCAGGTCACGGACGGCCCGGCAATCGTTCATCGCGCCCAATAGAGACTGTAGCTCTTTGACCTGAGCGACCCAGTGAGCGGCGGCGGGCGAGTAGAATTCGGCAAACAGTTCCAGCGTATAGCGGAATTTCTTGGCGGCCAGACGGAAGCGGTGGCGTTCGCCCACCGAGGCTTCGGGCGCGGCGGCGCGCGCGCCTTCGCGGAAGAAGCGGGCGGCCAGACGCGGCAATTCCCGATGGGCGAAAGCTTCGGCCTTGGATTGGCGAAGCTCCCGCGGCGGGATTCCGCTTTCGAGCGCGCTGCGCCACTTGGAAACGGACTTGCGGGCGGTCCAGTGCTTGAGTGAAGCCATCAGGCTATGGGCGGCGGTCTTGCGGCGCGCGCGCAACTGCGCTTCGAGCGAACTGGCGCCGGCGGCGGCTATCAGTTGCAGTGCCACATCGCTGTCGCGGACTTCGCCTGCCAGCCTCATGATCAGCTTAAGCCGGCGGCGCATTTTGCGAACCGGCCGCGGCGGGAAGCAGGCCTTGCAGGCGGAGAGCACTTGGCAGAAGCGGCGGATGGCGACGCGCAAGTCATGGATGGCGCCGGCGTGGGGTGAATGCACCGCCCCGTTGATCTGGAATGCCAGCCGCTCCAGCAGGCGCGTGGCCTGGGCGACTGCAAAAGGGTAGATCTCCATGAATTACAGGTTCGTTACAACCTTCTGATTATACACAAGCGGGCCGGGGCCATTCAGCCCACCACCGCGCCGGCCTTTTCGAGGGCGGTCTCGAGATCGGGCCTGCTCATGCCGGTCGAGATGAAGAGTTCCTGGCGTGCGCCGGCGCTCAGAGCGATGGCCTTCCAGCCGTTCTGCGTGGGCACGGTGACGCGCACTCGCACCTTGCCGCGGGCATCGCGCACCGGACGGATGACGCCGGGAATTATGGACCGAATATCCCGGTTGGATGCGAGCAGCGCTTCCAGGATGCCGCGCACGCCATCGATGATGCTGTGTTCGATTTTGAGGCGGTCTTGGGCGGCGCGCAATCGCATCTCGGGACCCCAACCCTATAATAGCTATGATGGCTCATCAGGCAACTCTAATTCCCGGGGATGGCATCGGACCGGAAGTGGCCGAGGCCACCGTGCGCGCCATCGAAGCCGTGGGTGTGGAGATCGAATGGGAGTGCGTGCAGGCGGGAATACGCGCGCTGGCCGAGCAGGGGCAGTTGATCCCCGACGATGTTTTCTCGTCGCTGGCGGCCACCCACGTGGGCCTGAAGGGTCCCACCGCGACGCCAATCGCGGGCGGTCACCAGAGCATCAACGTGGCGTTGCGCAAAAAGCTGGGGCTGTATGTCAATTTCCGGCCGGTGCGCATGCTGCCGGGGCTCAAGACGCGCTTTCACGACGTGGCGATCAATCTCTTGATCTTCCGCGAAAACACCGAGGACCTGTATTCCGGCCTGGAGCACGAAGTGGTTCCGGGGGTGGTGGAGAGTCTCAAGATCATCACCCGCAACGCCTCCATGCGGATTGCGCGCGCGGCCTTCGAATATGCGCGGAGGGAAGGGCGCGCCAAGGTAACCGCCATCCACAAGGCCAACATCATGAAACTGAGCGACGGCCTGTTCCTCAAGTGCTGCCGCGAAGTGGCCGCGCAGTATTCCGACATGCAGTACACGGAGTTAATCGTCGACAACGCCTGCATGCAACTGGTGATGCGGCCGGAGACCTTCGATGTGCTGGTGTTGCCGAACCTGTACGGCGACATCATTTCAGACCTGGCAGCCGGGCTGGTGGGCGGGCTGGGGATCGTGCCGGGCGCCAACCTGGGAGACGAAACGGCCCTCTTCGAAGCCGTACACGGAACGGCCCCGGATATCGCCGGAAAGGGCCTCGCGAATCCCACGGCGCTGATGCAATCGGGCGTGCTGATGCTGGCGCACCTGGGCGAGCGCGAAGCCGCGGCGCGCATCGAGAACGCCATCCGCCAGGTTTACGCGGAGGGACGCCACCTCACCGGAGACGTGGGCGGCCAGGCTTCCACCGGCGAATTTACCGACGCCGTGATCCGCGCGACGGCTGAGTAGGACGGTCCTCCTGGACTGTCCTCGCGCGACGGTTCACAGGCATCGCGCCCACCACCGGAGTACAATCAAATTACTGCGTCCGAAAGGCCCAATCGGGCCATCAGGAGTCCGCCGTGCCTCTCGATCGCGCACTCTCTCTCACCCTGGCACTGCTCATCGGCAGCGCCCTTGTTCCGAATTCCTCCGCGGCAAATCTCGCATACTCCACCTACCTGAAGGACGGATTCACTCCCAAAGCCATGGTCTCGGCCTCGCGCGCCAATCCAGCCAGGCTCGGTTCGGTGGTTTCGTTCTACGTGCATGGCATAGGGAGCCCCGGCTGCTTCTGCTTCGGCGCGGCCGTCAATACCCAATCCGCCGCCGTGGTGAACGTTGTGACGGTGAACAGTTTCCTCACCCGGGCGGACGTACAGATTCCCACTTCATTCGCGACAGGCAACAAGGTATCTGTTCCCGCAACCCTGGAGGGCTCCTTCCAGATGAGCCTGAGCCTCTACGACGGTCCCGTGGGTCCGCTGGGCCTTCCGCTGATCAACGTGGTCAACCCGACCGGTGCACCCGGCCAGTCGCTTCCGCTGGTCGTGTGGGCTACCCAGTGAAGCGTTACGTTACGTTCCGTGCGTCTCCCAGCATTACAACTGCTCAGTTTCTTAGATCGGCTGCGAAGGCCTCGCTTCGTGGCGCACGCACTCGTGCGTGCCGCGTCAGACACTCGTGTCGACGCCTGGCGTTATCTCACATTGGTTGCGGCTCTGCTGCCCGGTGGGACAGTCTTCCTGGACTGTCCACTCCTAGAGGGCCGATTCTCCACGATCGTCGTTGCGGATGCGGATGGCTTCGGCTACGTCGTAGACGAAGATTTTACCGTCCCCGATCTTCCCGGTGCGCGCCGCCGCGGTAAGGGTCTTGATCACCTCTTCGCAGCGACTGGACGGCACCACCATCTCCAACTTGACCTTGGGCAGCAGGTCCACGTTGTATTCCTGCCCGCGGTAGACCTCCTTGTGGCCCTTCTGGCGCCCGTGCCCGCGCACTTCGCTGACCGTCATTCCGTCAATGCCGATTCCCTTCAGCGCCTCTTTTACTTGGTCGAGTTTGAACGGCTGAATGATTGCTTCGATTTTCTTCATGGAGTCATCCTGGTGCGGATGGGAACCGTTTCACCCGCCTACGACTCGAATATATACCCCTCCTCGCCGTGCATGGCGACGTCCAGGCCCTCGACCTCCTGATCCTTGCCCACGCGCAGCCCGATTGTCATGTCGCACACTTTGAGAATGACCAGCGTGCCCACGATCCCGAGGCCCCAGGCGATGGCGCAACCCACCATCTGGTTGAGCACCTGGGAGGCCTTGCCATCCACCAGGCCCAGGGGCAAAACCCGGCCGGACGCGTCCTTGAGTGCGTCGTTGACCGCGCTGGTGGCGAAGACGCCGGTGAGGATGGCGCCCAGGGTTCCGCCGGCGCCGTGCACGCCGAAGGCGTCGAGCGAGTCATCGTAGCCGAAGAACCGTTTCACGCGCGTGACCATGAAGTAACAAACCACGCCCGCCGACAGCCCGATCGCGAGCGCCGGGAATGGCTTTACGAAGCCCGATGCCGGAGTGATGGCCACCAGCCCCGCCACCGAGCCCGAGAGACCGCCCAGCACGCTCGGCTTGCCGTTGTCGATCCATTCCACCACCAGCCAGCCGATGGTGGCGGCCGCGGCTCCGAAATGCGTGGCGACAAAGGCGCTGGTCGCCAGGCCGGAGGCCGCCAGCGCGCTGCCGGCGTTGAATCCGAACCATCCCACCCACAACAGGCAGGCGCCGACAAAGCTGATCACCAGATTGTGCGGCTTCATGCTCGGCTGGGGATACCCCAGACGCTTACCCAGGTAGAGCGCGCACACCAGTGCCGACACGCCCGAAGTGATGTGCACCACGGTGCCGCCGGCGAAATCGAAACACGGGATCGCGCCGCCGAGGAACGCGTTGAGCAGCCCGCCCTTTCCCCACACCATGTGGGCCATCGGGAAATACACCATCAGGCTCCACAGCACCGTGAACAACAGCATGGCGCTGAATTTCATGCGCTCGGCGAAGGCTCCCGAGATCAGCGCCGGCGTGATGATGGCGAACATCAACTGGTACACCATGAAGGTCTGGTGCGGGATGGTCCCGGCGTAATCGGCGTTCGGAGCGCTTCCCACACCATTCAGAAACGCGAAACGGAAATCGCCCAGCAACCACGACGAGCCGCCGAATGCCAGGCTATACCCCACCACCGCCCAGATCGCCGTCACCACCGCCATCAGGATGAAGCTCTGCATCATCGTGCCGAGCACGTTCTTGCGCCGTACCAGGCCGCCATAGAAAAGGGCCAGGCCCGGCCCGGTCATCATCAGGACCAGAGCCGCGCTCATCAGCATCCAGGCGTTATCGCCGGCGCTTTGCGCGGATCTGGTAGCGGCCTCCAGAGCGGCAATCCTGGCTTGGAGCTCCGGAACCGTCTGCGCCAACAGGGCCGGTGCCGGCCAGAGAAGTGTGAACAGGCACAAAAAACGCAAACGAAGCATTTCCCCCATTTTCCGCCGGGCGGCGCGGCGGCCCAAGACGGAAGTTTCTATCGCGGGAATTGGAAATCTTGATGGCAGAAAGCGGCGAGGTGTGGAACACTGTTCGTCTCGTGGTGGCGGCCCGCCTCGCAGTTGTCCTGCGGCTTGTCTCCACCTTTGCGAACACGACAGCCCAGGTTGGCCGTTACGTGGATTCCGGCCTTGGGAAGTGCTGCAAGAGCCTCGCCAATGTTCAATCGCCTTTCTGGGCCATGCTGGCTATGGGGCATACTCACCAATGAAGGAAGGGCCTTAGCCGCAAGTCGTGTTCTCTCGCAGAATAACGCCGCCGTGGGCCACGCTCAGTCACAACCTATTCAATCCGGCATCGCCGGTGGCAAGGCTGACTTCTGACTCCCATATCCCAAAAGGGTTATCAAGGGCGAAGCCCCTTGCTCAGTTGTAGTGCACTGCGTTCAACTCGGCGAACCGCGCCGACTCTACCGGCAGTTCCTCCAGTGTGTAGATCGAATTCGTCGGGCACACCGGAATGCAGGCGCCGCAATCGATGCAATCGGCCGGATTCACGTAGAGCTGCGGAGCCTCCGCAAAACCACTCTCATCCTGCTTCGGGTGGATGCAGTCAACCGGGCAGGCTTGCACGCACAATTCGTCCTTGGTACAGGTATCGGTAATGACGTATGCCATATTGCCTGCGTGTTGCAATTGCCGGGCCAGCAGCCCACACCGCTAACTAGCAGAAAAGAAGAGGTGAATATCCACAGCCTGTTGGTTTGGGTGCGCGATGGCACGCAGCGGGGCGGGAACAGACGCTACACTGGGCAGTAATGAAGATAGAAACCCGCGCCGTCCATGCCGGCCGCCACATCGACCCCGCCACCGGCGCCGTAACCATGCCGATTCACCTCTCCACCACGTTTGAACGGAGTCCCGCCGGCGAATATCCGCTGGGCTACAGCTATTCCCGTGAGAACAATCCTAATCGCCAGGCGCTCGAAGTCTGCCTGGCGGACCTCGAAGGCGGCACGCAGGCCTTGGCCTTCTCCTCCGGGCTGGCCGTCGCCACGGCGCTGGTCCAGGGACTCGAACCGGGCGACCACATCCTGGCCCCCGGCGACGTCTATTGGGGGCTGCGCAAAGTCATCGGCGAGGTCTTCGGCAAATTCCCGATCGAAACCACCTACGTCGATATGACCGATCTCGACGCCGTGAGCGCCGCCATCCGCCCAAGCACTCGTCTGATCTGGGTCGAGACGCCCTCCAACCCGCTCATGAAGATCACCAACCTCGCGGCCGTCGCCGGCTTGGCGCGCGCCGCCTCGCCGCAGGTGCTCACGGTGTGCGATGGAACCTTCGCCACCCCGGTGCTGCAGCGGCCGCTCGATTGCGGCATCGATATGGTGGCGCACTCGACTACCAAGTATATTGGCGGCCACAGCGACGTAATCGGTGGCGCGCTCATCACCCGGCACGAGAATTATTTGTTTGAACGAGCCCGCAAGTCGCAGCGCTATGGCGGCTCTGTGCCCTCGCCGTTCGATTGCTGGCTGACCCTCCGCGGCCTGGACACTTTGCCGTACCGGGTGCGCGCTCAATCGCAGAATGCCATGCAAGTGGCGCGCTGGCTCCAGGGGCGCCCCATGGTCGAGCAGGTCCACTATCCGGGCCTCGCGGCACATCCCGGCCACTCCATCGCCGCGCGCCAAATGGCGGCGTTCGGCGGCATGCTGTCATTCCAGGTGCGCGGCACGCGCGAGAAGGCCATGGCGGTGGCGGCCGGCTGCCGCCTGTTCATCCGCGCCACCAGCCTTGGCGGCGCCCACAGCCTCATTGAACACCGCGCCTCGGTGGAAGGGCCCGCCACGCGCACGCCGCAGAACCTCCTGCGGCTTTCGATCGGCCTGGAACATCCGGACGACCTGATCGAAGACCTGGATCAGGCCTTAGCCGTCTGAGCTGGAACTAGTCCTCTGACCGAGTGGTTTGGTGCCTTTCCGCGATCACTCACTCACGCTTACGACTCCGATACGAGCCACGACCGTGAGGGAGTGTTTCCCCGGAAAAAGGACAACGTCAGCCGGTCAACGCACTAGTTGGTCAGCAGGCACAGCCGCCGGGCGGCGCGCCGGGCCTTGAGGCGCTCGTTGGCCTTCTTCTGCTTTTCCGCGGAGACCACTGTCTGGCAGGCGTCACAGCGCTTCCGGATTCGGGATCTGGTGACGAAGGCGGCGCCGCAGCGGCGGCATTGCTTCGTCATGGTCTCCTCCAACGGGAGAATGCCCGGCTTTTTGGGCAGGAGATGAGAATAATGGAAGTCGCAGTGATTCACGTTAAACACCTCTCTTGTATGGTCGGCCAGCCTGTCCAGGTCCCAACAGCGCAAATTGGGTGTAATGGCGCATTCCTGTCAGCCGCTGCCTGAAAATCCCACACCCCAGCAGGACCCACCATTATGTGGTGAAGTCTTTCATTATTAAGGACTTTCTGTGCGCGATCAGGTTCAGCTTCTTGCCAGTTCGCCGCCAGAACTATCATGGTTCCCACTTACACGTGCACGCCACCAGCCGAACTCAGGCAGCGCTTGGGGAGGCCGGGTGGAACGGTTCCGTCGCGCCCAGCAATTCCCATCTCAAATGGTTCACGTAAAAAAGGAGGATCGGGTCGGGGAAAACGCCCCGAAACTTTTCGCACACCCGAGCTTCCCAGCCTTCGGTAAAAAATGGTTTCGGATCGGTATTTTTCGCGAAGAATCCGTTCTCGTGCGGCACCCCCAGGAAGTCCAGCACGCCCGTGATCATTTCCAGATGGGAAACCAGCACCACCTGCGCCAGGTCCTTGCCGAATTCTTCATCGCGCTCGTTCAGGCGCGCCCAAAACTTGGGGATCGACTTGCGAAGAAGTTCAGTGTTGACCTTGTGCAGATGGGCTCTCACCTTGAAGCCTTCGTACATCTGATAGGTCTTCAATCTGCCTATGGAAATGCCGCGAATCAATTCTGCAAACGCATCCTGGCCCAAATCCAGGTAGACATCGGAGATTTGCATGTAAAGTGTAAGCGTATCATAGCCGGGCGGCTTGCGGGAGGAGTGGGTCCTTATATCCGGGGATGCACGAACACGGTAGAATGAATGGGTTTGGTCAAAATGGGAAACGTCATCGTAATAGGCTCCCAGTGGGGAGATGAGGGCAAAGGGAAGATCGTCGATCTTTTCTCCGAGCGCTTCGATTTGGTCGCGCGCTATCAGGGCGGACACAATGCGGGCCACACCGTGTTTATCGGCGAGCGGAAGTTCGTTTTGAAGTTGATCCCCAGCGGGATCTTACGGCCCGGTAAGCAGGCGGTAATCGGCAATGGGCTGGTGATCGATCCGGCGGCGCTGCTGTCGGAAATCGACGCGCTCGAAGCCGCCGGCGTTGCCGTCACCGGCAACCTGTTCATCAGCAACCGCGCGCACGTGCTGTTTCCCATGCACCGCGTGATGGAGAAGATGTCCGAAGCGCGGCCGGGCCGCGTGTCCATCGGCACCACTTCGCGCGGCATCGGGCCTTGCTATGAAGACAAGACCGCGCGGCGTGGCATTCGCGTGGCGGACCTGCTCGACCGGGCGATGTTCCGCGCGCAATACGATTCGCTGATGGAAGAAAAAACCGCCATCGCCAAAGCCCTGGGAATCTACCAATATCTCGACCTGGAGCAGATCCGCGCCGAGTACGAAAGCTTCGCCGAACGCATCCGGCCGATGGTGTGCGACACGGCCTGGCTGCTCAACCAGGCGATCGCGGACGGGAAGAGCGTGCTCTTCGAAGGCGCGCAGGGCACCATGCTCGACATCGATCACGGCACCTACCCATTCGTTACGTCTTCCAACGCCAGCGCCGGCGGAGCCTGCACCGGCACGGGCGTGGCGCCGACGCGCATCGATGGCGTGATCGGGGTTTCCAAGGCCTACATCACGCGCGTGGGCGGCGGGCCGTTTCCCACCGAGGCGCTGGATGGCGCGGGCGAAGAGATTCGCCGGCGCGGTAAGGAATTCGGCGCGGTGACCGGGCGTCCGCGGCGGTGCGGCTGGTTCGACGTTCCGCTGCTGCGCTACACGGCGACGATCAACGGCTTCGACAGCATCGTGGTGACCAAGCTCGACGTGCTGGACGAGTTCGACCAGATCCGGGTCTGCGTAGGCTACCGGCTCGGCGGCAAAACCATCGGCACCATTCCGCCCACGGTGGCTGAGATCGCGGTGCTCGATCCGGTGTACGAGTGCCGGCCCGGCTGGCGGTCTTCCACGTTCGGCATGTCCAACTACGACGACCTCCCAGCCAAAGCGCGCGACTACCTGGCCTACCTGGAGCAGCAGACGGGCGTCGAAGTGGGCTGCATCTCGACCGGACCCGAGCGCAACCAGACCATCGTGCGCTCAGGCTCGCGCTTCGCCAGCCTGCTGGGATGAAGACTCGGGTGTGCGATCAGAGACCGCGACCGTCAGGGAGCGTTTGCCGGCCACGTTTAATAAGATTTCGTCACCCTTCGTGGAGCAGGCTTTCCAGCCTGCAACGCCGACATTCTTGTCGGCGCTTGGGGCGGCATCTCACCGGCGCTTCAGCCCGCCTCTTGGTTGCGGCTATGCTGCCCCGCGGGGCGGCCAATCCTGGCCGCAGCCGCCTTTCAGGCAGCGCTCGCCCGCTGACTGTCCATCTATTTCTTGGACATGGCACTGGGATTCTCTCGATTGGCGGATATCTATATGAATCTCCCGCTTCCATGGCGCGCACCCTGAAGGCCTCCCGCCGAAACCGCCCGCCCCCGCGCGGCATCGAATTAGGGAATGCGTTTTCTGGCTCTGGTGGTTTGCATTCCGGCGATCCTGGCCGGACAGGACGCGCGCGAACTCGTGCGGCGGTCGATCCAAACGGATTCGGCCGGCGTCGAGGCTGCCCGCAACTACACCTATCTGGAGCGCCAGGAAACCCGCGAGCTGGACGGATCGGGCAAGCTCAAGAACCGCGAAGTTCACACTTATGATGTGACCTTGCTGGAAGGCTCTCCCTACCGCCGCCTGATGGCGCTGAACGACCAGCCGCTTGCCCCCAAGGAACAGAAGAAAGAAGAGGAGAAACTGCGCCAGAGCAATGAGGCGCGCAGCAGGGAAACCGAGGCGCAAAAGCAGCAGCGCATCGCCGACTGGCACCGCAAGCAGGAAAAGCAGCGCGAGCCTCTGCGTGAGATCCCGGATGCCTTCGACTTGCGCCTGCTGCCGGACGAAACCCTGGACGGACGCGCGATGTGGGTGATTGACGCCACGCCGAAAGCCGGATACAAGCCGAAACTGAAGAGCGCCTTCTTTTTCCCCAAAGTAAAAATGCGCTTTTGGATCGACCGCAAGGACTACCAGGCGGTAAAGGCCGAGATCGAAACTCTGGATACGATTTCCTGGGGCGGCATTCTGGCGCGGCTGGCGAAAGGCGACCGGCTGACCTTCGAAATGGCGCGGGTGAACGACGAAGTGTGGCTGCCGAAGGCCGTCCGCATCACCGGTTCGGCCCGGGTTCTGCTGGTGAAAGGCTTCCGCGGCGACATCGAGATCAGCTACAGCAACTACAGGAAATTCTCCACCGAATCGCGGATCGTGTCCGTGGGGCAATAGGCGTCACCGAAGCCGCGACCGTAAGGGAGCGGAGGGCCGGAATGCGCAACTGAACTTCCGAACAGTTGTAGTTAAGCTAAGTCAGGTCAACCACTGAACCCTCTGGCAGGCCACACGACCAAGTGAGCGGTTCCATCCAGCTCGATTTACTCGTTCCGCAATGCCGCCAGCGGATCGACCCGCATTGCCCGGCGCGCGGGTATGGCGCAACCAAGCACTCCGGCAGCCGACAGCACAGCAGTGGTCAAGAGTAATGTCAGGGGATCATCGGACTGGGTGCCGACCAGGAGAGTACCAAGAACACGCGTCACAGACAGCGCCAATAACACCCCTACGGCCAGGCCGGCGGCAAGTTGGCTCATGCCTCGCGCAAACACCAGCCCACAGATTCGCATCGCTGACGCCCCGAGCGCCATACGCACTCCGAGTTCATGCGTGCGCTGGCTGACGGAGTGGGCGACAACAGCGGACAGACCGATCGATGCGAGCAATAGCGCAATCCCGGCAAAAGCGCTGAAAATCACCGTAAACATTCTCATGTCCAGATGATGCAGTGCCACGTGTTCATCCAACGAACGCAGGTCATACACCGGCAGGTTACTATCCAGATCCTGCACCGCTCGCCGAAATGCCGGGCCAAGAGTGACGGGCGGCACACCAGTGCGGGCAGCCAGGAACACCGACAACTGTGGCTCCT
Organism: Bryobacteraceae bacterium; assembly: GCA_050014595.1. Classification (GTDB taxonomy): domain Bacteria; phylum Acidobacteriota; class Terriglobia; order Bryobacterales; family Bryobacteraceae; genus PALSA-129. The sequence continues at coordinate 16,805 of JBEKDA010000012.1, forward strand.
GGCGGTATGGCAGGTACACTCTCGGCTCGCCCTGGCTGAAATCGTTCTGCAGGATGTCCGGAACCACGCCCACCACCATTCGCCAGGACTTTGTAGTAGGAGTGTCATAGAGCCTGATACGCTTGCCCAGCGGGTTACTGTGCGGCCAGGCCTTGGCCGCGCTCTGTCGTCTGCACCGCCGGATAACTCAGACTGCCCTGCCGACCCAATGTGAACATTCTGCAAGCGTACTAACATAAAGGATATTGGAGTCCGAATCGGATACTCCCGCCGCTCAAACCCGGATTCCAGGAGAGGTCACGATGATCGTCCGGAAGATCTGGTGTTTGTTCCTTCTCCTCGGGGCGCTGCCTGTCTTGGCTCAGGCCCCGATGTCGGAGACCGAAGCCCGCGCTCTCTACGAAACCCGCAACAAGGAACGGCAGAAGCTGTGGAGCGAAAAGCAATGGGATAAAGCGGTCTCTCTGCTTGAGGAAGTCGTGGCCACGCCTGCCATGATGCGAATTCCCGAAATCCGTTTCTCCGCCCGCTACGATCTGGCCTGCGGATATTCTCTGCTCGGGCAGAAGGAGAAGTCCCTGACGCTGCTCCGCGAAATCGTTGCCGAGACCGTGGTCGATCCCGCGCAATTCGAGGGCGATACCGATTTCAACAACATCCGCGCCGAGCCCGCCTACAAAGAGATCCTCGCGGCCGCCCGCACGCGCTGGGATCGCCAGAACCGCTTCTGGGATTCACCCGCCCTTCGCACGCCCTACCAGGAGAACCTCACCGATGATGAGAAGGTCGCCGGCCTCGCGCGCTTCTGGTCGGAGGCCAAGTACAACTTCGCCTGGTTCGAAAAACTGCCGGACCTCGATTGGGATGCCAAGATGGTCGAGTTTCTCCCCCGTGTCCGCGCCACCAAGAGCACCCTCGAGTATTACCGCGTCATGATGGAATTCGCGGCGCTCCTGAAGGACGCGCATACCGGCGTCAGCCCGCCCCGCGAACTGCAGGATGACTTCGGCTCATGGCCCGCCATCCGCCTCGCGCTGGTGGAAGGCCGCGTCCTGGTCGCGCAGGTGCTCGGCGATGACGCGCTGTCGGCCGTCGGCGTGCGCCGCGGCGTGGAGCTGATCGCTGTTGATGGCTTGCCCGTGCGCGAATATGCCGCGCGCTTCGTGGCACCCTTGCAGCCGGCTTCCACCGAGCAGGACCGCGAGCGCCGCACCCTCGTATTCGGCCTACTCGGCGGGCCGCGTGACTCCAAGGTCCGTCTCCAGTTCCGCGACGAATCGGGCAAGACCCTCGAGGCGACCGCGACGCGGTTCACCGGCTCCGAGCTCGGCAAACGTGACACCGGGCCGCACCGCGGACGATTCGAGTTTCGCCTGCTCGACGATGGCCGCATCGCCTATGTCGCGCTGAACTCCTTCGGCAACGGAGGCATCGTTACCGATTTTGAGAAGGCCTGGCCGGAGATCCGCAAAGCGCCCGCCATCATCCTGGATGTCCGCGAGAACGGTGGTGGCAACAGCGGTTTCGGCTCCCAGATCCTCAGCTATTTAATCACCAGGGGCGGTGACGTATCGACCACACGCACGCGCTTATATCGCCCGGCTTATCGCGCCTGGGGACGCGGTGAGGACTGGCAGACCCAAACCTGGAGCGTCACCGCCAACCCGGGCGAAGGCTATCCCGGCCGCATCGTCCTGCTCACGGGCCCCGGAACGTTTTCCGCTGCGGAGGATTTCGCGTCCTCGTTCGACATCTTGAACGCCGGTACGATTCTCGGCGAGCCGACCGGCGGCAGCACCGGGCAGCCGCTTTCCATCCGTCTGCCCGGCGGCGGTTCCGCGCGCATCTGCACGTTGCAGGAACGCTATGCCGATGGCCGTGAATTCGTCGGTGTCGGCATTCAGCCGAAGATCGGCGTGGCACCGAGCATGGCCGACTTTCGCGCCGGCAAGGATACCGTGCTGGAAGCCGCCATAGCCTGGTTGCGTCGGCCGGCTCAGTAATCGCTCACCGGCACCCTGCCCGCGAGAACGCCGATTGGGCCTTAACGCTCTTGCTGGGACAGGTGCCGTCAGGGCGGCAGTTAAGGGTGGCTTGGATGCGGAGGCTGCCCACGCCGCACTGGAGCTGTTCCGTTCGAAGCCTGCGCTCGGCTTTTCCGATTGCCTGATGCTGCAACTGGCCCGCAAAGCCGGCCACCTGCCGCTGGGCACGTTCGACCGGCGCCTGGCCAAGGTTGTGGGGACCGAAAAGCTCTGAACCATGGCTCCCCCGGGCGCCAGGCCACCAGGTCCCGTAGAATAATAAAATAGATCTTCGGAGTTGTAAGGAACAATCCCTCCCGATCGTCGTATGGACAATAGATGAGCGCGCGCGCGTCATTCTGGGAAGCGGCGGTGGCCGCGGTCCAATCGCTCCGCGGAAGTAAGCTGCGCAGCTTTCTGACCCTGCTGGGCATCATCCTGGCCACCACCACCCTGATCTTGGTGATGTCGGTGATCTCCGGCATGAACTCCTACATCGCCGATAAAGTCTCCGAAATGGGCGCCGACGGGTACATTGTGCAGCGCGAGCCCATGGCCGAGTTCGACACCAAGAAACTCCTCGAGGCCCTGCGGCGCAATCCGCAATTGAGCCGGGAGGAATTCGAATTCCTGCGCTCGCGCGTGCAGCTCACCCCGGAGATGGGCATGTCCACGGGTCGCGGCGTCTCGGTGCACGCCGGCAAGGAAACCATTCAGAGCGTGGATCTGCAGGGCGCGTCGCCCAATCTCGGGGTCATCAACAATTACGAGGCGGTGGACGGCCGCTTCTTATCGGACAGCGAGAACGATCATCGCCTCGAGGTGGCTTTCATCGGCAAAGACGTCAAGGACCAGATCTTCCCCAGTTCTAACCCCGTTGGACGCTCGCTGGCCGTTCAAGGCATTCCCTTCACCATCATCGGGGTGGCCAAGGCGAAGGGTTCAGTCTTCGGACAGTCTCAAGACAAGTTCGTCATCATCCCCATCGAAACCTATTTCAAGATCTGGGGCCGGCATGACGGCATCAGCTACGCGGCCCAGGCCGTGGATCACGCCCACCTGGCGCAGGCGCAGGAAGAGACCCGCATGCTGCTGCGCGTCTATCGCCACCTGGGTCCCAAGGCCGAGGACACCTTCGCCATTCTGACTTCCGGCTCTCTGTTGGATTTTTGGAACCAGTTGACCGGCGCGATCGCCGCCACCGCCATCGCCGTGGTGTCCGTGTTCATGGTGGTGGGCGGAGTCGTCATCATGAATATCATGCTGGCGGTGGTGACGGAGCGCACTCGCGAAATCGGCATTCGAAAGGCCGTCGGCGCGCGCAATCGCGACATCCTCAACCAGTTCCTGGTGGAATCGTCGCTGCTGGCGGCCTTCGGCGGGCTGATCGGCGTGACGGTGGCGTGGTGCGTGGCCGTGCTGGTCCGCACGGTGACGCCCGTGCCGACCTCGGTGCCGGTCACGGCCGTGGTCGTGGCATTGGCCCTTTCCACCGTCGTCGGGCTGTTCTTCGGCATTTACCCGGCCCAGCGCGCCGCGAAACTCGACCCCATCGAAGCCCTGCGGATGGAGATATGACGCTCGCTTCGGTAATTTCCGCCATCCGGCTGGCGCTGGCTACCATCCGCGAGCACAAGATGCGCTCGTTTCTCACCGTTCTGGGCGTGATCATCGGCACGGGCGCGGTGATCGGCGTAGGCTCCATCATCGCCGGTCTGGACGGCGCAATCACCAATATCCTGCGCGCCTTCGGCCCGAACACCATCATTGTCCTTAAAGGACCGGTGATGGCCGATTGGACGCCCGAGATCCTGCGCCGCAAACCCCTCACGCTCGAAAACGCCCGTGCCGTTCAAGCGCGCTGCCCGTCGGTGGAGCACGTCAGCCCCTATCTTTTCGCCATGGTGATCTCCGTCAACGATGTTCATCGTGCCCGCTACAAAGGCAACGACCTCTATAACATTGAGCTGGCCGGCACCGAGGAAGGCTACGCCGCCGGCGGCACCACCATGAAGGCCGGCCGCTTTTTCTCCGATCAGGAGAGCGCCCATCACATGCCCATCGCGGTCATCGGGGAAGACGTCGGGAGGCAGTTGTTCGAGAACGCCGACCCCATCGATAAGTGGTTCCAGGTGGACGGCCACTCGCTTCAAGTGGTCGGCGTCATGAACCGCGCCGCCGCTTCGCTGCCCGGCCAGAAGGACCTGCGCGTCCTGCTCCCCTACTTCACCATGCGCAAAATGTTCCCCAGCCTCAAGGAGCACATGCTGGTGGTGGTGGCCTACCCCGGCATGCTGGACCAGGCGCAGGATGAAGTCCGCGCCGTGCTGCGGCTGGAGCGCCGCGTGCCGTTCAACGCGCCCGATAACTTCTCGATCTCCACCTCCGAATCGATGATCGAGCGGTTCCGCGAAGTGACCGGCACGGTGGCGTTGGTGATGGTGGTGCTCAGTTCGATCGGCCTGCTGGTGGGCGGCATCGGCGTCATGAACATCATGCTGGTGAGCGTCACGGAGCGCACGCGCGAAATCGGCATCCGCAAAGCCGTGGGCGCGCGCCGCAGCGACATCGTGGTGCAATTCCTGATGGAGGCCGTGGTGCTGACCGTGCTGGGCGGCATCATCGGGCTGACCATCGGCTGGCTGATTTCGTGCGCCGCCGGACTGATTTTCCCCAACCTGCCGACCGCCGTGCCGCTGTGGACCGCCGTCACGGGAGTATTGGTATCGGTCGGGGTGGGCCTGTTCTTCGGCATCTGGCCCGCCAACCGCGCCGCCCGTCTCGACCCCGTGGAAGCGTTGCGTTACGAGTAGGCGCACCGGAAATCATCGAGCGTTCCGACATTCGCTCACAACGCTCGCGGCGCGGACTGGCGGGCCTTCGGCAGGCGGTTGCTGGAAAACGGCCCAAACGCCGAAGACCAGTGCTTCGTCATATCCTTAGAATCGAGGGAGGGTGCGTCTGTGAAACGAGCGATCCTGGGGACCATCTTGATGAACTGCGGTTGCTGGCTGGCATTCGGCCAGTCCACAGAGCGGTTGGGACTTCACCTTCAGTTTTAGTCCGGCCGGTGCGCTCCAATTGGCTGGAGGCCGGGGCGGAGACGACGGTGCGCCAACAGCGGGCGGCATCACTGAGGCATCGGGCCCGAGTGGCGCCCTCTCACTTTTCGACGCCCTGACCAAGCAACTCGGGCTGAAGCTGGAGATGCAAAAGCGCCCGATACCCGTCCTGGTCATCGATCACGTGAAGCAGAAGCCGACGGAAAACTAAGGGTGCTGGATGCCAGGGGCAAGCCGGTTCACAGCAACGCTCCCTTGGAAATCGCCCGGCGACGCGCCGACCCGCGCTGAACAGGCTAGCGATAAGTCATAAGCGTTGTATCGGGCTCATTTCGCGGCGATGACAGGCGCTGCAATCATGTCCTTTGCGGTGCATTCGATCGGAACAATGCGATAGCGGTAGACCATGTCCCGGATCCGGCGCTCTGCATGAGGAATTCCCTTCCGGGGCCGATGGCGAACAGATGGGCGGCGCCCAGGAATCTACGCCTGTTCAGGGTCATGTGGACTTCACCTCTTTTGATCTTTTACGGAAATCCCGGAGGCATTTCCCTACTTTCACCGCCGAATCGAATTCGCCAGGCGGTCGACCTCCGATCCCGCCAGCAGAAACGCCCCAACTCCGTACACGTAGCTGGAAGTCGGCTTGAACTGACCCGGGGCCGCGCCCACCGGTTGGATCGAACCCAGGCGTCCGTCCGAATACACGTGCGCGAGCAAACCAGCCCACGCCTTCTTCACCACCGGCAGATATGCTTTACGATCGAGGATGCGCCGATTCACGCCCCAGGCAAGCCCATAGGTCAAAAACGCCGAACCGGACACTTCGGGCAGCGCGTAGGCCTGCGGATCCAACAGGCCCGACCGCCATAAACCGTCGTCGCCCTGCAGTTTGACCACGGCGGCAGCCATTTCGCGGAATCGCGTGACGTATTTGGATCGGGTTCGATAATGCGCCGGCATGTAGTCCAGAACCCGCGCCAGCCCGCCCATCACCCAGCCGTTTCCCCGCAGCCAGAAGACCTTCCGTCCATTGGCTTCGCGCTTGTCGAAGTAGCTGGAGTCGCGAAAATAGAGATGCTCCTGCGGATCGTATAGAAGCGCGGAAGTGGTCCACCATTCGCGATCCAGATAATCCAGGTATTCCACTTTTCCCGTCGCCTTGTAGAGGCGCGCCAGAGTTGGCGGCGCCATGAACAGCGCGTCGCACCACCACCAGATCGGTTTTGCCGGGTCGTCGTTCAGCGTCATCTGGTGGGCAAACCTGTCGATCAGGGGCTGGAGGATCTGTGGGTCCCGGCGCTTCAGATACAACTCGAGGTAGGTCTGGCCGACGGCTACGTCATCGGCGTGCTCCGGGCGCTTCCCGAGTTGCCAATGCAGCAGCGCGCCCATCTCCCACATAGCCTGTTCATATTCTGGTTCGCCAAGGGTTGCAGACGCGGCCATGAATCCGTCATAAAGAGCGGCCAGGGTCCACTCGTTATTGAAATACGGACGTACACGCTCGAGTTGCCAGTCGGCAACCTTGCGCATCGCAGTCCGTATGGCTTCGTGAGTCAAATCCGGGCGCAGGTCCGTTGCAAGGCTCAGTTCGACATCCGGTGAGTCCCCGACGGCGCGACTCGCCTCCGCTTGTGTCAGGCCTTGAGCCAAGGCGTTGCCGGCCAGCAGGATTGCACCCGCCAGGCTGATCATTTTTGTGCGCCATAGACGAGGCGGCGAAGCCTGGTGAGGATGGAAATGGCGGAACATGTTGATGCCAACTCTGCCGCCCCGAATCCATACGAGGGCGGTCCCTTCCCAGTGTGACAACGTCGATGCCACGGATCAACAAACTTCATGCCGATTCTCGCAGAATTGTGGAATAGGCGGCCGAACGCAAATCGAGCTCCAAAGAACCTCGGGGTTCCTGGCAGCTCCAAACGTCCAACAAACGCCTCACACCGAGCCGCGACCGGCAGGGAGCGGAGGCCTTATTTCGCTTTTACCTCTAGAACGCTAATGGAGTATGGAGGGAATGTGCGCGTGAAACTCGTGCTCAGCCCGTCCACCTTCGTTGTGACTGGCACGATTCGGACCGGGTCTCTAATCGAATTCGTGTCAGTCGGGCCGTTCCCGCTCATTGTGATGGCCTGTCCGCTGGGCTCGACGGCAGTGACTCCGCTCAATGCGATATGCACGGATTGCGGCGTGGCGCCCCGGTTTACGACCTTCACGTAAATCGTTCCGGTCTCGCTGTCACGGGTCGCATCGAAGAACACCAAGGGCACCTGGATCGGCATCGGCGGTTGTTGCGGCCCCGCTGGCCCCCTGCCTCCGCGTCCGGCCCCGCCTTGCGGCGGCTGCCCTTGCGTTGGTGGCGCTTGTGGCGCTCCACCTCTGGCGGCCGCCGCTTGTTGCGGCGGAGGGACGAATCCACCCCGCCCGGCCGGCGGCTGCCATTCCTTCGTGGGGACGCCCGACGCCGTCATCGAGACCACATCGTCGCCGTGATACAGGCTGAACATCTTTTGCGCGTAATACGTGGGAGAGCCGTAGCTGGACAGCGTGTCGTAGCCGATCATGTCGGTGACCCACTGCATGCCGCCCTTGTTTACGTTGACGAAAAGCGGCGCATAGGAGGCCATCACTATGAGGTCCGAGTTCCGCTCCATGCCCGTCATCCAGGCCGCATCGCCCAGGGCAGCGCCCAAGGTCGGAGTCGGGTCGCCCACGCGCGCGGCCCATTCGCCGACGAAAACCCGTTGTCCGGTCCGGCGGCGGGTGTCGTAATCGTTGGCGTGGAATTCCATCTCTTCTTCCGAGCGCCGGTAGTAATGTTCGTCGATCACGTCCGCCGCGCGCGTCGTCACCTCGGTGGTGGCGATGAGCTTGAGCTGGGGATACTTCGCCTTGATCGCATCAAAGAATTGCGCGAACCGCGTCTCGTAACTCCCCACTTGCCGGTCGGCATTATCCTCGTTCCCGATCTCGACATATTCGAGCGGGAACGGCGCCGGGTGTCCGTCTTTCGCCCGTTGTGCGCCCCAGGTGGTGCTGGCATCGCCCGTCACGTATTCGATCTCATCGAGTGCTTCCTTCACGAAGGGCTGCAGTTCCGGAAATGACGTGAATCGCGCCCCGTTCCGTAGCGAGTAACCGGCATAAACTCCGAGCACGGGCTGCATATGCAGGTCTTCGCACCACTCCAGGAATTCCAGCAACCCCATGCCGTCGGACGACCAGTACCTCCAGGCATCGTCCATGTGCCCCGGCCGCTGCGAGATATCGCCGATGGTCTTTTTCCAATCGAAGCGCGTGTTCACCGTGTTCCCTTCCAGGTAATTGCCGCCCGGAAAACGGAGGAATGCCGGCTTCATGTCGGCAAGGAGTTGCATGATGTCTTTCCGGTTGCCGGTGGGCCGGTTGTTAAAGGTCGGCGGAAAGAGCGAAACCATGTTGAACCAGACGGTACCGGCGCTGCCGGCCGAAATGATCAGGCGGTTTTCCGCGGACGGCTTGGCGTTGCCGGTGGTCAAGGTCACTTCGTATTTCTTCCAATCCTGGGTGATCCGCGCAACTGGCGCACTCGCGTGAACGGTCGCGCCATCGTTGCTGACGATGGCGACAGTGAGTGACCCGGCAAACCCGGGGCCGGCCTTGGCGTAAAACGAAGCATGATAGGACGTATTCGGTCTCACCGGAATGCCCCAAAATCCCTCGTTGGCGACTCCCGCGCGTTGATCTCCGGAAGCCTGGGTCACGGTCAGCTTCAAGCTGGCAGGGATGGCTTCATTGAAAGACTGGCTGGTGTCGAGGGACATCGATCCGGCGCCGCCATGCTCCTGCACGAGTTGCCAATGTACGGGGTCTTTGGCATCCTCCTTGAAGTTGCGATTGCGAACCAGTTCCGCGTAAAGTCCGCCATCGTAGGAATAATTGATCTCCTCCGTCATCAGCCCGTAGAGCAGCGGGCTGACGTGCGAGGCGACCTGGTCCGCTTTGATTTGGATTTCAACGGCGTTGGCGGGCTGGGCTTGCGAAGCAGTTGGCGGGACAAGCAAAACGCAAAGGGCCGCGAGTGAAAGCACTCGCAGAATCTCGGTCTTGGTGAGCATACGTTGAGATCTCCATAGCTTCCCTAGGGAAGCATTTCGGCACGCGGCGGTGGCGAGTTGGCAACCACTTCGGACTAACGCAGGGCGGTGCGGTGACCAAGCACGGCCATCATACATCTTTCACGCTAATCATGCAGCGCTTTCAGGATTGTGCTTTCAGGATCATCCCGACGAAGCCCTCGGCAAGATGACGCTCGATGGTGACCGGATGGCCGGCCCATGCGGACCCCGCTGCCGGCGGGAATATGCGTAACGGGCAGACTATCGGGTTTTGTGGTTCTGCTCCACTCCAGGCAGAAAACATCTGCTCCATTTTCTGCATGCTCCAGTTCCACTCCCCTCGTTATCGTTTCGGCCGCCGCCCAGCTTTTCAGGAAAGCGTTCATGGAGAGGCCGATCCCACGCGAGCCGCATACAGTGACCAACGCCCTGAGCAGGCCGAACGCAACGTGGAATACAAACAGTGTACCGTATACGGCCGTAATGCCCAGTCCGAAGCAAAACCTGCCGGGACGCGAGATGGCATCGCGCGCGCGGCAACCGGCCCTATTTGGGGGGCCAGATTCGGAACTCGCCGCTGCAGTGTAGCAGGCCCATCAAATACCACATGCCATCGTAGTATCGGTATTGCCCAAATGGGATCGCTGCATTCCACAGGGCTTCGACGAACTTTGCCGCGCGCGGTTCGGTGGCGGCCAGACTGGCCACGGCGTTCGTGGCGACCAATGCGGTTGAGTGGGTATTCACCGACTGGTTGCCATCCAGCGTGAATTGGTTTCCATACGTGTCCACACCCTTAGACTCGAAGAAAGCCTGGATCCGGTCACTCAATTGCCGCTCCCTGGGATCGGCAGCCCACCAGGACCAATCCACGGACCAGTTTGCCTCCGTGCGCCAGGCATCAGGTCCGAAACTGGCGCCTCTGCCGAAACCCGCAACCGGCGTGCCGTCGAAATTCGCGTAGTTCGGAGCGAGGCCGGTCGTGGGGTTGGTGACCTTCTGGAAGAAGTCGCGGCTCACCGAAGCTGCTTCAGCCCAGAACGGCCGGTCGGCCACCGGGCCCCACCGCGCCCACAGCTCATAAAATGCCGGCAAGTGGTAGGAAGGGTCCGTGTGATCGGGTCTCCGGTTATTCGGCGTGAAGCGTACCATCTTGTGTTCGGCGTTGAATTCCGGCCCGTCGGTCTCGGGCCCTCTCACGGTTTGGCCGGTGATCACGGCGCGGTTTTTCATGCTGTCCAAGAGCCGGTCCGCTTCGGCCCGGTAATTATAGATGCCCGTGCCATCGCCCCAGCGTCCCGAGGCGAAATACAGGGCCATGGTCCAATACTCCTCCCCATCGGGCGCCGGCGATTCATCGTTCGGCGTGCCATTGGTTTTCATCGACCAGGAGAAGAAGCCGTAGCCAGGGTGGCTGGGCGAATCGTGGTACATGAAGGTCTCAGACCAGTTCCAGAGGGCATCGAACTCGGCTTTCTTATTGACCTGAACGGCGATCATCATGCCGTACGACATGCCTTCCGAACGTACGTCCCTATTGTTGATGTCGGTAAGATACGCGAGTGGTCCGTTTGCATTCTGCCCGGCGGGATAGTAGACCGTTTGCGTTTCCGGGTCGCCATGGAACAACTGCTGGAAAGCGGCATCGATTTTCTGGGAGATCTCTTTTTGGGAATGGCCGGCTTCCAGAAATAAATTCCGATAGCGCTTCGTGACGAATGCGCCGGAGGGGTTGGCTCGAGTCTCGGCCCCAGACTGGCCCGTCGGTGCAGCCCCAGTCCGCGCGTTGGTTTTGTCCTGCGGGCGGCCGGGCCCCTGCTGTGCCACCGCGCCGAGCGTGAAGCAGGAAACCAGGGCGAGCGCGAGCGGAGGGAATATCTCCATTGGTTTTTTCATAAATTCATGAGTCGAACTATATAATGCATTCACCAAATCAGATGGCTACGGCAAAGTCAAGGGGCGGTTGACGAGGTGTCGGTTGACGAGGTGGTGAGAAGCGACGCAGGGACTTCTCCCGTCTTTTGCGGGAAGTGCTCCGTTTCACTGGTCGACCACCAGTCCGTCGCGACTCGGCGTGGAGCAAAATGCTCCATGATCGTTGTCGTTGCGCGACCGGAGGACGAGTGGCCCTGCGGTTTACGCCTGCCCGCGTGAGTCGCCAGGAGCCGCACATACGGCAATGTCGAGTACTGCTTTAGCTGTGGTTTCTGGGGCCAGCTGGGACCCACCCCACAGCACGACCTGGAGGCCCGAACTATGGAAGGATCCCCTTGGCTGCAAACGGTCCATCCCACAGATCCGCATTCAGCGGGTAGGTCGAGCTTACGGCGCTCCCCAAAGGCCACTCCCAGTAAAAGCGCTTGCGGCGGTTTACGGGAGGTGCTCGGAGCGATGACGGCTTGTCGGAAAGTGGCCAGCGTCCGAGTCACAGGTCCCGTACTGGAGCTGGAGACAAGTCCTTCGACAAATCCCATTCCTTGAGCTCGGCGGGCAAGCGACTGGGCTGCTACTGGACGAGTTGGGTGAACAGCATCGGGCCCAGGGAATTACTGGCTCTTCGGCCGCGCGTCACGCAGAATCGCGGCCCAGGGGGCATAGCCGCGCGAGGCGGAGTAGGCGTCTTCTTCGAGCGCGAAGGCAATGTCGATGCGGGCGCCGGGTGAGAATTCGGCGGCACGCTGGGCGAAGTTCCAGGCTTTGAGCTTCAATGTGCGGCCGTCCCGGCGAACTGTGACGCGGAGATGCTTTTCCTTCATCACAACCGGCGGGGCGGCGACTTCGACATCGAGAGCGGCGAATAGCGGAGGCGGATTGCCGTGGCCGAAGGGCGCCAGGGCGAATAGCTCCTCGGTGACGGGATCGGTGATCTCGTGCAGGTCGAGGATGGCGTCGATGTCCAGGGTCGGCTCGAAATCTTCGGGGCGCAGGCGGGTGGCGGCGTAGGCGTTGAAACGAGCGCGGAACTCCTCGACGCGCGCGGCATCGAGCGTGACGCCGGCGGCGAATTCGTGGCCGCCGAATTTCACGAAGAGATCGCGCATGGATTCGAGGGCATTGAGCAAGTGGAAGGCCGAGATGCTGCGGCCGGAGCCCTGCGCGAGGCCATCTTCGGCATTGCGGGCGAGCACAAAGACGGGGCGGTGAAAGCGCTCGATGAGGCGGCTGGCCACAATGCCGAGGACGCCGCGGTGCCAGTCTTCCGCATAGTAAACCAGGGCGGAAGTGGATGCGTCCATGGGCAAACGTTCGCAGGCTTCGAGGATCGAGGTTTCCACCTGGCGGCGCTCGGCGTTCTGGTCGTGGAGTTGTTGGGCGAGTGCGCGGGCGTGGGCGGGATCGGCGGTGAGGAATAGATCGATGACGGCCTGCGCGGTGTCCATGCGTCCGGCGGCATTGATGCGCGGCGCGACCTGAAAGGCCACCTGGCGGGCATTGGGCGCAGTGTTTGGAGGGAAGCCAGCGACTTCAAGCAGCGCGCGGAGGCCGACGTTGCGGACGTTGCGCAGGCCATCGAGGCCGTGCTTCACCATGATGCGGTTTTCGCCGCTGAGCGGGACGACATCGGCCACGGTGGCGATGGCAACGAGCTTGAGGAACGACTCGGCGATGCGGCGCACTCTGTCTTCCGGCCAGCCCATCGCGGTGAGCAGTGCCTGAGCGAGTTTGAAGGCCACGCCGGCGCCGCAGAGGTTTTTTTCGGGATAGGAGCAGTCGGGGCGATTGGGGTTGACGACGGCCAGGGCGGGAGGCAGATCGACGTCGGGCAGGTGATGGTCGGTGACGATGACATCGATGGAGAGTTGGGCGGCGCGCCGCACCACTTCGGCGGCGCGGATGCCGGTATCGACGCTGACGATGAGGGTGACGCCCTGGGCGGCGGCGGCGGCAACGACTTCCGTCCGCATGCCATAGCCTTCATTCAGCCGGTGCGGAACGTGGTAGCGGACGTCGCCGCCGCAAAGCCGGATGGCGGTGATGAGCAGGACCACGGACATGGTGCCGTCGACGTCGTAGTCGCCGTAGATAAGAATTTTTTCGTGAGCGTAGATGGCCCCTGTGAGACGCGCGACGGCTTCGGGCATGTCGCGGAGAGCGAGCGGGTCGTGAAGCTGGTCGAGCGAGGGATGGAGAAAGCGGCGGGCGTCATCGGGCGACGCGAGGGAGCGGCGCACCAGCACTCGGGCCGTAGCAGCGGAGATGCCGAGAGCGGCGGCGAGAGAGCCGGCGGCCTGCGGATCGGGATTGGGAAGCAGCCAGCGAGCCACTTAGTGTCCTGTCTCCTGAAAGAACTGACAACAATTGCGGGGCGGGCAATCCTGCCCGCAGCCGGCTTTCAGCCGGCTGGACCCGCTGGAAAGCGGGTCCGCAGCCTGAACAGGCTGTCCCACATCGGACGGCGGCCAACCCTTTTTCATCAACTTGCTAGCCTAATTCTTGGAGAAATAGCCGCCGAGCGGTTCGTCGGGCTCCACGCCCTCTTCGGCGGTGAAGCGGGACATAATCTCGTCTTCGAGGTTGAGGAAGTCCTCGTACCAATCGGGCTGCAGTTCGAAGACGTAGAAGCGGGAGTTGTGATCGAAGGCCAGTTCGAGCGAGCAGGTGACGCCCTGGTAGATGCGAAGATCGCGCAGGCGGGAATCGTATTCGCGCCGCTCGTCGCGACCGAGGCCCATTTCGTCGAGGTGCGACGCGAGTTCGTCGAGGTCGGAGGCGTCGAATTCGCGGGAAGCGAAGACCATCAACTGGGCGCCCACGGTGCGCGCGGTTTCGAGGAACTTGCGGTAATCGGGATAATGCTCCACGTCCCAAAGCACCATGGCGGGACCTTCCAGCCCACCGGCATGGCCGTAAAACACGGTCAGGCCGGACGATTCGAGATACTCCAGGATTTCGCGTTTGAGAGTGTTGAGATTCAAATCCACTTTGTCGATGCCTCAGGCCTTCGCCAGCACCAGAATATCAGAGGCGCCGGCCAGGTCGCGGGCGGACGGTGTAACAACCGTCTTCGGCCCGATATAGATTTTGCGCTTCTCGCGGATGGCGTCACGCACATCGTCTTCACAGACGACTTTGACGGGCTGCGGCGGCGGAGCGGACGGCGGCGCCGGACTGATGGGGCACTCCGTGGCCAGTCAGCCGGGCGTGGCGTTGGCGCGGCGGGCCAGGAAGCGGTCCACGACATCGGCGGCCGCATTCGGCGCCACGGAGCGCGCCGGCGCGGGGTGGCTGGTTTCGCAGGCGCAAGAAGGTCCGCCCTGGACGGCGGCTCCTCCCTGAACGGAAGCTCCGCGGGAAGCCAGATAACGCTCGACGGCGGCGACCACCGTGCCGCGATCGATGGGCAGAGCGGCGGCGGCGCTGTCGGGCGCGGCGTTGTAATCGAGCGGCATCTCGAAGGCCTCTTCGGGTTTGCGAACCACGTAGGCCAGGCGCTTGATGTTGATGAGGTGCTGCGGGCCGACGTTGTCGGAAGTGCTGTTGCCGGCGGCGGCGCCGCAACCCAGCGTCATGGAGGGAAAGACGTTGGTGGTGATGCCGGTGGAGCCTTGCGGCGCGGGTGTGTTGACCAGCACGCGCATGGCCGGCATGCGCAGCGCGTACTCGCGCGTGCGGGCGTCGTTCTTCGAATAGATGACGGCGGTGTGGCCCATGCCGCCAAATTTCAGCAACGCGTAGCAGGTGTCGGCGGCGGTGTTGAAATCGGGAACGAAGTATAGCGACAGCACCGGCGAGAGTTTTTCGGCGGAGAGCGGATGCTGCTTGCCCACGCCGGCCACTTCGGCGCAGATGATGGAGGTGTCGGGCGGCACTTCGAAGCCGGCCATCTTGGCGATCTTGGCGGGCGCCTGTCCCACGCACAGCGGGTTGACGGTCCAGTTCGGCATGATGAGCAGTTTGCCGAGCGCGTCGCGCTGCGCATCGGTTGCGATGTAGGCCTTCTGCGCTTTGAGCAGGGCGAGGATGCGGTCGCGCAGGGGGGCTTCGGCGACGATGGCCTGTTCGCTGGAGCAGACGGTGCCGTAATCGAAAGACTTGCCGGCCACGATTTTGGGAATGGCGTCTTCGAGGTCGGCCGAAGTATCCACCAGCACGGGAACGTTGCCGGGGCCCACGCCGAAGGCCGGCTTGCCGCTGGAATACGCCGCTTTGACGATGCCCGCGCCGCCGGTGGAGAGGATCACGCTGGTGAGTTCGTGGCGCATGAGCGCGTTGGTGCCTTCGAGGGTGGCGTTATCGACGCACTGGATCAGGTCTTCGGGCGCGCCGGCTTCGACGGCGGCTTTATAGAGGATCGCGGCGGTGGCGCAGGTGCATCTGTGCGCGCGCGGATGCGGGCTGATGACGACGGCGTTGCCAGCCTTGAGCGAGATGAGTATCTTGTAGATGGCGGTGGACGTGGGATTGGTGGTGGGCAGGATGGCCGCCACGATGCCCACGGGAGTGCCGATCTCGACGATCTTCTCTTCGGGGATCTCGCGGATGATGCCAACGGTTTTCATGCCGCGCATGCGGCGCGGGAGCCAGTCGGAGGTGAGCAGGTTTTTGATGTACTTATCTTTGGCATTGCCGTAGCCGGTCTCTTCCACGGCCAGGTCGGCGAGGTGTTTGGCGTTCGAGCGCGCGGCGGCAGCCATGCGTTCGACAATCGCATCGACCCGTTCCTGGGAGAACGTGCGGTACTTCTGCCAAGCTGCGAATGCCTTCTCGACCTTGGTGCGGACCTCCTGGATCGAGAGAAGGTCTTTGTCCGCGAGCATCGGACGTTACTTCTTCAGGCCGCCGGTGGGCAGGATCTTTTCGACCTCGTCGTGAGGGCGGGGGATGACGTGGACGCTGATGAGCTCACCGACGCGCCGGGCCGCGGCCGCACCCGCGTCCGTAGCAGCTTTGACCGCGCCGACATCGCCGCGGACGGTGATACAGACCAGGCCGGCACCGACAAATTCCTTGCCGGTCAGGATCACGTTGGCGGTCTTGACCATGGCATCGGCGGCTTCGATGGCGCCTACCAAACCTTTTGTTTCAATCAGGCCAAGGGCCTCCATCATTTGTCCTCCAGTGTTGCGATGAAATCATTACACTAGCACAAATGGGGAGTCAGAAGTCGAGGCGGCTGCGCGACACCGAAGGGGCAACTCGCTCTGGTTCTTTGTTTGTGTCCTCAATTCTGAGCGGTCTATTACACGCAGAGTAAAGGCGCCGCACATGCCCGATTCCTGCAATTTGGCGACTACTGGGAGCCGCCGGGATTCGTTAATTGCCCACCCTGTGTCGCGCACCCACAGCACTCGCGTCCCGCTGACCGTCGGATGAATCGGCCTACTTCCTCTACCTGCGCTTTATCAGTCTGCCATAAACCGCCAACACCTTCGGCAAACCCCCAGCTCCTCTCCCATATGGCCCCGGCTATCGGGCACTTCGCTCCTGACTTCCAAATCCCGCAGGGATTTCAAGAGCGAAGCCCTTGGTTAGATGTCGTAATACAACGCAAATTCGTAGGGGTGCGGACGCAATCTCACCGCCTCCGCTTCGTTCTTGCGCTTGTATTCGATGTAAGTTTCGATCAGCTCTTCGGTGAACACGTCGCCCCGCATCAGGAACCCATGATCCTCTTCCAGACAATGCAGCGCTTCGTCGAGCGAACCCGGCATGGAGGGCACGCTTTTCATTTCCTCCGGGGAGAGGTCGTAGATATCCTTGTCCAGAGGTTCGCCGGGGTGGATCTTGTTGATGACTCCGTCCATCCCCGCCATCAGCATGGCGGCGAACGCCAGGTAAGGATTGGCCGCCGGATCGGGCGGCCGGAACTCCACGCGCTTAGCCTTGGGGCTGGCCGAATACATCGGGATGCGGCAGGCCGCCGAGCGGTTGCGCCGCGAATACGCCAGGTTCACCGGCGCCTCGTAACCTGGCACCAGCCGCTTGTAACTGTTGGTGGTGGGGGCGATGATCGCCGCCAGCGCCCGCGCGTGTTTCAGGAGACCGCCGATGTAATTGAGCGCCAACTGGCTCAGCCCCGCATAGCCGTCGCCCCCGAACAGAGGCTTGCCGTCTTTCCACAGACTCTGGTGGCAGTGCATGCCGCTGCCGTTATCCTGGAACAGCGGTTTGGGCATGAAGGTCACGGTCTTGCCGTACTGGTTGGCCACATTGCGGATGATGTACTTATAGAGCATCATGTTGTCCGCCGACTTTACCAGCTTGTCGAACCGTTGATCGATCTCGCACTGGCCGCCGGTGGCCACTTCGTGGTGATGGCACTCGATGTGCAACCCGCACTTGATCATGGTCTGCACCATTTCGCTGCGCAGATCCTGGTAGTGGTCGGTCGGCGGCACCGGGAAGTAGCCTTCCTTGTAGCGCGGGCGGTAGCCCAGGTTGTTCTCGCGCCGCCCCGAGTTCCAACGCCCTTCCTCAGCGTCGATAAAGTAAAAACCGCAATGCTGATTCTGGTCGAAACTGACGTTATCGAAAATGAAGAACTCCGCTTCCGCGCCGAAGTAGGCCGCGTCGGCCACGCCGCTATTCTTCAGGTAGAGTTCGGCCTTCTGCGCGATCCAGCGCGGGTCGCGCTCGTATCGCTGCTTGGTGATCGGGTCCTTGACGTCGCCGTACATCACCAGCGTGGGGATCTCCGCGAAGGGATCCATGAAGGCGGTGTGCGGATCGGGGATCAGGAGCATGTCGCTTTCGTGGATCGCCGCCCAACCGCGGATACTCGATCCATCCATGCCGAAGCCTTCTTCAAAGCTGCTTTCGTCCAGCTCGCTGACCGGGTAGGAAACATGATGCTGCAAACTCGGGATGTCGGTGAACCTCAAATCGAGTTGCTTAGCATCGTTTTTCTTGGCAAATTCCAACACTTCGTGCGGACTCATTCATCCTCCAGGAGGGGATTCAGATTGGTGGGATTGTCGCAGTCGCAGGATTGCCCTAGCATAGCCTACTGCGCGTCACCGGTCAAACCGGACCAGGACGGGAAGGACGGGACCAGGACAAGAATCTCTGGAACACGGCGCAGCAGCGCGATCGTTAGTTGCCCGACGGCTTCTCCGCATGTTCGATCACCAGCGTCTCCACCGGGCCCTTGGTCGCCTCCAGCTTGAGGCCGAGTTGCTCCTGGATGGCGGCGAAAATGGAAGGTCCGGATTCGGGGTTATCGTCGATCGCATAGTCCACCTGGAAATCGAACTCCCCCTGTATCCCTGTCCGGTCGAGCACTGGACGGCCAACTTCCCGGCCCAGGTTCTCGGCAATGAGCGCCAGCGTCGCCTTCTTGCCGGCGAGGCTGTAGTGCACCCCCGTCTGCGTTGGCGGATCGTTTCGATGGAGGCTCAGGTAGCTTCGATCACCGGTTGGAGGTTTGAGCTTGGGGCCGCCTTTAGCCACGACGAGGGCGTACACGTTCCCTTCTCTCGACTCGCGGCGAACCTTCAGTTGGAACCGGTCCGCCAACAGCGCCTGCAGCATGGCCATTATCTGAGCTTTCGTGGGATCGCCTTCCGCCTTGGCTTCGACGTCAAACCGGTCGGTATCCATCCATGCAGGCCCGCCCGCCATCTGATAGCCCTTGACGTCGTACGCCTGCTGCAAGATCACGTTTAAAGTCAGGTTCGTGATGTGGAGCCGCCCTCCCGGATATACGCGGAAATCCAGACCTTGCTGAGGCTGGCTCGCGGGCTTGACCGAGGCCACTTCGAACACCGGCGGGGCCGGCGCGGTCTGCCCGAAAGCCGCGCTGGCCACAAGAATGGCCAAGACCGCCCGGATCATCGTTTGAATCCCTCCCCATGATTATTACGCCGGCGCTCGCCGATTCGTTGAGACCGGCTGCTCCTTTTTTTCGCGCGTTCGCCTGGATCTCTGCCGGCGGAAGATCCTGCGCTTTCCCTGCGCCGCTCAGGATTTGGCGGCGGCATTCGCCGTGATTTCGAGCTTCGGCGCCGCTTCGCGAGTGGCTTTCTCCGCCGCCACCGGTTCGATGCCGTTGGCCAAGCCCCGGCTAGCCCCTGCCCTTCGCCCGGTCAACCAGCTTCTGCAGATCCAATAAGTGCTGCGGCTTGTATCCTTTCTTCGACCATCGCGACCGGGGGTCGAATTCCACCCCGACGAAGTACCCAATCTCCCGATACACGCAGTAGCGGACTCTACCGGCGAACTCCTGGTTGGGACAGCTCCAGTGGAGCATCACTCCCAGCGGCACCGCCGACTCGAATTGCAGGCACGCCCCACAGACCGAAATATCCTCCAGCAACGCGGTTGCCGTGCGCTTCCTGCCGGCCTTGTCCATCCAGGAGACTGCCACCATATCGGCACACAACATCCGAACTTCCGATCGCCTATCCTCCATACACCCCGCATATCGGCGCAACCGCCGAAGATCTTTATTGGTGCGCCGCGGCCAACTCATGGCATAATCGAAACCAAGCATGAGAAATGCTCTCGCGCTGCTCGTAACCGTTCTGTTTTTATCGGGTTGCGCGCACAAGAAATACACGCGGCAGATCCCTTCGCCACCCGCCTCGCCCGCCGCCGGTGCCCCAGCGTCGCGGCCCACCGCGCCTCCAACACCCGCTGCCGCTGCGCCCGTTCCCGCGCCCGGCTACAGCGAAGCCGGAGTAGCGAGCTGGTACGGTCATCCCTATCATGGCCGTGCCGCAGCCGATGGCGAAATTTACGACATGGAACAGATGGTCGCCGCCCACCGCACCCTCCCCTTCGACACTTGGGTGCGCGTCTACGATCTCGACAACCACAAGAATGTCGAAGTCCGCATCATCGACCGCGGCCCCTTCGTCGATGGACGAATCATCGATCTCTCGCATGCCGCCGCCCAGGCCATCTCCCTCATCGGGCCCGGCATCGCGAACGTGCGGCTCGAAGTGATCCGCACGCCGGAAAACGTGCCCCCGGCCTTCTTCGCCGTGCAGATCGGCGCTTTCCACGACCCCAAAAACGCCGAGCGCGTCCGCGCCCAGATGGCCGCCCGCTATGGCACCGCCCGCCTTGTGGAGCGCCCCGAGAACCCCGGCGTCTGGCGGGTCATGGTGGGCGCCGAGCCCACCCCCGATGCCGCCCGCGCCCTTTCCTCCAGAATCCGCAAGGAATCTGGTGAGAGGAATGCCTTCGTCGTCCGACTAGATTCCGAGTAGAATCTTCATGAATCGTTCCGCGCCGCCGCCGGCCTTCGGATTGGTAGGCCGGTCGCCGGAGATCGGCGCGGTCCGCCGGCTCATCGAAAAGGCTTCGCGCAACCGCCTGCCCGTGCTGCTGCTGGGCGAAAGCGGCACCGGCAAAGAGGTGGTGGCGCGCGCCATCTATCAGGCCAACCCGCGCGGCCAGTTCGTTCCCATCGATTGCGGCTCGCTGGTCGGGACGCTGGTCGAAAGCGATCTGTTCGGCCACGCCAAGGGCGCCTTCAGCGGCGCCGTCGAGAACAAAAAGGGCCTGGTCGAAGTGGCCGCCGGCGGCACCGCCTTCTTCGACGAAATCGGCGACCTCCCGCTCGAAATGCAGGTCAAGCTCCTGCGCCTCCTCCAGGAGCGCGAGTTCCGCGCCGTGGGCGCGCTCGAGTGGCGCAAGATCGATCTCCGCATCATTGCCGCCACCCACCGCGCGCTGCGCGCCGAAGTGGCCGCCGGCCGCTTCCGCGAAGATCTTTTCTACCGCCTCAATGTCTTCATCGTTCACCTGCCGCCGCTGCGTGATCACAAGGAAGACATTCCGCTGCTGGTAGAGCATTTTCTCGACGGTTCAGGCTTCTCGCCCAGCCCGGAAATCCTGGCGACCCTCCAGTCCTACGATTGGCCCGGCAACGTGCGCGAGTTGAAGCACTGCCTGGACCGCATGGCGGCCTTGCAATCGGAAGGCGTCGTACAGAGCGCCGACATGCCCTCGGCGCTGCAATGTCACCTGGCGGCATCCGGTTTGCGGCAGCTTTCCGCCGCCATTGGATCCGGATATGCCGGCGGGCTGCCGCAAATCGAACTGGCCCCCAAATCTCCCGTCATCTCGCTGCCCGAATCCGAGCGCCAGGCCATCTCACGCGCGCTCGCCGCCACCAACGGAGACCGCACCCGGGCCGCCCGCCTGCTCAGCATCGGCCGTACCACTTTGTATCGAAAGATGAAAGAATACGGATTCGATTGAGAATCGCACTCGACGCAACGTATAGCATGGGCGCGGCGCTTTCCGGGGTCGGGCTGTACTCCCGCGAGATCCTGCTCGGGGCGGCCGCGGCCCATCCGGAAATCCACTTCGATTTCTGTTACCGGCCGCACCGCTACTTCCGCTCCTGGTCGGAGGAACTGCCCTCGAACGCGCGGCGCCGGCTGTTAGCGGAACCGTGGGGCCCGCGCTCGGCCGGCCTGTTCCACGGCCTGAACCAACGCCTGCCGCGCCTCCCCATGCGCCGCGCGGTGGCCACCTTCCACGACCTGTTCGTGATGACCGGTGAGTACTCCACGCCCGAATTCCGCGAGCGCTTCACCGCCCAGGCTCGCGATGCCGCCGCGCGCGCCGATGTCGTCATCGCCGTCTCGGAATTCACCAAAAGCCAGGTCGTTTCGCTGCTCGCGGTCGAGCCCTCCAAGGTCCGCGTGGTGCATCACGGCGTGCGCGGGCTGGCCTATCCGCCGGCGGCGCGAGCCAAGGTCATCCTCAACGTGGGCGCCATTCAGAAGCGCAAGAACATCGCCCGCCTGGTGGAAGCCTTTGAGAGCGTCGATCCCTCCTGGAAACTGGTGCTGGCCGGTTCCGCCGGCTACGGCTCGGCGGAGATCCTCGCGCGCATTGACCGCAGTCCGGCGCGCGGCCGCGTCAGTATACTCGGCTACGTCTCGCCCGCGGATCTCGCCGCCCATTACGCCGCGGCCGGGGTCTTCGCTTTCCCCTCGCTCGACGAAGGCTTCGGCATGCCGGTGCTGGAAGCCATGGCCGCCGGCGCCGCCGTGCTTACTTCTCGCACTTCGGCGCTGCCGGAGGTGGCTGGCGACGCCGCCCTTCTGGTGGATCCCACCGACACCGCCGCCATCGGCCAAGCCCTGCGCGACTTGACGGAGAGGGAAGACTTGCGTCGGGAATTGGCGCAACGCGGGACGGCGCGGGCGCGCCTCTTCACCTGGGAAAAGGCCGTTCGCGAAACCTGGGATATCTACCGGGAACTCTCAGCTTAGCCTGTCAGCAAATAACCACTGCATCTGGCAATGTCGATTCCTGACAAAGCCTTAGCTCCGATTTCAGAAGTACGCTCGCATATTGCCGGACCGCTCGATGGGAACGGGTAAGGAAGGCGGGCAAGCTAACCCATACCCCAGCAAGCAGCCTGATTTCCTCGGTGGCGGGGCATGCTTTAGCTTGCCCTCGCCCGCTTGCGGTCTTTGCGGAATACGAGAGTGTATTTATGAAACGGTGCACTTAGCCTGAACCGCGCGAGGGCGGTCAGCGGCTGTCGTCATCCACTGCGATCTTGAGCGCTCGCAGGAAACGATGGTCCTGAGTGGTGAGTTTGATTTTGCCGGTGGCTTCGAAGGTCCGCTTGGGCTCTTGTTCGGTCGCCTCTAGCTCCTCGTCCTCACCCTCGCCGCTTTCGTGGTTCTCGTCGCGGCGATTGAAACCGATGGTCGCCTCCAAGACCAGAAATACATCGTAACCGGCCTTCTTGATCTCGCCGATCGCCTCCGCGATCCGGTCGGACTCGGATAGGGAATCGTTAATCGCGTTCCCTAATTCCTGCATCAGGCGCTTCAATGGCTCTTCCACGGAGTACTCCCTCTTACACCAGTGGATGCGCCGGACCCAATCGGCGTTCCACCCAACGGGCGGGCATCCACCCGTTTCGATTGTAGTGGACCCACGCACGGTTCACAAGCGGAACCATCCTTACTATCGGCAATTCGCGCCCACCCCTGCATGGCGCCGCAACTCGTAACGCAGCGCTCATCGAATCTCGGGCGGCCTGTGTCATCCTATTAGTTTATGCTCCGCAGGCGCAATCTTCTTTGTTTGCTGGCGGTAGCGGCGGCCCTGGCGGCGCCGCAGGCCTCTAACCCCAAGAAACCCCGCCTGGTGCTGGCGATCGTCATCGACCAGTTCCGCTACGATTACCTGCTTCGCTTCCGTGCCGATTACCATGGCGGCCTGGCTCGCCTGCTGGATCGCGGCGCGGTCTTCACCGATGCCCACTTCCTGCATGCCGCCACCGTCACCGCGGTGGGCCATGCCACCTTCCTGACTGGCGCCACCCCATCGGAAAGCGGCATCATCGGCAACCAGTGGTACGACCGCGCCAGCGGCCAGACCGTGACCAGCGTTTCCGATCCGGAAACTAAAGCCGTCGGCGGCCTGCCCGGCGCTTCCGGCAGTTCTCCCCGCCGCCTGCTGGTGAGCACCGTGGGCGACGAGGTAAAGATGAGCATTCCGGGCTCCCAGGTGATCGGCGTCTCCATCAAAGACCGCAGCGCCATCCTGCCCTCCGGCCACATGGCCGACGCCGCTTATTGGTACGATCCGGACAGCAACCATTGGATTACCAGTTCCTATTACCGGGCCGAGCTGCCACCCTGGGTGAAACGCTTGAACGACGAGAAAACCTACCAAAGTTACCTGAGTGCCAAGTGGCTGCCTTTTGACGCCAAGGACGAGTCCGCCCAGCCCTTCTGCACCATGGTGCGCGGCACGGCTGTCCGCTACTGCGGCAGTCTGGAGGCCACCCCGTGGGGCAATGAGATGATCGAGGAGTTCGCCGAGCGGGCTCTCGGCAATGAGGATCTCGGACATCATGCCGGCGTGGACCTCCTGACCGTCAGTTTCTCCTCCAACGATTACGTGGGCCACGACGTCGGCCCGGACGACCCGGCCGTTCGCGACCTTTCCATTCGCACCGACCGGCTGTTGGGCAAGCTCTTCGATGCCGTCGAGCAGCGCGTGGGCGCGGGCAATACCTTGATCGTGCTCATCGCCGACCACGGTGTTTCGCCGATGCCGGAAGTCAACCGGGCCCGCCACATGCCCGGCGGCCGGCTTTCCGCGGATCGCGTCAAGAAAGCCATCACTGACGGGCTCAGCCTCCGCTTCGGGCCCGGCGAGTGGCTGCTTCCCAGCGCGGTCGATATGCCCTACCTCAATCTCAAACTGGTGGCCTCCCTGAAGCTCGACCTGGCCGAGGTGGAACGCGTCGCGGCCGCCGCTGCCCGCGCCCAGGACCACATCGCCCGGGTCTACACCTCAGAGGACCTGCGCACCGGCAACGTGCAGCAGGATGCCATCGGCCGCGCCTTTAGCGTGCAGTATTACGCGCCGCGCTCCGGCAACCTGTTTATCCTGCCCGAGCCCTACTATACGTTTTACGCGACCGACGCATTCCACGGCACCCCATACGACTACGATACGCACGTCCCGGTGCTGTTCCTGGGGCCCGGCATCAAGCCCGGCACGTATGCCGAAAGAATCGCGCCCAACGACATCGCCCCCACGCTCGCCGCGCTGCTGGGTGTGGCGCAGCCGAGCGGCTCCATCGGCCGCGTGCTGAGCGAGATGATGCAGTGACGCTCCAGTAGTGCGCTAGAAGCCAAACCCAAACGTTGCTGCTCTTATAGTGGTGCGCGCACGAGTGCGTGCGCCACCTCGTCACCACCGAATGTCTGTGAGAAGAGCGGGTTAAGATAGGACGATGGCCGGGCTGGAAAAACTTTTGACGGAACAAACCAACCCGGCATCGGCGTCCATCGACACGCTGAGCACGGAAAGCGTTCTGCGCATTATGAATGCGGAAGACCGCCAGGTGGCCGACGCGGTGGAGCGCGAGATTCCGGCGATTGCGCGGGCGGTGGATGCGATTGTGGCGGCCTTCGAACGCGGCGGGCGGCTGTTTTATCTCGGCGCGGGGACCAGCGGGCGGCTGGGAGTGCTGGACGCCTCGGAGTGCCCGCCGACGTTCAACGTTCCGCCGGAGATGGTGCAGGGGATCATCGCGGGCGGGGAAGCGGCGCTGAGCCAGGCCACGGAAACCACGGAGGACGATCCGGCGACGGGCGCGCGCGACCTGGAAATCCGGGGATTCACGGCGAGCGATGTGCTGGTGGGGATTGCGGCCAGCGGGCGCACGCCGTATGTGCTGGGAGCGGTGGGCAAGGCGCGGCGGATGGGGGCGCTGACGGTGGGGATCAGTTGCACGCCGGATTCCGAACTGGCGCGCGCCGTTGAGATTGCCATTACGCCGCTGGTGGGGCCCGAGGTGGTGGCCGGGTCCACCCGAATGAAAGCGGGGACGGCGCAGAAGCTGGTACTCAACATGCTCTCTACCGGGGCGTTCGTGCGGTTAGGTTACGTTTACGGCAACCTGATGGTGAACGTTCAGCCCAAGAACCAGAAGCTGCGCGACCGCGCGCGGCGGATTGTGGCCCAGGCGGCCGGGGTTTCGGTGGAGCGGGCGGGCGAGTGGCTGGCGGAGGCCGGCGGAAGCGTGCGCGTGGCGATCGTGATGGCGAAGGGCGGCGTGGGCCGCGAGGATGCGGAACGGCGCCTGGCCGCGGCGAAGGGAAGGGTTTCCAAGGCTCTGAATGGATAAGTTCGTAATCAAGGGCGGGACCGCGCTCGAAGGAGAAGTCCCTGTGAGCGGGTCGAAGAATTCGGCGCTGCCGGCGCTGGCCGCGGCGCTGCTCACCGAAGAACCGGTGACGCTGCGGCGCGTTCCGGCGGTGCGGGATATCCGCACCATGCAGCGGCTGCTGGTGGACATCGGCTCCAAGGTGGACGTGGATGGCGAGACGGTTCGGCTGGAGACGCCAACGATCATTTGCGCGGAAGCGCCATACGAGCTGGTGAAGACCATGCGCGCCTCCAGCCTGGCGCTGGGGCCGCTGGTGGCGCGCTGCGGCCGGGCGCGGGTTTCGCTGCCGGGAGGCTGCGCCATCGGGGCGCGGCCCATCAACCTGCACATTTTCGGCTTGGAACACCTGGGCGCGCGCATCAACCAGTCGCACGGCTATATCGAGGCCGTGGCGCCGGAAGGGTTGCGTGGCGCGGTGGTCCACTTCGACCGCATCACGGTCACGGGGACCGAAGACCTGATGATGGCCGCCGTGCTGGCCAAGGGCGAAACGGTGTTGCGCAACGCGGCGCGCGAGCCGGAAGTGGCCGACCTGGCGGAGTTGCTGGTCAAGATGGGCGCGCGGATTGAAGGCGCGGGCACATCGACGATCAAGGTGGAGGGCGTAGAGCGGCTGCACGGAGCGGAGCACACGATCATCGCGGACCGCATCGAGGCGGGAACTTTCCTGCTGGCGGGAGCCATTACGGGCGGCGATCTGACGGTGACCGGCTGCGTGCCGGAACACATGGGCGCACTTGTGTCCAAGCTGCAACAGACTGGCCTGGGCGTAACACAGCCGGACGCGAGCAGTTTGCGGGTGCGGGCCGGCGGGCGGCTGCGCTCGGTGGACATGACCACGGAAGAGTATCCCGGGTTCGCCACCGACTTGCAGGCGCAGTACATGGCGCTGATGACGCAAGGGGACGGGATCGCCATCATCGTGGAGACGATTTTTGAGAACCGCTTCATGCACGCGCAGGAGCTGGCGCGCATGGGCGCGAATATCCGGCTGGACGGCAAACAGGCGATTGTGGCGGGGCCGCGCGAGCTGACGGGCGCCGGGGTGATCGCGTCAGACCTGCGCGCCAGCGCTTCGCTGGTGCTGGGCGCGCTGGTGGCGCGCGGCGAAACGGTGATCGACCGGGTGTACCACATCGACCGGGGCTATGAGAAGATCGAGGCGAAGCTGGCGCGAGTGGGGGCGAAGATTGCGCGCGTGGAATAGAAGTGGGACCGGCCTCCTGGCCGGTCGGGCGCCGGCTGAAAGCCGGCGGCAGCCAGGATTGGCTGCCCCACAATTTGGGGAGAGGCGATGAAACATAATCCGGGATTTCTGAAACTGGTGGACGACGCCAAAGCGCGCGTGAAGCACATCGATATCGACGGCTACAAGAAGATGGCGGCGGCGGGCGAGAAGCACGTATTGGTAGACACGCGCGAAGACAACGAGTGGGCCAACGGGCACGTGGCCGGCGCGGTGCATCTGAGCCGCGGGATCATCGAGCGCGATATCGAGACCGCGTATCCGGACAAGGCGACTACGCTGGTGCTGTATTGCGGCGGGGGATACCGTTCAGCGCTGGTGGCGGATAATTTGCAGAAGATGGGCTACACGGGTGCGATCTCCCTCGATGGCGGCTGGCGGGCGTTGAAGGAATCGGGGCTGGCGCTGGAGAAGTAGAGTCAGGCAAACAGAAGCCCAGTAGCCTAGTGGGAAGCTGGTGGAAGGTGAAAAGGAAGCTGCTACATTCTGGGGAAAGCCGGGGCTTCGCTCACCTGGCAGGATTGTTCGGCGGGATCCGCGGGTTGGCAATCCGGCCCCTGCGCTTCCGGCCTCGGAGCCACCGATTTCTGGTTGCACGTCGCTACCTGGAAGCCAGCGGCGGCTGTGGGGGAGATGCTCGGATTCACCGCACTCAGCCAGGATCCCGGAACGGATGACAGCGTGGCGGGTGTTTACTACCCGGCGCTGAGGAACCTGGCGGCAAGCTTCCGCGTGGAAGAGTCCGAGATCCTGGGAGCGGCCCTGGCTCACGAGATGGTCACCTGCTGGGAGTGGGCCACGCGCCGATGGGAGTCATGTGCTCTCAATTCGGGCGGAGCCACATCGTACAGGCAAGCGCGGGCGGGTTGCTCTTTTCGGCGCCTGAGGCCGGCCACATTCGCGCCGAGATTGCCCGGCGGAAGGGGGTACAGAAAGGCCAATAAGAGCCGTTCTCTGCCCAGACACCGGCGGCAAGACCGCCGGCGCTACCAGTTGGTCTGGCCCACTTTGCCTAGCGGTACGCGAAGATCATGGCGTACAGGATCAGCCCAATCATCACCATACCCAGGCCCAGCGCGGTGAAGCCCAGACGGCGCCAGAAGCGCTGCGAACGCTCAGGCGGGGCGGGCATCAGGTTCTCTTCCAACTGGCCGGCGTCCACCATCTCCTGATACTCGCGCGGGCGGTCGCGCTTGAATTCCTCGAGCGGCATGCCGGTGGTGAAAATCACCGTGTCGATGGGGAACTTTTCGGGGCGGAAGTGGGTGTTGAAGAAGTGAATCACGAAGATGAAACTGACCGCCAGCAGGGCTTCGTCGCTGTGGATGGTGGTGGCGACGTTCACCATCCAGCCGGGGAAGATACGGGTGAAAGCTTCGGGGAACCAGAGCATCAGACCGGTGCCGCCGATGATGGCCACGCCCCAGAAGACCGCGAAGTAATCGAATTTTTCCCAGTAAGTCCAGCGGCCGTACGGCGGGCGCTCGCCGCGGCCCAGGAACCACTTCATGGAGCCGATGAACTCGCGCCAGTCGCGGCCGTTGAGCAACATGCTCTCGGAGCTGGTGATGTACTTCAGCCAGGATTTGCCGCTCTTGCGGTGCTGCTTCATCAGGTCGTAGATGTGCAGGCCGAAATACGTAAAAGTGAGGACAGCGCAGAATCGGTGGAT
Source organism: Bryobacteraceae bacterium (assembly GCA_050014595.1). Lineage (GTDB taxonomy): Bacteria > Acidobacteriota > Terriglobia > Bryobacterales > Bryobacteraceae > PALSA-129. Next base: position 45,518 of record JBEKDA010000012.1, read on the forward strand.
GAGTCCCGCGGCTTCGAAGCCTCCCAGCAGGCGGGCCAGGAACTTGGCCCAGGGGGCGTAGGAGAACTTGAGCGTCATGCCGGTGAGGGCCAGACCGAGGAAGCTCCCGATCACCATCAGGTGGAGGTTGCGGTGGAGCGGGCGGAAGCGGCGCACGTAAAGGCCGTTTTCGTCGTGGCCGCTCCTGGCTTCTTTGCGGTATTGCAGCGAGCGCGGCAGCCAGGCCAGCGTGTGGGTGCCGGAGATTACCAGCGTGCCTACCAGGAGGCTGGTCATGCCCCAGAAGGTGTAGAAGAGGAACGGATACTTTTGCGGGTCGTGGTGGGTGGCGTGCGTGAGGTATCCGGCGAACTGGCGGTGCGAGCCCATGTGGCACTTGCCGCAGGTGTTGACGATGTTGTTGCGGCTCAGGCGGGAGCGCGGGTCGGTGACGGGCAGGATGTCGTGCGAGCCGTGGCAGTCGTAGCACTTGGCGGTCTGCAGGTAGCCCAGCTTGGAAACCTTGCCGTGGAAGGTCTCGAAGTAGGCCTCGGTAATCTGCCGATGGCAGCGGCCGCACTGCTCCATGATGTTCAGCCGAAAATCGGTCCGGTCGGTGCGCTCGATGCTGTGGGCCGAATGGCAATCGGCGCACACCGGGAGTGGTTTCCCGGACTTGGTCACGTTGGGGCTGTGCACGCTGGCGGTGAATTGTTCGTAGATGCCGCGATGGCATTGCGCACACGTGGTGGCGATGTTGGAGCGATAGACGCTGGAGCGCGGGTCGCTCGAGGGCAGTTCGTGGTGCGCGGTGTGGCAGGCGGTGCAGGCCGCGGTGACCGTCAACCCCGACTGCAGCAGGCCCTTGCCGTGGATGCTCTCGGTGTAATTCTCGATGATGTTCTGCTGCTTGCCGGTGTACCGCAGGGCGGCTTTGTGGCCGGTCTGGTGGCACTGAGCGCAGAGCGCGGGGACGTTGCGCGAAAAGGTCGGTGAAGCCGAGTCGTTCTTGGCCAGGGTGTGGTGCGGGCTGTGGCAATCCTGGCAGGTGGGAGCGTCGTGGCTGCCTTGGGCCGCCAGCGTGCCGTGGGTGCTCTCGTGATAGTCGTTGACCTGAGTCGGGTGGCAGATGGAACAATCGACCTTCGCTGAAATGGTATCGCAAGGCCGTTTGTGGGCCGGCGTGCCGCCGGTATGGCACTGCACGCAAGCGATGGGCGTTCCCGGGTGGCTGGGCGGGCTGTGGTGGATGGAGGTGTCCAGCTCAGCTTTGTCGACGAACAGCGAGACGGTCCTCGAGCCGCGGGTCACCTTGAGGCTGGGATTGCCGTGGCAGCTCTGGCAGTCTCTGTCCGCCATGCCCTCGGTGTAGAAGACCTTGCGCACTTTGTGCGGTTCGTGGCAATCCACGCAGGCCGGAATCATGTTCGGAGCGGATTCCCAGAGCTGGCCGTTAATTACTTTGCGGTGCACGTCTTCAATCCGGCCGTGGCACTTGGTGCAGGTCTTGGCGACGTTGAGTTTGGCGATGGACGAGCGCGGGTCGGTGTGCGGCAGCACGAAGTGCGCGGTGTGGCAACTGGTGCAGACGGCGGCGACGGTGAGGCCTTTAGTGAAAAGTGCCTGGCCGTGGATACTGTCGGTGTAGTTTGGGAGGATGTTGGCCTGGGGGATGTCGTGGGTCTTGCTGACGTCGGTGCCTTCTTGGTGGCAGCCGCCGCAGAGGCCGGGGATCTCCATGGTGGAGGTGGGAGATTTGGGGTTCGACGGGAGCAGGATTTTGTGCGTCCCGTGGCAGGTTTTGCAGCCGGGCGCGGTGCTGTCGCCGCGCGCCGACGCCTTCCCGTGAAGGCTGGCGGTGTATTGGGTCTGCTCGTCGGGGTGGCACGCGCCGCAGTCCACTTTGGCCAGCTTTTCGGGATGGGGGAATTCTTTCTTGGCGAGCTCGGCGTGGCAGGCGGCGCATTCCAGGTCCGCGTGCGGGGAAGCTTTGAGTGCGGCGGCGTCGAATGGCGGAGGGACGCCGGGCTGCCGTTTGCCCACCCGCTGCCCGGTTTCATGACAGCCGAGGCAATCGTCGGAGCCGGGGAGCGGCTTGGACTGCTGCGCCGGAAGGGCCGCGGCCAGAAGTCCAACTGCTACCAGGAAGCGCCTCGGGATGGCCATTCGATGAACCATAACAGAAATTCAGATCCTATTCTCTGTATAACATCTGTAGAATTTTTCGTCAATGTACGAAGATTCTGTTGTTGAAAATTCCAGCTACTTTTGGGCGGACTTGCTTTCTACAATACCGAGATCCGTGAGTATCTTCGGGTTGGCTTCATCCATGGCCAGGATGTTGTGGCAAGCGTTGCAGTCCTGAGTGATGGCGTCCCCGGTGGTGGGGGCGTGCGAGCCGTCGTGGCAACGGAAGCAGCCGGGGTAATCGGTGTGACCGATATTAACGGGGTACGAGCCCCAGTTGACCTTCATTTCGGGGAAGATGTTGCGGTCATAGATGGCAACCAGTTCTTTGGCCGCCAATGCGACTTCCGGCTGGCGGGCGCTCCAGATGGCGGGGTAGGTCTGCTGATAAAACTGGGCGAACGCGGCGGGGATCTTCTGCTCGGCTTCTTCGCGCGACAGGTAGGGCGCTTTGAGGATTTCGACGGATTGCTTTTTGGCGAACGGGAGGGAAGTGGAAATCAAGCCGTCGTGCATGGCATTGTCTACGGCGCGGTCGGGGAGGTCGTAGCTGTGGGCGGGGCGGTTGTGGCAATCCATGCAGTCCATGGTGCGGGGGGACCCTGGGGGCTCAGCCTTGGAGTCGGAAGTGGCGTAGACGGTACTCTTGCCGTTGTCTTCGTATTTCACCCAGGGGATGGTCTGGCGGGCTTCATCGGAATGGTAGCTGATCACGACTCCGGGGCCGAGGTGGGTGCCGTGGATGCCAATGCCGTTATTTCCGCCGCCAATCCTCATCAGCAGGACCGTCTTGGTGACGCTGTTGGTTTCATCGTCGGCGTATTTGGAAATGACTTTCACGCGGTCTTCGCCGTACTTCTGCGGCCAGTGGCATTGCTCGCAGGTTTCGCGGGCGGGACGCAGGTTGGTGACCGGGGTGGGGATGGGCTCGGGATACGTGTGGAACGTGACGGCGAATACCTGGCCCACGCCGGAGAGCTTGCTTTTCACGAACCAGCCGGCGCCGGGGCCGATGTGGCACTTCACGCACTCCACGTTGGAGTGCGGAGAATTCACATAGGCGGTGAATTCGGGCTGCATGACGGTGTGGCAGGTCTGGCCGCAGAAGGTCACGGAATCCATGTAATTGACCGCGCCGTAGGCGAACTGGCTGGCGATCGCGAGGTTGAGCAGGGTGGTCGAGGTGACGAAGTAGACCAGCTTGCGCAGTTCGGGGTTGTGCCAGTTGAGAGGCGGGAAGCCGGGCGGATAAATGCCTTTGCGGCCCTCGCGTTTGCGCTTCAGCCAGATGCCCAGCGGAACCATGATCAGGCCCGTGAAGAAAGGCGCGGGCAGGCCTAGAAACACCAGGATACCGATGTAGGGGCTGGCGGCTTCGCCCTTCAGGGTGGTGGGCAGCAGGAAGAGCCAGAAGACTACGGTGGTGGTCACGATGACCACGCCGGCGAGGCTGACCCAGTTGTTAGACAGGTAGACGAACGGGGACAACCAGCCCCGGCGACTTATATCGGATGGATTGGGTGTCATGCTGTGGGTATCAGTCTCCCGCGGTCTTCGCCGGCTCGCGCTCTCGTGCGTGCTCCTTCTTTTTTACACTAAATCCAGTCAGGAAAGCGGTATTGAGCGGGTAGACGTCGGGATCGAAGATGACGGAGTAGAAGTGCCACACCACGATCGCCAGGGTGGCGAGGATAGCCTCGTACAGGTGAACCGAAGTAGCGACGTCGAGCCAGCTCTTGGGCAGGAATCTCAGGACCATGCTGTTGGCCCAAAGGAACGCCCCGGAAGCAATCATGACGACTGCGCCCCAGACCACGGCCCAATATTCGGCCTTCTCGATGTAACTGTGCGGCGAACGGGGCGGGAGCTCGGAACCCAAGCCGAGGTTGTAGGCGAAGCCCGCCAGCGCCTCGCGCGGGTCATCCATTTTGGGCAGCATCTCTTTCCAGTGATGGCGCAGCTTGCGGTTGACGATCAGCGAGACAAGGTGCGTGACGGCGACGGCCGTGAACACGGCGGCGGCGATGCGATGGATCAGGCTGCGCACGGCGTACCTGCCTTCCATCATCAGCAGGGGACGCGCCCACCAGGTGTCGGGATATTTCAGGGCGAAACCGGTCCAGATCAGAGTGAGGAACGAGAGCGCCATGACGGCGTGCTGGACGCGTTCGAAGGGCAACATGCGTAGCTCGCCTTGGCCGGCTGCGGCCATCCATCCGGGTTGCGCAATGCGAACTTGAAAACGCAGTTTGACCAGCTTGCGGATCCAATCGCCGCCCTGGTGAAGCATCATGAGGCCGATGGTGACGGGGATCAGCAGCAGGTAGAACTGACGCACCCAGCGCAGCGCCGCGGTTTCGGAGTTTACCGTGAGGTGCACCTGGCTGATGGCGAAACGGGTACCGGCGCCGGCGTGGCACTGCCCGCAAGTTTTGGGCAGATTCTTCGGATTAATGGTCGACTTGGGATCGGATGACGGCAGGATGTTGTGCACGCCGTGGCAGCTCGAGCAGTTGGCCACGGTTTGGGAGCCGGCCTTGCCGGCGAGGCCGTGATAGGAAGCGTCAAAGCTGACCACGCGGTCGGAGGGCAGCCCGAAGGAGCTCGTCAGCCGCACGTTTCCGTGGCAACTTCCGCAGGTATCGCGGATGTGCGCGGCGTTGACCATGGAGGCGGCGTTGCCGGGCTTGAGGATCTTGTGTTCGCCGTGGCAATCGTTGCAGATGGGCGCCTGGGTGACGCCCCGGGCGAGGGCTTGGCCATGTACGCTGGTGCGGTACTGATCGACGACTTCGCCGTGGCACATGCCGCAGGTGTCGGGGACGGCGGTGCGGAACTCCTGCGACTGTGGGTGCAGCAGCTCGTGGGCGCTGCCGTGGCACATGGCGCAATCGGGGGCGCCTTCATTGCCGTGCTTGCGGGCCTGGCCGTGAACGCCGAGGGCATAGTCGCCGGCCTGGTCCTGGTGGCAGGTGGTGCACTGGGGTTTGGGGATGTTGGCGGGGTGAGGATACTGGTCGTGGGATTCGTGGCAAGTGTCGCAGGGCAACCCGGCGTGGGCGCTCTTTTCGAGCTTCTGGGCCTGGTCGTGGCACGAAGCGCAGTCCGCGCCGGGCGGCTCCGCCGCATGGGCATGGACGCCGGCCAGGCTGAGGACGAGGCCGAATAGGGCAGAACCGAGCGCTTGGCTGATGGTTCGAAGTGCCCGGCTTCCCATGACGGTTACACTCCGGATTGGGATGTCTGAATCCAGGCCTGATACGCGTAGGCAGCGCCCAGAATGACACCGTAAACCAAGGCGATCACGGTGAGAATTTTGCCCCACTTGTCGATCTGGTCGAGCTTGTGGGCAACCACGGTTTGATCGGCGCCGCCGCCGTCGAGCACGTGCAGGTTGTCGTCTTCATGGCTCGCAACCACCTTGCGCCACACCAACAGTCCGATGACGGCGAGAGCCAGAACGATCCAGAAATACAGGAACGGAAGCAAACTGATATTCATGAGATTATCTCCAGATTCAGATCAAATTTAGTTCAGATCACGGTTGAAATTTGCGGCCTTGGGCGGGCGGTGATTCCGCTACCCGCACCGCCCAAGCCGTGCTTATCGAAAGTTTTCCCGGTGGCTTCCTCGATGGCATCCACAACCAAAAGCAAATAGGCATCCAGGGCGCAGCGGACCTGCTGGCGGGTTTCGCAGGAGCCGTCGTGAGACTGTTCGGCGCAAACCGAGCAGACGTTGCGGCGAATGGCTTCGATGTACTGCTGGATATCGTCGCTGTGGACAGACTGGATGGCTTGGGCTACTTGGGGAAACAGACGGAACAGGGCGCAACTGGAGGGTTGTTCCAGGCCGCACTGCCCCTCTACGGTGCGTTCCGTACAAACGCTGCAGATCCGGTTGCGGACCAGAACCTCAAGTTCTGCTAATGAGCGATCCATATCTGAATCTCCTTTCGCCTGAACAAAGAGCAGTGCACGCCGAAGTCCAAGCGGGCGGCAAACCAAACTATGGGGTTTTGCAACGCTTTGGGCCGCAATGCCGATGGATTGGGGCTATTGACGCAGTCTCTGCACTGATTGTATGGGTTATTTCGCCTGCGACCTCCGAACTGTGGGGTTTTGCGATACGCAAGGCAGCAGCCATGATGGCCAGCAGAACGGTACTCAGGGGATCTTGCTCCGAGACAACGGAGACAATTCCGGCTTCCCAAGCCTGGGCAAGGAATTGAGGATCTTGCAGATCGTGGCGGGTGATCAGGACAACCCGTTCGGGGTTGGAGAGGGGGAGGGGCAGCCGTCTGAATGCCTGTTCGTCCAGGACCAACACACAATGCTGTGAGAGGTCGGGGCGATCGACGGGCTGGACGTGCCAGGCGCAGCTACGGGTCAGGGCTTCCCGAACCGTCGCGGCGTACTGGCCGTCACCCATCGAAAGCTGAACGGTTTGCATCATGCCCGACTCCACGCCTCCGCCTTCCATCGGCAGTTACTTCTTCTTCTCGACGTAGCCGTCCAGGGACTTATTCTTCCCGTAATACTTGCCGGCGTCGGTCAAGTTCTTATTCATGGCGTCCTTATCGTTGGGGACGTTCTTCTCATGGCAGTAAGTGCAAGTTTTTTTAGTAGTCTTGCTGTATTCCGGTTTGCCATACGAAGCCGTGGAGCAAACTAGGAAACCGCCCAGCAGGATGACAGCGGGCAAAGCAATTTTCCAATGGGACATGATGCCTCCATCCGGCAAGGTAGCAATTGCATCACCATGCATGTATCTTCAAACACAGCAGCAGGTTTGAAGGGATTTCCACCATCGGGATGGGGGCATTCCCCCCGAAATAGCGGCATGATGGGCCAATTCCCCCAAATCGCTTGATATAATCCAGGTACGTACCGTGAATGTCTAAGCTCATCCCAGGCTGGCAGAAGACCAGCGTGCTCGAATCCGTGTTTGACCAGCTTTCGGACGCGCTCGTCCTTTATGATCCGGAGTTTCGGATTACCGGTGTTAACCGGTCGGCGGAGAGGCTGTTTGGCGTTTCCTCGGAGGAAATGCTGGGAAAGCACTGCCAGGATATCTTTAAGTGCGAGCTCTGCGAACCCGGTTGCGGCGTTCTGGTGGGGCTGAACCAGGCGCCCGCCGCGCCTCATTCCACGGTGCGGCTGCACACCGCCAACGGCATGGAACGGCTGGTGGTGATGCGCACTACGCAGATGTTCGACGATGCCGGCAACCTCAGCGGAGTGGTAGCCACCATCAAAGACATCACCGACGAGGCGGCGCCCCAGAAGCGGGAAGTGATCGCCGAATCGCCGTCCATGCGGGAGGTGCTGAATTTTGTGCGGCGGGTGGCGGCCAGCGAAGCCACTACGGTTCTGCTCGAAGGCGAAAACGGGACCGGCAAGGACCTGATCGCCAAGACGCTGCATTACCAGAGCGTGCGCCAAGCCGAGCCGTTTATCGCGATCAACTGCGCGGCCATTCCCGATTCGCTTCTGGAGAGCGAACTGTTCGGGTATGAAAAGGGCGCGTTCACGGATGCGCGGTCGCAAAAGCGGGGCATTTTCGAACTGGCCGACAAGGGCACGCTGTTCCTGGACGAGATTGGCGAGATCCCGCTGATGTTGCAGGCCAAGCTGCTGCGGGTGCTGGAAGAACAGACTTTTCGCCGGCTGGGCGGCCTGAAAGACATCAAACTGGATCTGCGGGTGGTGGCGGCCACCAACAAGAACCTGCGGGAAGCCGTGAAGGAAGGGGCTTTCCGGCAGGATCTGTATTTCCGGCTCAACGTGATCCAGATTCTCATCCCGGCGTTGCGGGAGCGCACCGAGGACATCGTGCCGCTCACGAAGTTTTTCGTCGAGCACTACAACCGCAAATTCAAACGGAACATCGAAGGGTTGAATGAGGCGGCGGCCAGGCTGTTGCTGGGGCACGACTGGCCGGGCAACGTGCGCGAGTTGCGCAACGCCATCGAGCGGGCCATGATCCTGGAGGAGTCGGCGCTGATCACGCCGGCCAGCCTGCCGATTGCGATTTCGCGTCCCGAATCCGGGACGATCTTGCCGGTTCCGGCCAGCGCGGACCTTCCCACGGAGGGGCTTTCGCTCGAAGACAACGAACGCAACCTGCTGACGCGAGCGCTCGAAAAGACCAACGGCAACCAGACGCAGGCGGCGCGATTGCTGCGCATCACGCGGGACACGCTGCGCTACAAGATGAAGAAATTCAACTTGCGGTAGGCGCCTGCGGCGCCAACATCGACAAGAACGGTCGATGTTCGGGAGTCAGAAGCCAGAAGTTAGAAGGTAGAATAACCCCGCGCGTGTGCGCACTCGGGGCCGTTGAACTCGCCAATCGGTGTACACCAGCATCATGCCGGCCGGCGAAGTGGCGGCGTAACGGCGTACTCGACGGACATGGGATTCGCCATGCGCTTCGAAGCATCGAGAATCTCGAAACTCACCATGTTGCCGCCGGCGTCGTAGTCCAGGATGACGCCGGGTTTATCCTGATCGCTTTCCGCGACCGGCGCGTCGCTCAGCAGAACGCTGAGGACGTCCACTTCGGGGTCGTAGACTACTTTCATTTGGCGCTCCAGTACTTCTCAATCTTGCTCGTCCGGTAAGCCGTGACAATCACAGGCGGCTGTTCCTCTTCGGCCACCACGACTCGCAACAGATACATTTTCCCATCTTCGAACCGTAACCGCGACTGGTGAATCCAACGGCCCGTGCGGGATTCGTCGACAAGCCGTTGTTCCGGGTGCTCCATTACAGCCTGGACCAGCGCCAGCGGGATGCCGCGGCGGGTCATCTCCCATTCGGCATGGCGGGACAGGCGGAAGTCCATGGTTGGCCTACAGTTCTCCCCGGAAGGTGCGATCCAGCTCGGACCTCACAGTGAAATCGCGTCGCGCATTACCTCTGGGGCGACGCGCGGCCTCAGCCCACGGCTGGAAACGACATCGACCTTGCAACCCAGGGCCCCCTCGAGGTCGAGCCACAGGCCGGTCAGATCAAGCAAGGAACGGCCCGGCTCAAAATCCACCAGAAGGTCGATGTCGGAGCCGGAACTTTGTTCGCCGCGGGCGACTGACCCGAATACACGGACATTGTGCGCACCCCGCTTCCGGGCGAGTTCGACAATCTGATGGCGGTAGCGGGACCGGAGTTCCTCCAACGTCATAGCGGCTCCTGTTTGAGTATGCCACAAAGGGTCAGCGCCAACATTTCGAGGCTGCGTCGAAGGCTGCCTGCGACGCGTTCGCCAAGCTGCCCGCGGTATGCCTAATTCCCAGACGGCTTTTCCGCGTGGTCGATCACTATTACATCGATTGAGCCGGGCTGGGTTTCGAGTTTCAGCCCGATCTGGTCCTGAATCGCGCTGAGCAAGAGCACGGTGCGATCGGTCGCGGCGTCATCGGGTGGGTAGTCGATCAGGAAATCGAAGTTTCCCTGGATGCCGGTGTGGTTTAGCACGGGACGCCCAAAGATGGTCGCCATCCGTTCGACCAACTGATCCATGGTGGCGTTTTCTCCGGAAAGGCCGTGCGGGAAGAAGCTGACGAAGGGTTGAACCGTGGTGGATGCCGGCTGCTTGAGCTTGGGACCGCCTTTGGCCACTACCAGTGCATACACCGACTCTTTCCTGGTCTCTGTGTGCACCTTCAATTGGAAACGCTCGGCCAGCAGCGCCTGCAGCATCTGCCGCATTTCCGGATTGGGCGGACTCTTGAAATTCGCCGGCACAAACTTGCTCGACTCGGAAGACGCGGGCGGCTTCGCCTCGATATCGAATCGGTCGTCGTCGACCCAGTGGGGCCCACCCAGAATCTTGTACATCTCGAGGTTGTACGCGTCGTGGATCAACATTCTCAGGGTGTAGCTCGTGGCATGAATCCGGCCCCCGGGATAAGTAAACAGCCCAATCCCCAGGGGACCTGTGTGCGGCGGGGACGGCTTCACCGACGCCACTTCGAATGCTGGCCTGGTTGCCGCCTCCTGCCCAACTGCCAGGCAAGATGCCAACACAGACAGACTCGCAAGTGTGAGTGAACGCATCATTTTCCAACCCTCCGGGTGTTAGGGGTCAGACTCAACCCGCGCGGCTAATTCGTGTGCGCCGGCACGAAAACGATGCGCGGCGGGGCGGCGCCAGCGTCCAGAAGCCACAGCGGCCCGGAGCCGAATTCATTCAAGCGGAACAGACTCCCCATGGGCGCCAGAGTGGCCGGGGTACAATCGCAGGCGATGGTACTGCGGCTGCCCGCGACAAGGTCGAAAATCACAACTCCATGCGCGGCGGCACTGGCTACGTAGAGTTTGGCGCCATCCTGCGAGAACCCGATGCCAACAGCGGAAGCCAGACTGTCATCCGGTTGCGCGATGGTCTGCACGCTGGCTGCGCCGGAGGCGTCGCGGATGAGCAGGAGGCCCGCGGCGGGATCCAGCACGGCGGCATCGTGGCCGCCTGGGGCGAAAGTCACCAGGAAGCCGGCGCCGGCTTGGATCAGGCTGCGATTCTGGCCGTTCACGCTGAGCAGCCGCACAAAACCACCAGAGATGCTGAGAAGATAGACGCCGTCATCGCTGATGGCGAAATCGGCGGCGGTGGGAGTGCGCTGGCGCGAGCGGCTGGCGGTTGCGGACGCGGGCTGCAGACCGCCGGTAGCGGGGAGGGTGATGGCCCCGGCCAGCGCGGGGGCGCCGGGCAGGCCTTGGAACACCTGGGCTTTCCCCAAGGTCAAGAGAGCCGCGGCAGTGCCGGACGGGCTGAACACCACACGCTGCGGAATGAAGCTGATGCCCCCCAGACTGGTTTCCACGGGGCCGGTGGAAGCCAGGCGGAAGAAGTGGAGCAATCCGTCGGCAGACACCACGAAGGCCGAATCCTGACGGGGCGAGACATAAGCGGCCGTGAGATCCAGGCCAAGGTTGATGGGATCACCGATCAGCGACGCGCCGGGGACTCCTTGAATCGGCCGCAAGGCGCGGCCGGGGCTATCGTAGACGAATCCGGCCACGGGGCCGGCGAGCGAGCCCTGTTGCGCAGCGAGCACGGAGCCCGCAGCTAAGGCGAGACCGAACATCCGGAAGAGTCGAGTGGTCATGTTGTTCTCAATGCGGAGGGCCCACCGATCCGGCGCCTGCCGTGACGGTGGTTGCGGGATTGGTGGTAGAGCTACTGCCGCCCCCGGTGTGTGTGGCCCAGTAAATGCCGCCGGCCACCGCGGCGCCGGCCACCGCCAGAATCGCGATCAGCTTGCCGGAACCGGCCGACGCTGCCGTACCGGCGCCGGCGATGGCATTGGTCTGTGTGATGACGGCGCTGGAGGTCGCGCCGCCGTAAGAAGCCGTGACGTGGATCTGGTATGGGCCTTGATTGGAATTGGGTTGCAATCCGCGGGCCACGGCGCGGCCTTGCGCATCCGTGGTCACCGAAAGGGAATGCGCGCCGCCGGGGAATTCCCCGCTGGCTCCGCGGGAGGGCAGCTCGAACAGGATGAGGGCGCCGGCCACCGGCTTGTGGTTTTCGTCCTGCACCTCGACGACGGGCTCCCGCGCGGTGCGTTGGCGGATGTTGTTGATGGCGCCGTCGCCTTCCACGATCACCAGGTTGAGCTTGACGACCGGGGCCTGGGCGGGCGCGCCTGGCGGAAACGGCAAGGCAATCAATCCGGCGAGAAGCCAAGACAGGTTACGCATCGCAACCCTCCGAGGCTTTTATTATGGCTGGTAGCAGGTGAAAACTCAAACGCCCGGGTCTCGCGATGGGGCGGCGGAACACCATTCCGGCCGGTGCCACGCGATTGCACCTGGTGTCGCCTCCGCAGGAAATTCCGCACGCTTGGATAGACCTGGTTGTCGATCGCCCGATACGCCGGCATGCGAGTGCCGTAGCTGTAATACGCCGACCAGCCTCGCAACCTCCGATTCAGCCGATCCCGCACTTCTGGCCACGTTCCCACATGACGGGGCACCAGTAGGTCTCCCACTTTCTCTTGGATCCGAGCGACCGCCTTCTTGGCCGGACTGGCCCCCACATACCAGTGACCATCCTTCCGGTAGCGGTGCGGCCCGAACGTGTACCCCGGAAAGTTGCAGCTTTCCTGGCGCGCTTGCCGAATGCACGTCTTCGTCTCATGCAGAGTGAGTGAGCTCCAGCTTCGTGATCACCTCCCGCGTCCACTCCAGTGCCTCCGCCGCTTTTCTGCGGCTGCGTATCACCAAGTCGTCCGCGTAGTTCACCACTCTGGCCTGGGGTCCTTCCCCCACTGGTGATCCACGCCTTTGAGGCGCACTGAGAAAGGCGGGCTAGTTGGCGGCGAGGCGGAAATCGGTGAGGCCGATTTCGTCGCCGCCGGGAACGTGGAAGCCGAATTTGCCGTGCACCAATGAGCCGGAGATTCCCCAGTTGTCCAGGATCACCCACTGGCCCCCTTGCTGGACGCTGTGGATGATGGCGGTGGGCGTCACGCTGATGCTGAAGCTCATGGGCTGCTTGCGATCGAGCTTGTGTGGGATCTTCACCTGCGACGCCTTGTCGCCGTTGACGACTTCGTAGCGAGTGAGGTTCTTGTCGTCGACCTGGAAGAAGAGGTAATTCTTGTTGTCGCGGAAGGCCAGGACCCACTCGAGGCGCTTGCCTTTCAGGATGACGGCGGTAAAGCGGATGGTCGTCCCCTGGGTCAGGTTGGGCGGGGCGAGCACGTAATCGCCGCCTGCGTGGACGATCATGTTGTCCTGGCGGGTCCAGCCGCCGGCTTTCATCCAATCGTCGGGACCAAAAACCAGCGTGGCGGGAGGCGCCTTGGCGACGGCTGGGGGAGCTGTTTCGACCTTCTTAGGAAAGTCAAGGCGGACCGTCGAGATGGCATTGGAGGTGACGCGCACGGTCGAGACCGCATTCTGGTATTGAGGCGCGGAGCCGGTGACAGTGTAGGAACCCTCGGGCAAACTCAGGCTGGAGCCGGAAATATCATGATCCTGGGACTCGCCCTCACGCCGGATGCGGAGGTGGACATCGAGGCCGGCGGGGTTGATATCGACCTTGAGGGTGCCCAGCGTGCTTTCGAGCGCGCCCTGCAGATCGGCGGTTTTTCCGCTGGAAAAGGTCACGTCGGTTTGTAGCGGCTTGAAGCGATCCAGGCGGAGGGAGACGGTGTGGCGGCCGGGATCGAGGGTAGCGAGGGAGAATTCGCCGTCGGAGCCGACCGTGCCGGCGCGCCCGCCATCGATCCAGACTTCGGCGTTGGGAGGCGCGTGATGGACCGCGAGAGTGGCTTTGGCGGGCTGGAGGTTGAACGTGAGCCTGGTCTCTTCGCCTTTGTGGACGTCGACGGTTTGATCGGGAGTGGGCGCGAAGCCATCTTTCTGGAGGCGCAGGGTGTACTGTTTGGGGACGAGATAAACGAGGAGGCGTCCGCGCTTGGTAGTGCGGCGGTACTTGTCGCCGTTGATGTAGAGCTCGGCTTCGTCCTCATTGGCGACGACGTTGACCACGCCGAGATTGCGGGAGGTGCGGAGGGAAATATAGAGCGTGGCGGAGGGCTGGGCCTCGAAGACCATTTTGTCCTGCTCGTGGGCGGGGCCATCGAGTTGCAGTTCGTGGGTGCCGGGAGCGAGGTTCTGGAGGGGCAGACCGTCGGGCGGCAGATCGCCGGCAGGCTGGCCGTCGAGGGAGGCCTTGAATCCGGTGGCGCTGCCGTAGAGGCGCGCGTCGGCGCCGAAACCGGTGAGGACGAAGCCGCGGAGATTCGTGGTTTCGATGGGGGCGGAGATTTTGGGCATGGCGCCAGGCAAGATTTCGAGCTGCACGGAGGCGGTGGAATTGCCGCTTTGGACCGCGAGGGTATGCTTGCCGGGAGTGAGGTTCGAGATCTCGACGCCACCATCCTGGATCTGGCCGGCGGGGGAGCCGTCGAGCTGGACGGCGCCATCGGTGAGGTCGGTGAAAACGGCGACACGCGGCGGAAGCGGGACGAGGGTGAGGTTGACTTCGGGAGAAGCGTCCTTACCGACGGTGAAGCTGGTGGAAACATCCTGATAGCCGGACAAGCGGGCGGTTGCCTGGTAAGTGCCGGGAGAGAGCTCCATGCGGCAGGTGGAAGTGCCACAGGCGTCACCGTTGAACTTGATTTCCGCGCCTTCGGGCGATGACCGCATCACGATCTGGAACTTGGCGGAGGCGGGCGGGGGCGCCGGCTTGCGGTGATGGGCGACAGCCACGATGGCGGCGATCAGAAGGATCATGCCGGCGGCGGTAGCGGTGAAGACGTAGAGCCGCTTTTCGCGGCCGGCGTTGTTGAACCAGAGTTTGAGTTTGTCGAGCGCGGTTGGGCCGGACGGCGGCGGAGGCGGCTGGGGAGGAGGAGGCGTTGGTTCGACAACGGGGGCCGGTGGCGGAGCGGGAGTTTCCAGGACGTTGCCGGTGGAAGGAGAGGGCGGGGCGGGTGCGAAGGTTATGGCTTCCGCCACGGCCGGGGGCAGCGCAACGGCCGTTGAGGTGGCGGGGGAGCCGAGCAGAATGGTGAGATCGCCCGCGGGTTCGGCGGGCGGCTCTTCGGCTGCCGGCGAGGCTTCGGGCAGAGGAGCGGCGGGGCGCGGCTCGCGGGCTTCGCGGGGACGGACGGTCTGGCGCTGTTTTTCGACTTGGGCGCGCAGCAAAGTAGCCTGCAATTGCTGGAGACGCGGCTCGTTGGGATAAGTGTCGAGACCCTGGGCGACGACGGCGAGAGCGCCATCGATATCGCCATCGGTTTGCATGCGGCGGGCCTGGGCGAGGCACCAGGCAACGAAATCCTCGCGTTTGCGATCGGAAATGCGCGCGGCCAGGCTCTGGGCGGGCGCGTGGTTGGGCTCGAGCTGGAGGACCTCCTGCACGAAAGCGTCGGCGGAATCCCAATCGGCATCGACGAGGCGGCGGGCCTGGTCGAGGAGAGAGTTCACCAGCACGGTGCGGATGACGGTATTCCGGGAATCGAGAGAGGAAGCCTCACGCAAGGCGGCCAGGGCGTCATCGGGAGAGCCTTTCTCACTGGCCTCGCGAGCGCGTGCCAGGAGTTCGAGCGCCTGGGCGCCGCGCTCCTGGCTTTTGCGGACGAGCTTTTCGAGTTCGAGCAACTCGGATTCACCGGGGAATTCGGTGAGAGCGGCTTCCACGGTCTGCAGGGCGCGCTTGTAGTCGCCGCCTTCGAGGTACTGATCGGACTGCTCGACCCAGCGGGCCTTGGCGGTCTCACGGGCCTGTTGATCGCGGCGTTTGATGAGGCGCTGGATTTCGAAGGGAAGGCCGGGTTGTTTATCGTGGATGGACTTGAGGATCTGCCACTGGTCAAGGGCATCGTTGAACTGGCCGTGCTCTTCGAAGAAGCGGGCCTTGGAAACGATCGAATTGACGAGGTCGCGTTTGTCGCGGACGAGCCGGACGGCGCGCTCCAGGTGGTTTTCGCCGGGATAGAGCTTGAGGGCTTCCTCGAGGATGCCCATGCGGCGATCGAGGTCGGGTTCCTCGTCGACTTTCCGGTCGGTTTCGGCGATGACCTGGGAAAGCTTCTGGCGCTGGCGCTCTTCGACGTCGAACTTGAGGGCCTGGAAGAGGGCGTGATTGGGGTACTTGGCGAGGAACTGTTTACAGGTGGCGGAGGCGGCTTCAAAGTTCCCGCCGGCGAGATTGCGCCTGGCCTCCTCGTAAGAGTTCTTGAGAGTGTTGTGCTCGGAGTGGACCTGGTTGTAGAAGTTCTGGTAGGTGCTGCTGCGGCCGGTATCGGATTCGGGGAGGTCGCGGTCCATGGCGACGAGGACTTCGAGCTTGCTGAGGGCGCTGGTGACCTCGCCTTTTTCCCAAGCCTGGCAAGCGGCCTGGTAGAGGCGGGCTTTTTCATCGCGGGTGCGCGCGACTTCGGTTTCGCGGCGGCCGATTTCCTCCATGAGGCTGAGGGCCTCGGTTTCGTTGGGTTTGATGTGGAGGACGTTATCCAGGGCGTCGCGGGCCTGGCGGAAGGCCTGGTTATCGAGGTGCTGGTGAGCGAGCGCGATCCATTCGGAGATTTTCTTTTCGCGGCGCTCCTTTTCGACCACGGCTTTGAGCGCGAGGGCGTCGGGATCGGTGGGATCGAGTTCAATGGCCTCCTGGATTTTGCGCAAGGCGAGGGAGTACTCGGTGGCCTCGAAGAAGCGGCGGGCGCTTTCGAGCATCTGGCGGATGCGGGTCTGGCGGACGGCCTGATCGACCTGGCCGCGGAGGCGGGCGATTTCCTGATCGAGGTGGCCTTCGGCTTCGAGTTCGGAGAGGACTTCGGAGGCGAAGGCGTAGTCGCCGGCTTCGAAACTTTTAGAAGCGCGTTCGAGACGGGGCTTGATCTTGGCGCTATCGAAGTATTCGAGAGGTTCGTTGCGGAGGGCCTTCTGGAGAGCGTCGGCAAACTCGCGCATGTTGAAGAAGCGGTGCCAGGGCTGCTTGGCGATGGACTTGTGAACGACCTGGCTGATTAAGTAGCTGACGTCGTGGTTGAGGCCGGACACAGGCGGCGGGCTGTGATGCAGGATGGCTTCGACGACCTCGGCTTCGGTGGCGCCGTGGAAGGGACGGTGGCGGGTGAGGGCCTCATAGGTGACGACACCCAGGGCGAAGAGGTCGGAGAGCGGGCTGGGCGGCTTCATCTGAAGCTGCTCGGGCGCCATGTAAAAGAGGGTTCCCTTGAGAGTGGTTTTGGAATGGCCGCTAGCCTGGCGGGCGATGCCGAAATCGATAATCTTGACGGAGTTGTCATCCATCACGAAGATGTTGGAGGGTTTGACATCGCGGTGGACGAGGCCTTGTTCGTGGGCGGCGTGGAGGCCGTGGGCGGCTTGCGCGATAATTTCGAGGACGCCGTTGACACTAAGGCGGGGGCTGCCGTCCTTGATGAGGCGGTCGAGGGTGACGCCGGGCAGCAGGGGCATCACGAAAAAAGGTTTCTTGGTCCCTTCCTGGTCGAACTCGCCGATGTCATAAATATTGATGACATTGGGGTGGACCATGGTGGCGAGGATGGACCACTCCTTATAAAAGAGCTGGAGGGTTGCGGGATTCTCGATATCGAGGATGGTTTTGAGAGCGACTTCGCGCTTCATGAGGGTGTCGAGGGCGCGATAGACGACGCCCATGCCGCCGCGGCCGAGGACTTCGCGAAGCTCGTAGCGCTCTTGCAGATTGGTTCGCTTTACCGCCACGATGACATGAACCTCCCGATGGCTCGAAGCCTAGTTCTCCGATCGCGAGATTTCGGGCCACAGGCCCTCCGCTCCCTTACGGTCGCGGCTCGCTGAGGAGCTGCGTTGGTTGCGGCTTGGCTTCCCTGAGTATGTGGTATATTCTCAGGATAGCAATGCAGCCCCAATCCAGGCTCGGCGACCAATCTTACGTGCCGGCGGATAGCCACGGGCAGTGGGGCTGCCCGCACCAATGTATCGGTCCGGCGCAGACCGGATCTCCGAACGTGCTGGTGAACAACCTGCCGGCACTGCGCGTCCTGGACATGGGAATCCACGCCCTTTGCTGCGGTCCGAACATATGGATTGCGGTCCAGGGCAGCACGACGGTCTTCATCAACAACCTGCCGGCGCACCGGCTGGGTGACCTGGACCAACACTGCGGTGGGCCGGGTTACATGGTGGAAGGCAGTCCGAACGTTTGGACGGGCGGATAGCAGCGGCATCAGCCGAGACCCTCCCCGCCGCCGCCGTCCGGCCCACTGATTGGGCCTGAAGGGTCTGGCTGGTCTTCCGCATATTGCTCTTCGTCGGCATTGAGATTGCTGGAATCGGTGGGGTCCTGCGACATTCCGGCGACCTGGCTTCCGACGTCGGACATGGCTCCGGTCGCGCCCGCGCTCTGGCCCGGGACACCGGACATCGCCCCGGTCGCGCCCGCGACCTGACCCTCGATGATGGAACCGAGATCGGGGGTCTGGCCGCTGAGCGCGCCGATCTCTCCACTGAAGGTTCCGGGAGCTACAAAGGGATTCGAGGCCAGGGAACTTTGGAGGCTGCTTACTTCCGAGCCGAGAGCACCGGTCACACCGCCGGTGACACCGCCGACAGCGCCACTGACGGCGCCAGTCACACCACTGACGGCGCCGGTGACACCACTGACAGCGCCACTGACGGCGCCGGTGACACCGCTCACGGCGCCACTGACAGCACCAGTGACACCACTGACAGCGCCGCTAACGGCACCGGTCACACCGCTGACAGCGCCGGTGACACTGCCGATAGCGCCGCTGACGGCTCCGGTGACACTGCTTGTGAGGGAACTGACCATGGTGGGCAGATTCGGCATGTTGGCAAGCGTGGACATGTTGAAGCCGGCGGGTAAGCCGGGGATGTTCGGCAATTGGGGCATGGCGCCGAAAGCGCCGGTGGGCAAGCCGAGCCCGCAGTTGAGCCAGACGTTGGGGCCTTGAATGCTGATGCCGAGGGCGCTGCAATCGATGAAGCTGCCGCTGCCGATGAAAGTGATATTAGGCGCTTCGAGCACGATGCGCGCGCCGGCCTTGATGTGAACTTCGCCGCCGGCTTCCAGGAGGAAATTGCCGGCGGCTTTTTCGTTGACGTCTTTCTGCACATTGATGGACATCTGGCCCTGGATGTCCTCATTGAAATTCCCCTTGACGGTGTTGTGCTTGTCAGCCTCGACCATTTCGGTCTGGTTGCGTTTGACCATGAGGGTGCGGTCGCGATCGACCAGCTCGATGGTGTCGTTCTCGACGGTGATCTGCATGTCTTTCTGGGCATGCATGACGTAGATCTCGCTGCCCTTGGTATCGACCAAGCGAAGCTCGTTGAATTCGGTGGGCTTGCCCTTCTTGGTGCTGCGTGTTTTGATACCGCTCCAATCCTTGAACTGGGGGACGGGCGTGTAGGGCGGGTGATTGACGTGGTTATAGAGGCAGCCGGTGATGACGGGGCGGTCGGGGTCGCCTTCGAGGAATTGGACGATGACTTCCTCGCCGACGCGGGGGATCCAGATATGACCGAAGCCGGGGCCGGCGATGGGCTGCATGACGCGAATCCAGCAGGAGGAATTTTCGTCGGGCGGACGGCGATCCCAGTGGAAATGGACTTTGACGCGGGCGTAGTCGTCGGTGTAGATTTCTTCTCCCTTGGGCCCGACGACGGTGGCGGTTTGCATGCTGCCGATGTTGGGAGTATCGGTCTTGCGGGTGGGGCGGTACTGAACGGACGAGGGGATGCAGGAGAAGGAGTTGTCGTAGGTGGCTTCGTTGGCGTCGGAGCCGGCGGCGAGCGAGCCTTCGTGGCCGTGGTGGGCCACTTTGGTGATGAGGTAATTGAGGTCGAGATCGGAGCGGTCGTGCTGCACGAGATCGAAGCGGTAGCCGGGCAGCATGGAGCGGCAGTTGCCGCCGCCGGTGACAGTGACGCGGTCGACGGCGATTTCCTCCTTACGCAGATCGCCCCAATCGGGGGCGTCCGCGGGCCAATCGATATCGCCGGGGTAGTCGAACCACTCCAGGTCTTTGTTCGAACCCATGAACTGATTTATGGGCCCTTTGAAGTACAGCTGGCGCGCCGGGATCAGGAAGTTGTAATCCTTGTGGGCATACTGATTGGGCTTGATGACCTTCTGCATGTTGAGACTGAACACGGTATCTTCGGTGCGCGTCATGTTCCCGGTCTCATGCTCGTACCTCATGGTGGACTGGTAAGGGACGGGCAAGTGAGCAGACAGATGATCGGCGATGACCATGGTGTGCTTACCCTGGTCATGCCTGAACCAATAGTAGATGCCCTCGGCTTCCATGATGCGGGAGACGAAGACGAAGGCGTTCTCGGCATACTGGCAGCAGTTGATCCAGGGCTGGTGGCGATCGTCCAGTTTCTTGATTTCGTAGTCGCGGAAGCCGAGAGTCTGAAAAACCGCTTCGACGACCTGGGGGACGGTTTTCTCCTGGTAGATGACATGGTTCTGGCACTGGGTGAGATACCAGAGCCAGGGGACCATGGTGGCGGAGTAATAAGCGAAGCGGCCGTCGTGGCGGGTGGGCTCGAAGGTGTTGATGTAGCCGTTGAAATAGCGGAAGCTGACGCCATCCTTCTGGCGGATCCCGACGGTGACGTTGCGGTCGATGATCTGATCCCAGTCGATGTTGAAATCTTCGGAGGCGAGCTCGAGTTCGAACTGGAAGAGTTCCGAGATGTGCTCGGATCCACCGAAGCTGTTGACGAGCAGCTTGTTGGGGCCTAGCGGGCTGTCAAAGCTGAACAGCCGTTGTGTTTGTGCGAGGGCCATGGTGCGTCCATCAAGAGTATTCGAAAGCGCCGTTTTCTCCGATGCGGATGTGAATGGCGGAGGGTTTGGCGCCGCCGGCAATGCCGCCGAGCAGGCGGCGGGCAAGATCGGGCAGCAGGGAATTGGTCAGAATGTTATCGACGTTGCGCGCGCCGCTTTCGACTTCGGTGCAGCGCGAGGCCACCTGGTCGAGCAGGGCGGCGTCCCAGGAGAGTTTGATCTTGTGATTTTCCTCGAGCCGCCGTTGGATCTTAGCGAGTTTGAGAACGATGATCTGTTTGAGGGCCTCGTCGCGGATGGGGTAATAGGGAATGATGACGAGGCGGCCCAAGAAGGCGGGTTTGAAGATTTTATTGAGCTCGGGCTTGAGGGCTTTGACCAGGCCGTCGGGAGTGGGGGCGGTTTCGGGATCGGCGGTCAGCTTCATGATGGTATCGGTGCCGGCGTTGCTGGTGAGGATGATGATGGTGTTTTTGAAATCGATTTCGCGGCCTTCGCCATCTTCCATCATGCCCTTGTCGAAGACCTGGTAGAACAGCTCGAGGACGTCGGGGTGGGCTTTTTCGACTTCGTCGAGGAGCACCACGGAATAAGGACGGCGGCGGACGGCTTCGGTGAGCACGCCGCCCTCGCCATAGCCGACGTAGCCGGGAGGCGAGCCCTTCAACGTGGAAACGGTATGCGATTCCTGGAACTCCGACATGTTGATGCTGATGAGGTTGCGTTCGCCGCCGTAGAGAAGGTCGGAGAGAGCGAGAGCGGTTTCAGTCTTGCCGACACCGGAGGGGCCGACGAGGAGGAACACGCCGATGGGGCGGCCGGGATCGTCGAGCGAAGCGCGGGCGGTGCGGATGCGTTCGGAGATGCCGGCGAGGGCGTGCCCCTGGCCGATGACGCGGCGGCCCAGATGGTGCTCGAGTTCGAGGACGGTCGCGACCTCGTCTTTGAGCATCTTGCCGAGCGGGATGCCGGTCCAGGCGGCGATGACTTCGCCGACGGTCTGGGCGTCCACGCAGACGCGCATGAGGGGCTGCTCGCCCTGCAGTTGATCGAGGGTGGCGTTGAGAGCGGCGACTTCCAAGCGGGCGGCGGCGGCATCGGCTTCATTGGGCGACTCTCCGGGAGGCAGGTCGCCTTCCAACTTGGACCGCAGTGCGCGGATCTGCGCGACAAGTTGGCGCTCCTTTTCGAAATGCTCGCGCAGGGTGGCTAGCTGGGCTTCGACGGCAGCTTTATCGGCGGCAATTTTTTCGAGGCGCTCGGCGTGATCGGCGCCGGTCGAGGATTCGCGTTTGAGGATGCGCTCCTGCACGGCGAGATCATCCTGGCGGCGGGTGGCATCTTCGATGGGCGGAGGGGTGGAGTTGTGTCCCAGGGCCAGGCGGGCGCAGGCGGTGTCGAGCACGCTGACGGCCTTGTCGGGAAGCTGGCGGCCCACCATGTAGCGGTGGGAGAGGCGGACGGCGGATTGGACGGCCTCATCGAGGATGCGCACGCCGTGGTGCTTTTCGAGCGCGGGAGCGATGCCGCGCAGCATCACCATGCACTGCAACTCTTCGGGCTCTTCGACCTTGACCACCTGGAAGCGGCGGGCGAGAGCGGCGTCTTTTTCGAAATATTTTTTGTACTCGGACCAGGTGGTGGCGGCGAGGGTGCGGAGCTCGCCGCGGGCCAGCGCGGGCTTGAGGAGGTTGGCGGCATCGCCCTGGCCCTCCTGGCCGCCGGCGCCGATCATGGTGTGGGCCTCGTCGATGAACAAGATGATGGGGGTGGGCGAGGACTTGACCTCTTCGATGAGGCCTTTGAGGCGGTTTTCGAATTCGCCTTTGACGCCGGCGCCGGCCTGGAGGAGCGCGAGATCGAGCGAGCGGATGGCGACCTTCTGCAAGGGAGGCGGAACGTCGCCGGCGGCGACGCGCAGGGCAAAGCCTTCGATGACGGCGGTCTTGCCGACGCCGGCCTCACCGGTGAGGATGGGATTGTTCTGGCGGCGGCGCATGAGGATGTCGACGACCTGGCGGATTTCGCGGTCGCGGCCGAGGACCGGATCGATTTTGCCGGCGCGGGCGTTGGCGGTGAGATCGATGGTAAACTGATCGAGCTTGCTCTTCTTGCCGTCGGGACGCGGAGCGCCGCCGGCGGGAGCCGGGCCGCCACCAGGGGCGGCGACGGCGGTTTCCATATCCTCGGGCGAGCCGGCGAGGATGGCGCCGAATTCAGTCTGCAGGGCCTGGGCGTCGATCTTCGACAGTTCCTTGCTGATCTCGCGGGTCATGCGGCCGAGCTCGGGGTCGGATACCAGGGCCAGGATGGTCGAGCCGGAGCGGATCTCTTCGTGGCCGAATTCGAGCGAGCCGACCTGCCAGGCCGCGGACAGCATTTTGACGATGGTGGGACTGAAGGCGGGAACGCGGGCGTTGCCGGACTTGAGGGCGTCGAGCGAGCGTGTGAGATCGGCGGTGAGGCGGGAATCGTCCACCCCGAAGCGGCGGCGGATTTTTTCGAAGTCGCCGGGGCCGTCATCGAGGAGTTTCATGAGGTAGTGCTCAACCTCGACATCATAGTGCGTGCGCGTGACGCAAAGGCCCGCGGCGGCTTCGAGCGCGTTGCGGGCGGAGGGAGTCAATTTTTCGATCAGCGACTTCAGGTTGACGTTCATGTGGGTATCTCTCCGTTAGTTTCGACGGCCGGGCGGCTCCTCCCAAAGGCGCAGCACGGTTTCGTCTGGGTCGCGGCCCAGGGGTTTGGCAAACATCCAGCAGATCCAGCCGAGTTGGACGGGCGGCACGCCTTCGGCGCCGAGGGAGAAACGCGGGGCTTCCTCGCGTTTGAGGATCAGTTGCGCTTCCACATCGAGGTCGTCGCCGCAGAAGAAGCGCGAAAGGGCTTTGAGGGGTTGGTGAGCGCTGCCGCCGGGCAGAAAGTCCTGATACTGCCTGAGCGTCAAGGGGCCGAGGCGGATGCGCACGACGGATTGCTGATCCCAGACTTCGTCGCCGAGTACGATACCGACGCCGAGTTGTTCGGAGCGCGAGTAGCCTTCGGAAAGGCACGTGCGGAAGCTGGGATCGAGCGGGCGCCAGGAGCCGGCGAAGGGCTGAACCTCGACGGGGATTTCGAAATAGTCCGAGAGCATCTGGCGGAAGGCCGAAGCGGAATGCGGGTACTGGGCGAGCAGGCCCTCGTAGCCAATGAGAGCTTGATCGGGAACGGCCTGGTGGTCCTGCAAGCCGGGAGTGCCCAGGCCAATGAGCGAGAGCATGTATCCGGTGAAGGCATCGACGCCGGCGCGCTCGTAGGCAACGGGGAAGCGGTATTTCTCCCAGGCGCGGTAGAGCAGCGAGATCATGCGGTGGTTGAAGATGTCGAGGAAGTCCTTGAGGGTATGATCGTGGGCGTACAGGCGCTCGATGAGCAGCTCGGAGTAGCGGGTGGGGAGGACGCCCAGGGGCCCGGTGAGGCCGAAGAAGCTGACGGTCATTTTGAGCGGGCCGCCGGGATTGTCCTGGAGGGATTGGATTTCAGTAGGCGGGAAACTGAGGGACGGGCGCACGCCGATGCGCACGGCCTCGCGTGAGGGCTGGTCGAAGGAACCGATGGGGTTCTCGACTTCGGCGAGCCGCTGCAGCAGGCGGACGGCCTGAAAGAACGAGAAATCCCCCGGATGCGCGCGGAGCCTTTCGGGCAGCGCTTCCAGGTTCAGAGAAGAATCCGATTCCCGGCTCTGGGGGCCCATTCCTTGAGCAACTCCTTTCTCTGATGAGTTTTCACGGCCAACTGGCTAAAGCTGTTCATGGAAACGTACAGCGCCAGGAAATGCTCAATGACGCTGGAAAACAGGTAGACGCCGCCGCCCACGAAGCGGTCTTCGTCGAGTTCGAGTTCGACCCACATGCCGCGCACGAAGGAAACGCCGTGCTCGCCGACGACGCGCGCGAAACGGCGTTCGCTGCGCACGCCGACGAGGCCTTCGACCTGCTGTTCGAGTTGCGGGGAGGAGCCTTGGTAGAGGCGCAGGATTTCCTGGAGGGCCTCGCGGCCGCCTTCGACGAGCGAAAGATAGTTGAGCGAGAGGTGGGAGATGAGCCGCCAGAGGGCGTCGCGGCCGAGGGCCGGGCGGAGGGTGGGAGTGGGCTTGCGGAGAGCGACAATGCGCTCGATGGCGGAGCCGCCTTCGAGATCGAAATCGCCATTCTCCTCGCCGAACGGGAGGCGCGAAGGCAGCTCGCCGTTGGAGCAGGTGCAGCGCATGGTGAGCGTATCGAGATCGAATGAGATGGGGCGGCCGGTGAGGTCGACCAGGGAAAGGGAGAGTTCAGTGGAGCCGCCGCCATGGGGGCCGGAGTGGCGGCGGACGGCGTTCCAGAAGGTGGGTTCCTTCTGGCGGGAGCCATGGCGAAAGGAGAAGAAGGGTTCGAACTTGACGGTCTCGCCGGTTTTTTCGTAGGTGCACAGGACTTCGTCGACGGAGAAGACTTCGAGCGTGCGGCCGTGGCGGAGATCGGGCGCGACGGGATACTCGTAGCGGGTCTGCTCCATCTGGATGGGTTCGGCGGTGTGGGGGAATAGGTTGATGACGGGGGTGCAGCCCAGCCGCATGGTGCGCGAGCCGACGCCGGTTTCGAGGATCTCATGGCGGTCGGCGCGCTCAAACGGCGAGATGAGGAAGATGATCTCGACGCTGTCCCGAAAATTGGCGGCGCGCAGGGCGTCCATGCCGCGCAGATCGAGGAAGAAGAATTTTTCGGGGAAGGCGAAGTATTCCTGCAGCAGACGGTAAGCGGCGAGAGAGCGGTTGGTGTAAGGGATGAGGCCTTCCTCGTCGGCGAAGCCGACGGGCCGCAGAGCGTCGGGAAAGAGCTCGATGGGGCGCTGGCGGAACTTGGGGCGGGGATCGCGCAGCAGGATCGACCGGCAGTTGTTGCAGAGCAACTCGTAGAGCGAGTGAACGAGCGGCGGTTCGCCATTGAGATAGAAGCGAAGGGTATCGAGGGGCAGGGCGGCGAAATGGACGCCAGACCAGCAATCGATGCGAACACGGAGCGCGGCGACGGCGCCGGGGGCTTTGATGGGAGGGTCGAGGCGATCGAGCGAGCTCCACTGGGCATCGACCACGCTCATGGGCCAGACGGTGGTCTGGTAGCAGGTGCGGAAAGTGCAGGGCAGGCCATCGACGGGGCGCGAGAAGAGAGTGGCATTGCGAGGGACATCGAAGGACGTGGTGAGCTTGCCCTCGCGCAGGTGGAATTCGGCGACGGACATCGACGGAATGGGGCGGGTGTAGTGCGGGTAGACGACGTTGAGAAGGGCCTGGGTAATTTCGGGGAAGTCGTCGTCGAGGCGGAGGTGGACGCGGGCGGCAAGCAGGGCGACCGCCTCGATGAGGCGCTCGACGTGCGGGTCTTCGCAGCGGTTCGGTTCCAACTGAAGACGGGAAGCGACCTTGGGATACTGGGCGGCGAACTCTCCGCCCAACTGGCGGAGGAAGGTCAACTCGCGTTCGTAGTAACCCAGCAGCTCATCGCGCACGAGTGTCGTCCCCAATGTCATATTCTCCGCTGATCAGCTCCAGGGTGGTATCGAAGAAGACGCGAGCGGGCGCCGGTTCGGTGCGGAGGAGGGCTTCGATCTGGAAGCGCAGCATGTGAGAGTCGGCGGCCTTGGGCTTCATGGAGACGGTAACATTCAGCAGGCGAGGTTCGTAGATGGCGATGGCGGCTTCGACGATGTGCGCCAGGCGATAGCGGTCTTCGGCGGAATTGAGGGCCACGCCCGTGATATCGGGCAGGCCGAAGAAGTAAACGGAGCGGAGGAGCTCCTTGGATGAAGTGGGCGGCTCGAGGGGCGTGCGGCGGGAGTTGAGCAGCCATTCCAGGTCGCGGCGCACGCCGTCCTTGAGTTCCTTGAGGGATTGGGCGCGCGCGCCATCGGCCTCGTTGCGGTTGTTGGGCTCGCGATCGATGAGGCGATCGATCAAGGAAGGCTGGATGGTGCGGAGAGTGAGTTTCCTGGCCACGGTTACTTCAACCCCAGTGCGCGCGAGGGATCAAGCCGGCAAATGCGCGCGTAGAGTTTGCGTTTCTCGTCGGCTTCGTCGAGACAGCGGTAGAGCAAAGCGAGCGGCTGCGCGATCAGGTCGGTGTTCTCCCAATCCTCCAATTGGCGTTGCTGGATCTCTTCGGCGATTTCCTGCAGAATGGGGCGGCCGATTTCGTTGTTCCCGGTGGCCAGGCAGACCTGGGCCAGTTGCACGCGGCGGAGGAACCGGCCGCGGCCGGAGCGTTCGTGAGCCACTTCGCGGGAGAGGATGCCGAGGGCGTCTTCGACGTGGCCGGTGCGGGCCGCTTCCATGGCGAGATCGTAGGGTTCGGGCGGCGTGGGCTCGGCAGCTTCGTGATCGGCGGCGGGCGGCGGCGGGGAGTACCAACGCTCCTGCACGGGCTCGGGCGCCACGAACCCGGCCGGCGCGGGCGGCGGACCGGGCAGCACGTCTTGATCCTTGAGCCACTGCATGGTCTCGGGATTGGCGGTGGGGGTGTCGTCGGCCAGGGTCCACTGGACGAGTTGCGGCAAATCGGCAAGGAGCGCCCTGAGACCGGAAAGGATGGCCTGGGCGATGGGCTCATTGCCGGAGAAGGAGAGGCCGTAGCACACATAGCGTTGCACGTCGAGCCATGCGCGGCCACACGGGCGCGTGGCGGCGTCTTCGGCGGTTTCAAGCACCTGGTCCCAGGATCCCTCAGTGGCGAGGCGTTTGAGCGAGACGCGAACATCGGTGGGAGGAGCAACCAGGACGGCGGGATCTGGAATGCCGCCGGTGGCGCGCAGTTCACCCCAGCGCAACGCACGGGCAATCAGGTAGGGCGCGGCGTTGGCGGGATTCTGCTTGCGCAAAAAGCGGACAGCGGCGAGGATGCGATCGGCGGCATCCTCGGGGCTGGAAGGTTCGGCGCCGCCGCTGGAGCGGCGCGCAGCCTGGCGGGCGGCGGGCTCGGAATCCCGCGGCGCGAAGGCATCGGGCGCGGCTTCGGATGGCTCAGCGGATTCGGCTTGCTCAGCGGGCGCGGCGTCCTCTTCATCGGGAGCGTCGGAGATGCCTTTCCTCTTGATCAGAATGCGCGCGGTCTGATGGACTTCTTCGAGGGTGACGCGCAGGGGGCGAAATTCGGGCGAGGCGTCGCCGAACTTTTCGTTGCAGAATTCCTCGAGGGTTGCGACAAATTCGAGCAGGGAGGTGAGTTCGTCATAGACCTGCTTGCAGAAAGTGGCGGGAGTGGCTTCGAAACCGCGATCGAATTCCTCGGGTGTAAGCTTGCCGTCGGCGATGGCTTCGTCGCGGACCGCCTGGCGCGCCGGGTCGTTACGGGCGTCCTCTTCGGTGGCTATGGTGAGGGACTCTTTGTACTGATACCAATTGTGCCCGCCTTTGGTGAGAGGCACGAAGCGGATGGCGCTATCGAGTTGCGACCCTACCCAGCGGAGCGGGGTGGCGCGGAGTTCGAGGTCGCCATCGTCGTCCATTTGGGGATAGACGGAATCCCAGTAAGTGTCGAGGAGGCGATAGATCAACTGCAGGCCCTGACGGAGGCCGGCGAAGCCTTCCAGGTGGAGCAGCGCTTCGGTCATCCAGCCGGCGATCTGCAAATCCTTGCCGCGCTTACCAAGCGCGTCTTTGCAAAGCTTCAGGACGAGCGGATAATCGGCGGCTTTGACATCGTGCAGCCAGACGCCCTGGCTGATATCGGCCTCTTCGCGGCGCGCTTCCTTGATCTGGTCGGAGATGGGGTGATAGCGGAGATCGGGACCGGAGGGTAGGCCGCCCGGAATCGGCTGCAGCAGAGCTTCGATATCGATGGGCATGGCGGATCAGGTGGCCGGGGGTTGTGCGATTTCCAGCTTGCGCACTTCCAGTAACGGCACTTCCTCATCATCCACGAGGAGCATTTTTTGCCCGTAGGGAATCTCGCCGCCGTCCGGGGTGGATTCCCATACGGTCATGCGGCCGAGGCGCACGGCGTCATCGGCATGCCTGAAGGAAAACGGAGACAACGCGGGGAGCAGGACACGTCCGAGGTCGGAGCCCTGAATGGCGGGTCCGGCCTGAATGGTGGCGGGTATCCACAAGAGATCGCGGAGGCGCTTGGGCGGTTGGATTTCGAGCTGCGCGATGTGAGCCAGGGGAATCCACATATAATTATCGCCGGCGAAGACCTCGAGGCGCCCGCCGACGCGGGGGTCGGCGTCCTGGATGGATTGCGCCGGGTTGCCGTTTATGATTCCGCTGGGGGGAGGAGCGGGCGGATGGCCGCCCGCGGGCTTTTCAAACATTTCATGGCGCGTGCGCTCGGCGTTGAGCGCGGCGCGGTAGAGGAGAGCGCCGAGCCGCTTGTCTTTGTCGGCGCCGGCGAGTATGTCCAACTGTTTGTCGGCGCGCTCCCAGTTACCGGCGAAACACAGTAACTCGAAGAGAAAAGTACGGCGGTACGCGTCGTCGGGCCGGTTGCGCAACTCGACGCCCAGCGCCTCGATGGCGTCGTTCAGTTTGCCGGCATCGAAAAGTTCCCGTGCAGTGGCCACACACTCGACCTAGCTCGGGTTACCCATCGCGCTCCCCGGGGCGGTGTGTATTATGTTCGCCGAAACATCCCAACCCTGCGTTTGAGCCGCCTGCAAGTTGCCCTTGGCGTCCACTGTCCGGTAGACCTCGGTGATGGCGGTGAAAGCCAGGGACCACGACTCCATAGGCAGCCCGCCGGGACCCGGCGAACCCGATGTGTGGTAGGACGTCACGATGACATTTTCGAGGATATACTTCTCCGCCTCGAAGAGACCGCCGGCAGGACCGAGGGGGTTGGCCCCGGGACGGCTCACGCGAATGGTCACCATGGTGATCGGCTCGCCCGCACAAAGCTTGGACCACAGAAGAGGAGTGCTCTTGTCCATCACCTTACTGATTTGCATGGGTCCGAAGATGGCGCCGCTCGCAACCAGGCCGCTGCCAGCCTCGAGCGACGTTTTCTGGGAAACGTCATAGCCCATCGAGTTATCGTCGATTTTCTGGTTCCAGTTGGGAACCGCACTCATGCTCTCGCCAGCAATACTAACAACATCCAAATACATCGACATAAGCTAGTCTCCTTTTCCGGCTTTAAGTAACCCTGTTCGTCTTAGCGTCATAGCTCTTAGTCGAGGCAGGTCCGAGGACGCCGTTAACGACCTGCTTGTACATCATCTGGACCTTCTCAAAAACGAGCTCGATATGCTCCATCTTTTGGCCGTCGTCTCCCGACAGACTGCGGTGGGACACCACTACCTTGGTAAAGATCAACTGGAAATAAACTCCGGTGCCGGTGCCGCCGCCGCCGGAGGTCAGGCCGCTGCGCTCCGCCTCGAAGACAACCGGGGTGGTCTCGCCGATGTATTGGCCGCTGGCCGCCAGGCTGAAAAGGTAAGGGCCATTATGAACGATCGAGAACCCGAACCGGCCGGTGGCCGATGTCTTGGAGGGCCGTCCGCCCTTGACGTTAGGATCGGCCGTCTGGTTCATGCTGAAATCCCAGTTGTCCAACTCGAGCCAGTCAAGGTGGTTGGCCTTGGGGCTGCCTCCGTGGACGCCGGCGCCGATCATATTCAAGAAAAAGTACTTTTGGTCGCCTGCCATTGTTGAATATCCTCCATGCGCCGGCGGCTGCCGGCGGTTGAACCTATGTCAGCCAACCCGTGGAAAAACGGGCCGGCTATCGAACGGACTTCGGCAGCTCCGCCACCAGGCGGAGAGATACCGAGAGTTCCTCCAATTGAAAGTGAGGCCGCAAAAAAGCGATGGCCTTGAACACGCCGGGCTTGGCCTTGTTCTCAATGACTTCGATACGCGCCTCGCGCAAGGGGTACTGTGCTTTGACTTCGTGGGAAGCGGTGTCGTCCTCCGTCACATAATTGACAATCCAATTATTGAGGAAGGTTTCACATTCCTTACGGGAAGTGAAGCTGCCGATTTTATCCCGCATCATAGCCTTGAGATAGTGGGCGAAACGGGAGACGGCCAGCATGTAAGGCAACTGGGCGGAGAGCCGGGCGTTGGCGTTGGCCTGCTCTTTGTCGTAGAGCTTGGGCTTCTGGCAGGTTTGCACGCTGAAGAACGCGGCGTAATCGGTACCCTTGCAATGCACCAGGGGCGCAAAGCCCAGGTCGGAAAGCTCCTTCTCGCGGCGGTCGGTGATGATGGTCTCGGTGGGGCACTTGAGGGCCACGTCGCCGTGCTCGGTGGTGAAAGTGTGGGTGGGCAGGCTGTCCACCAGGCCGCCGCCTTCCACACCGCGAATGGCAGCGCACCAGCCGTAACGCGCGAAGGCGTTGGTGATGCGGGCGCCGAGAGCATAGGCTGCATTGCCCCAGAGATACTTGGAGTGGTCTTCGCCAGTGACGCCTTCTTCGTAGTGGAAGCCGTCGACGGGCTTGGTGTCCTTGCCATAGGGGACCCGCATGAGCACGTGCGGCAGGGTCAGGCAAACGTAGCGCGAGTCCTCGGAGAGGCGGAAGCCTTTCCAGCGCGCGTACTCGGTGGTGTCGAAAACCTTGGCGAGATCGCGGGGCGCGTCGAGCTGGGTATAACTTTCGAGGTTGAGCAATTCGGACGAGGCCGCCGCCATAAAGGGGGCATGGGCGGCCGCAGCCACCTGCGACATACGCTCCAGGAACTCGATATCCTCGGGGCCGCGGCCGAACTCGAAATCTCCCAGCAGGCAGGCGAAAGGTTCGCCGCCGAACACGCCGAATTCCTGTTCGTAGACCTTCTTGAACATCTGGCTCTGGTCGAACTCGGGGACGCGCTGGAGGTCGCGGAGGATCTCCTTCTTGGTGCTATTGAAAACCTTGATCTTGAGGTTGACACCGGTCTCGCTGTTTTCGATCAGGTAGCGGATGCCGCGCCAGGTGGCTTCCATCTGCTGGAATCTGGGGTGGTGGAGGATTTCGTTGAGCTGCAGCGATAGCAGGTGGTCGATTTGCGCGATGCGCTGGTTGATCATCGCCTCGAGGTCGGGCGAGACGGTCATCTGGCCGTCGAGCACCTGCTTGACAAACTCGGAGACCAGGCTGCGGCCCCACTCGCGGGCGGCTTCATCCCTGCCGACGCGGCCTTCCTGGACGATCTGGTCCAGAAGGCTTGGGCCCGTGGTTACCGGTACGGCCGCCGCGGCGGCCGGTTTCTCAGATGCTTCACGCTTTGCCATGGGGCTCTCCGTCCTTGGGTTTCTTTTGCGCCATCTCGGAGCGCACCTGCTCGAGCTTGGAGGTGTTGTTGATGACGTCCTGCAACAGGCGCTCCAGCTTCTCGTTGCCTTGAAGGGTTCCTACGAGATCGGAGAGCTTGGTTCGCAGCTCCAGCAACTCGCGCAGCGGTTCCACCCTTCGGGCCACCTGCTCGGGCTCGAAGTCTTCAATGCTCTTGAATGTCAGATCCACGCCGAGATTGCCGGCGTTGGGCTCGTCGCTCAGTTTGTTTTCCACCGAGAAGGCTACTCTCGGCTTCATGCTGTCGAGGACCGAATCGAAATTGTCCGGCGTAATTTCGACGAAGCGCCGGTCTTTGAGCTTGGGCAAGGGTTCGGCCGACTGACCGCTCAAATCGGCCAGTACTCCCATTACAAACGGGATTTCTTTGAGTTCGATCGCATCGCCGATCTCCACGTTGTAAGTGACGTGGACTCGCGGCGAGCGTACTCTCTCCAATTTCGCGTGAACGCTCTCGCGTGCCATGAACGCCTCCAGGTTCGTTCATTATCTTGCTTTGTGGAATAAGGTGTCAAGCAAGATAGGTATAGAACGCTAATAATAAAAATATTGTCGAAATTTGAGGCACTTTCGCCAAATTTGACGCCATCCTTAAGATAGCTTCCCTTTCGGCGAAACAGCCCACGGGTGACTGCATTCACTTTACACTTCGGCGGAGCCAAAACGCCGCGATCCTTGAATGTGCGCCGCCGGAGGCGTAGAATTTTGGCTGCCACACCATCGCGGGCCGGAGTAGTGCGAGGGAATCATGGAATCGAGCATCGGCAGTTTTCATTTTGAAATCAAATTCGCCACTTTCTCGGCTTTCGCGATCATTACCGACATGGGCGAATGGAAGATGCTGAGCTGTTCTCCCGACGGCGAGTGGCCGCAACAGCCGACGAGGCGCAGGGGAACGTGGGTGCGAACCGGCCAAGTGGCCCGCTGCTATGCCATGGGAACCGGGAGCGACGCTCCCAGCGCGAACAACCAGACGAATATCGAGGTCTTCCGCCTCACCGATCTGGAATTTCCGCCCGATCTCAGCAGCCGGCAGGGGTTCTGGATCAAGCAGTTTTTTATCGGCGACCAATGGGCCGACCAGAAGCACATCCAGAAGGGTATCGTCAAGACCGGCCCCCACCAGTTGGGGATGCCGACGCACGGATCGTGGAACGCGGTGATCAGCGGACCGCTGATCCGGGCGGTGGAAATCAAGCTAAGGGAATGCCACGAAGAGATGAAGCGGCTGGCGATCCAGATTGGCCTGGATATCACGTCGATGGTGGACCCGACGGGCCTGTGCTCGATCCCCGCGGCGGGGTACGCCATGAACCGCGGCGACTATCTGGGCTGCTGCGTCAACCTGCTGGGAGTGATTCCGCTCTTCGGCAAACTGGCGCCGGCGGCGAAAGTGGCGCTAGTGAGCGACCGGCTGGCGTTTCTGACCAAGGAAATCACCTTTTTCGAGAAGTGGCTGGAGATCTCCACGGATGCCACGCGGCGCGCGCGGCAAGTGGTGGCAGGGGCGCTGAAAGTGGAGATCCAGGGCACTACCAAGGCGAGTATGCTTCCGAGGGTGGCCAAGGCCGCCTCGGAAGCCGGCGCGGGGCTGAAGAACCAAGGCTGGATTCTGAAGATCTTCAATTCGGACAACGTGGGCATCCTTCCGGAGGAACTCCAGGTGCTGCGGGCCTTGGCCAAAGACGGATACTATTTCGTGATCCGCAGTTGCAATCCTTCGCGCGTCAAGTGGCTGCGGCAGGCGGCCCAGAACGGCTGGGGGATGATTGGCAAGCCGGTGTGGCTGAAGATCAAATCGCTCAAGAACGTGAAGTTTGAAGGGCTGGTGGGATTTGCCAAGCAGGACGTGGAGTTTTGGCAGACCATCGAACACCTGGAGGTGGTGAAGGAAGTGCCGTCATCGGTCAGGCTGGACTGGCTGGCCGCGAAGGGAATGTCGGCCAAAGACGTCAAGGTTTACCGGCTGACCAAGGAATTCAATGTTCCGCACGTGGAGGACCCCCATATGATGTTGACCCACTATTTCGTGGACACCGGCGATTCGTTCATCATTGTGGACCGGTTCGGCAAGCCGTACGTTCCGGATCTGGACGTGGTGACGATTCAGCGTGGGTTGGGCGGCGGACGGTTCGGGCCCCCGGGATACAAGATAGGGCCTGAGAATCCGGTGACGCAATTCCGCGGCGCGGACAATGCCGAGATGAGCCATTTCTGGAACCAGCGTTTCAAGGCCGTCCGATACCCGCCGGGCTACGAGCCGTTCGGTTGGCACGGAGGGTGGGGAGGGTCGGCGCAATTCATCAAGGCCGTGAAGAAAGACGATGAGGGCAAGATCTTGTTTGACGCCTCCATGGATGTCCGGTCTTTGGGCTGGAATCCGGAGAAACCGGGAGAAGACCTGATTGTGGCCGTCCACGGCGTGGAAGGCTTGGGCGACGACGTGGGCTACGTGAAGGGCTGGGACAAGCTGGGGGCCTTCCAGCGGGCCAACTCCGGGATGGGCGAGTATCGTTTCGAAATCGGGAAGAAGTGACCGGGTATTGGAGAAAGGCAACATGAATAGAGACAGGTCCTCAGTCCATATCGACGTTGGTTTGGGAAGGCAGAGTGAGCCGGCGCGCGAGCGCTCTTCGGACGATCCGTTCCGGATCGCGCTGGTGGGGGATTTCGGCGGCCGCGCCAACCGGCGGGCGCCGCGCGGCAACCGGGAGCCGGTGGAGATCGATCCGGACAACTTCGAAGAAGTGATGGCCCGGTTGGAGACGGGGCTGGAACTGACGGCCGGCGAGCGACCGGTGGCTCTGCGGTTCCGCGAGCTGGACGATTTTCATCCGGATCATCTCTATGCCAGCCTGCCGCTGTTTCAAACCTTGCGTCAAACGCGCGCGGAACTGGCGAATCCGGCGACCTTTCGCGCGATGGCGGCGCGACTGCGACCCGATCCGACATCTTCTCCAGGGGCGCCCATTGCTTCTCCCTCAGCGCCCGCTGGGCTCGGTGGCGGCAGCCTGCTGGATCAGATCGCCGAGCAAACGGCCGCGGCGCAGCAGCCGGCGCTCGAATCCGATGAGTCGTGGGATAACGTGATCCGGCGCATCGTAACGCCGCACCTGACGCCCAAGGCCGATGCGCGCCAGGACGAACTGGTGGGGCAGGTGGATGCGGCTACCGGCGCGGTGCTGCGGGCGATCCTCGGCCACCCGGACTTCCAGGCCCTGGAGGCGGCCTGGCGCTCGATCTTCTTCCTGCTGCAGCGGCTGGAAACCGGAGTTGAGCTGAAGCTGTATCTGATCGACCTGACGCGCGAAGAACTGATGGAGGCGGCGCACGCCGGGCGTCCACTGACGCGGGATGGCTGGTCGGTGGCGGCATGCCTCGATTCCTTTTCGCCGGGCGAGCGGGATTGCGGAGTGCTGGCAGGTCTGGCGGGAATCGCGCGGCAAGCCGGTGGTCCCCTGCTCGGAGGGATGGATCCGCGCCTGGTGGGCTGCGAATCGATTGCGGCAGCGCCCGATCCGGACGATTGGAAGAAGCCGCTGGACAAGGCCGATGCGGAGGCGTGGCGGCAACTCCGGCATCATCCGGACGCGCGCTGGCTGGGGCTGGCAATGCCGCGCTTCCTGCTGCGCCTGCCGTACGGGCGGAAGACATCGCCCGTGGAGGCTTTCGATTTCGAGGAGATGCCACAAGCGCCGGCGCACGAAGCGTACCTGTGGGGCAGCCCGGCGGTGGTCTGCGCCTGTTTGATCGGCCAGGCGTTCAACCGGCGGAGATGGCAATTGCATCCCGGCCTGGTGAGCGAAGTGGATGGGCTGCCGGTGCACACCTACCGACGGGGGAGCGAATCGCTGATGACACCGCCGGCCGAAACCTGGTTGACGGACCGCGTGGCGGAGCGCATCGCGGACGAAGGCGTAATGCCGCTGGCTTCGTCGAAGAACGGCGACTCGGCGCTGCTGATGCGGTTCCAATCGGTGGCCGACCCGCCGGCGCCGCTGGCGGGGCCGTGGGAATAAAGGAATCATTGCCCTTTTCCCGCGCTCTCTGCTAACTTTGTTTCAACATGCGCATCCTGCAGCCAGTGATATGGGCTAAGGGGACGTTTCTCAGCCCCCAACATCTGCAGGTGCAGGACCGCTTCGTGGAAAGCGTTCTGCAATTCCGCATGGAAGCGCTGCAGTTCCGCCCGTGGGGCTTCAGCAAGCTGCAAATCAACCAGGAAGCGCTGGCCACGGGAGCCTTTGCGGTGCATGCGGCCGAGGGACTGTTCCCGGATGGCCTGCCGTTCGACATTCCGGGATCCGACGCGGCTCCGCCGGTGAAGCCGCTGGCCGCCTATTTCGAGCCGAGCCAGACTTCGCTTGACATCTTTCTGGCCATTCCCGATTACCGCGTGAGCGGCGTC
Organism: Bryobacteraceae bacterium; assembly: GCA_050014595.1. Taxonomy (GTDB): domain Bacteria; phylum Acidobacteriota; class Terriglobia; order Bryobacterales; family Bryobacteraceae; genus PALSA-129. The sequence goes on from JBEKDA010000012.1 coordinate 81,675, forward strand.
AATGTGTCGATGCGGGAACGGGGGATGGACACGCGCTACCTGGCGGAAGTGGCATCGTTCCGCGACGAGAACTCGGGCGCATCGGAGAAGCCGGTGCAGTACGCACGTAAGAATTTCCGGGTGCTGGTGGAAGGCGAACCGAAGGGCGGCTGCGTCACGATGCCGTTGGCGCGGGTGCTGCGGACGGGCGACAGCTTTCAACTGGACGCGAAATTCGCGCCGCCGCTGCTGGATTTTTCAGCGAACGATTTTATCCTTTCGATCGCGCGGCGGCTGATCGAAATCCTGTCGGCGAAATCGAGCGCGCTGGCGGGAATGCGGCGGCAGAAAAACCAGAGTCTGGCCGAATTCACCACGGCGGACATCGCGAACTTCTGGCTGCTGTATACGATGAACTTGCATTTTCCGCACCTGCGGCACCTGTTTGAAACCAAGCACGGGCATCCGGAGGAGCTGTTCCGGCTGATGCTTTCGCTGGCCTCGACGTTGACCACATTTTCGCTGCGGCTGCAGCCGCGCGATTTACCGGTGTACGATCACGAGCAACTGGGGGCCTGCTTCGAGGAGTTGGACGAAAAGCTGCGGGATCTGCTGGAGACGGTGATTCCGAGCAACTACGTGTCGTTGCCGCTGAAGCTGATCCGGCCATCGATTTATGCGGCGTCGATATTCGAAGACCGGTTTCTGGAGAACACGCGGCTGTACCTGGCGATTCAAGCCGATATGGACGAGGGGGAACTCATCCAAAAGGCGCCGCAGTTGATCAAGATCTGCTCGGCCAGCCACATCGAACACCTGATCCGGCAGGCGCTGCCGGGCGTGCAACTGACGCACGTGATGTCGCCGCCCACCACCATTCCGATCAAGCTGAACCACCAGTATTTCAGCTTGAACCAATCGGGCGTGGCTTGGGAAGCCATCGGGCGGGCGCGAAATATTGCGGCTTATGTGCCGGGCGATTTCCAGAATCCGCAGGCCGAGGTGATTGTGCTGCTGCCGCCGGAAGGCTCGGCGCTTCCCTAGGCCGCATTTCTCACCAGCTTTCTGCTGCGGAGCGCGATAAGGCCGCGTCTACTTCGTTGCGCTTGCTCACCGTGCTCGACGTACTGTTCACGTAAGCCTGCGCGCGCTGAGCGGCGCGCGCCTCGTGACCCTGTTGATAACAGCCGCCTTCTCCCGCGCCTCGCGACGAAACCTAGTGTTTTGATTCTCACAGGAGACAGGACACTTAGAGCCCTATTCCTGAGCAGGCATCTGCTGTTCGATCTCGCGCCAGGCGCTGATCTTCAAGCGGCGGCAGACCCAGCAAAGCGGTTCGCTGGAGGCCAGAGTGGTTTCGGCGCCACAAACCGAGCACTTCATCACCGGGGTCAGGCGGTCGGGCGAAATCGAACGCTTTGCCTGTTCCAGCATTTCCGCCGGGACAACGGTCTCGGGTTTGGGCTGTAGCTTCCGTCTCATCTGTGTCCAGCCTGTCTCCACTATGGCAGAACTACCGCCAGGAAACAACCCCGCCCGGAGTACCTGCTTTCTAAGCAGCTTCCGGTATCTGTACGACGGCGGCCACATCCAACGCCGAGCGGCAGCGCGGGCACTTCTGGCCGGATGTCACGCGCGGGTACTTTCCCCTCAAGTCGATTTCGGCGGGCACGGTGTGGGTACAGATCGGGCAATGCGCTAAACCCTGTGTGTGATTTTCGACGAGTGGCTTCATCTGAGTTGCCTCACTCCATGGGACGCAGGAACCGGGTCGATGGTTGTACCGAAAATCGTAAAGAATATTAAATCTGTATGGTGCGGTGCTACGCTGAAAGGCATATGACGCAGCCACCAGCAGCCAAGATCCAGCTCATACAGGGACCGGAGTACCGTGAAAGCTACGCCAACAGCGTGCAAGTGCGGGTCAGCCTGTGGGATTTCTTTTTATCGTTCGGCCGGGTGAGCCAGTCGAGCCCCGAAAACGTCGCCATCCAGAACTTCCAGGGGATTTATCTCAGCCCGCAACAGGCGAAAGCCTTGTTCAACGTGCTGCGCGAGAACGTCACGCAGTACGAGTCGGCCTTCGGGGAAATCAAGCTGGAACCGCAGGCCGGCGGCGGGATTGTGCAGTAGCCGGCGCGGCGGAGCTGCGGCCCAGGTATTCGAGCAGCAGGATCATCTTGTGCTCCTGATCCCAGGAGCAGCGTTGCGCACGGGTCTGTTGGCGTTCCGCAATGCGCCTGGCCAGTTGGGCACGGGAGCTACCGGCGTCCTCGGGCGATTCCAGGATGCAGCAGCCCAGAAACCCGGCGATGAACTGCAGTTCGTCCGACGACAAGCCGAGCAGGAAACGGCGAGCGCGGGTCTTCAGGGGTCTATCAACACACGAAACCAGGGCGGCTACCAGACTGCTGCGCACGGCAGATCTCCTGTCGGTGAGAAACTATACCAATTCTTAGGTGGATCTGGCCGTATTATGGCGAAAACCGCCCCCGGGTGCAAGGGGGGTTACAGCGGTAGGGGGTACGGCGGCTGTCGGCGCCACTCACGGACCGCCTCACCGGGATCCGCTTTTAGGATTGGGATACAATCGGAGATCTCCTTATGGCGCTACCTGCCGGCACTCACCTGGGGCCCTACGAAATCACGGCGCCGATTGGCGCGGGCGGGATGGGCGAGGTCTACCGCGCGCACGACTCGCGCTTGAACCGTGACGTGGCCATCAAGACCTTGCCGGCGGCGCTGGCCGACGACGCCAGCCGCATGGCGCGCCTCCACGCCGGAAACACTCACCACGCTGGACAGCAAGAAAGGAGAAACGTCGCACCGCACGCCGCACTTTCTCCCCGGGTCACGGGCGCTGTTGTTCACCATCGGGTCGGGGACGGCCAGCCAGATCGCGGTGCTCGACCTGAAAAAGCGCGCTTACCGTGTGGTCGAGAACAACGGCAAGGATGGCCGCTACGTGCTTACGGGCCACCTGGTATACGAGCGCGGAGCCACGTTGTTCGCGGCGTCGTTCGACGCGGAGAAGCTGGCGGTTACGGGCTCCGAGGCGCCGGTGGTAGAGGGCATTTCCTTCAACGGCCCGAGCTCGAGCATAGCGGAATACGCATTTTCCGATAGTGGCCTGCTGGTCTACATTGAAGGCACGACCGGGCAGATCGGCGGAACGACCATGGGGTGGGCGGACCGGCAGGGCCAACAGCAGGCGATCTCGGATACGGCGTTATGGGGGACGGGTAGATTGTCGCCCGACGGCCGGCGGATCGCCAACGGGATCTACACGAACACCACGACGAACGGCAGTCCGGAAGATATCTGGGTCTTCGACACGGAACGGAAAATCAAGACACGGGTGACATTCGGAGGAGTAAACGCAACTCCGATCTGGACCCCGGACGGCCGGCGCATTACCTACAGCGCCACAGTAGACGGGAAGAGCGGGATCTATTGGGTGCAGGCGGACGGGAGTGGAAAGCCGGAGCAACTGCTGGCCACCGATTCTGAGGCGACGCCGACCTTCCCCGGGCCGGGCGGCAAGGAGCGGGTTTCCACCCAAGGGGGAGATTCAGTGCGGTGGGCCCGCAGCGGCCGGGAGCTGTTCTACAGGGTGGTGATGGGCGAAGGCGGAGTGATGGCCGTGGACTTTCAGCCCGGCCCGCAATTACACCTCGGGTTGCCCAAGGCGCTGGTGAAGGGAGGATTCGGCACTACCTTCGACGTGGCGCCGGACGGCAAGCGATTCCTGGTGGAACTGATCGGAGGCACGGACCCGTTCGGCCGGCGGATGGTCGGTGTCGACAACTGGTTTGAAGAACTGCGGCGTCGCGCGCCGGTGAAGCGGTAAGCAGCCGGGCTGGTGACAGTAGAATGTCCCTATGCCCAATCCTCTTCATAACGCTGTACCAGTGCCGATCCTGGAAACCGAGCGGCTCAAACTGCGGGGCCATCGCCTGGACGACTTCAGCGCCAGCGCCGCCATGTGGGCGGACCCCAACGTCACACGGCACATTGGCGGCAAGCCTCTTAGCGAAGAGGAGGCCTGGACCAAGTTCCTGCGTTACGTGGGCCATTGGACGTTGCTCGGCTTCGGCTATTGGGTAGTCGAGGAAAAGGCGACCGGCAAGTTCGTGGGAGAGATTGGATTCGCCGATTACAAGCGGGACCTGGAGCCGTCGATCCACGACAAGCCGGAAAGCGGTTGGGTGTTGGACCCGCAATTCCACGGTAAGGGCTATGCGACTGAGGCCGTTCGCGCCGCCATTCGGTGGGGTGATGCGCACTTCGGAGCATCCCAGACTGCCTGCATTATCTTCCCTGAGAACCTCCCGTCGATTCGGGTCGCGGAGAAATGCGGGTACCGGGAATGGCAACTGACGACATACAAGGGGCGGCCAACGATGATCTTTGTTCGTTAACCCGAGGACGTTCCGCCTGTGAGATCTCTGGCCATCGCCGTCTTGGGCGCGTGGTGAAAAACGGTGCTTTTCCGGGCAGCTTTGGAGCTAAGCTGGAAGATCCCCAAGCGAGGGAGACATGGCGGACTTCATTGGAGCGATCGATCAAGGCACCACCAGCACACGGTTTCTGGTTTTTGACCGGGCCGGGCGCATCGTTGCCAGCGCACAGAAGGAGCACCAGCAGATCTACCCGCAGCCGGGATGGGTGGAGCACGATCCGGAGGAGATCTGGTTCCGGACGCGGGAAGTCGTCGCCGAGGCGATGGAGCAGCGCGGCCTGAAACCCGGCGACCTGGCGGCGCTGGGCATCACCAACCAGCGCGAGACCACGGTTCTGTGGAATCGCAGGACCGGCAAGCCGCTGGCCAACGCACTGGTCTGGCAGGATACGCGGGTGGCGGACTACATTCCCGAATTCTCGCGCGAGGGCGGACCGGACCGGTTTCGCGCGAAGACCGGGTTGCCGCTGGCTACCTATTTCAGCGGGCTGAAGATCCGCTGGCTGCTCGACCATGTCCCCGGCGCGCGCCAGCAGGCCGAGGCGGGCGAGATTCTGTTCGGCAATATCGATACCTTTCTGCTGTGGCACCTGACGGGCCTGCACATCACGGACTGCTCCAACGCCAGCCGCACGCAGTTGATGAATTTGCAGACTCTCGACTGGGACAACGAACTGCTGAACGCGTTCGCGATACCGCGGCCGATACTGCCCGAAATCCGCTCCAGCAGCGAAGTCTACGGAACCGCGGCGTTGGAGGCGGTCGAGGGCGTTCCGGTGGCCGGAATCCTGGGGGACCAGCAGGCCGCGTTGGTGGGACAGACCTGTTTCCAGGCGGGCGAGGCGAAGAACACCTATGGCACGGGCTGCTTCCTGTTGATGAACACGGGTCCCGCGATCGTGCAGTCCCATTACGGGCTGCTGACCACGGTGGCGTTCCAGCTCAAGGGACAACCGGCCAACTATGCGCTGGAGGGAAGCGTGGCGATCACCGGCGCGCTGGTGCAATGGATCCGCGATAATTTCGGGCTCATTACCACGAGCCCGGAGATTGAATCGCTGGCGCGTCTGGTGGAAGACAACGGCGGAGTTTATTTCGTTCCCGCCTTTTCGGGACTGTACGCGCCGTACTGGAAGCATAACGCCCGCGGCGTGATTGCGGGACTGACCCGCTATTCCAACAAGAGTCACCTGGCGCGCGCGGTGCTGGAGGCTACGGCATTTCAGACGCGCGAAGTGGTGGAGGCCATGGAGAAGGACTCGGGCGTTCCCGTGGGCGTGCTGCGGACCGATGGCGGCATGGTGGAGAACGAGCTCCTGATGCAGTTCCAGGCGGATATACTGAACCGCACGGTGGTGCGTCCGGCGGTAAAGGAGACCACGGCTTTGGGAGCGGCGTACGCGGCCGGCCTGGCCACCGGTTTCTATGCGAACGTGGAGGACCTGCGCGCGCAGTGGTCGGTGGACCACACCTGGAAACCGCAAATGGATCCGGAGCGGCGGGAACGGATGTACGGCTTTTGGAAGAAGGCAGTCACGCGGTCGTTCGACTGGCTGGAGGAGTAAATGCCAAACGGAGTTTTCGGAGAGTTCATGGGGACTATGGTGCTGGTCCTCATGGGAAATGGCGTGGTTGCCAACGTCCTGCTTAAAAGATCCAAGGCCGAAGGCGCCGGGTGGATGGTGATTGCCACAGGCTGGGCGCTGGGGGTGATGGCCGGCGTGTTCACCGCGATCGCCTGCGGGGGTGAAGGCCACCTGAACCCGGCCGTGACCCTGGGGGCTGCGGTAACTTCGGGGGATTTCAGCAAGGTAGGACCATATATTGCGGCGCAGATGGCGGGGGCCATTGTGGGAGCGTGCCTGGTGTGGCTGCACTTCCTGCCCCACTGGCGGGTGACGCCCGAGGCCGACTTGAAGCGCGCCTGCTTCTGCACGGCTCCGGCGATCTGGAATCCGATGGCGAACCTGTTGAGCGAGATCATTGGCACATTCGTGCTGGTGTTAGTGGCGGGCGCGATCTTCTCCAAAGCCGTGGCGGCGACCGGACCGGTGGCGGGGCTGGGACCCTACCTGGTGGGGAGCCTGGTTTGGGGCATCGGCCTGAGTCTGGGCGGAACCACTGGGTACGCCATCAATCCGGCGCGCGACCTTGGGCCGCGCATCGCCCACGCGATTTTGCCGATTGCGAACAAACAAGGATCGGACTGGGGATATGCCGCGATTCCGATCGTCGGGCCATTGCTAGGCGGCAGCTTGGCCGGCCTGCTGGTTCGCGTGGTCCATTTCTAGCGGAGCATCCAAAGAAATAGAGGTCCAGTCATACAGCGGGAAAGAGCCGCCTGAAGGCGGCTGCGGCCCGGATTGGCCGCTCCACATCGACTACCAGAAGTATTGCTTTAAGATCTTCGGCGAACTGGGCGCGCCGGAGATCACTTTCACGTGCAGGACGAGTTGCAGGTTCTTTTTCTGCCAGTCGGGGGGAGCGCCGCGCAGCGCTTCGGCCATCAGGTCGGGATTGGTGACCAGGTCGGCCGCGGCATCGGTGCCGTATTGGGTGATGCCTGCGAGTTCCACCAACATGGCGTGCGTATCGGGATGAAAGACGCGCGAGACGATGGCGTAGTCCTCGGTGGTGCGGCGGTCGCGCGGCAGGCTGGGGAGCACCCACTCGGTGGGTTTGCCATTGTCGGTGATTCCGGCGGGGCGGCGGAAGCCGTCGACGAAAAAGCGCATCTGGTTGCTGATCTGGTTCCACTTGGTGTACGAGAACCCGACCAGGATGGCGGGGCCGGAACGGAGGTCGGCGAAAGAGACGTCGTTGCCCAGCTTGACGCGATAAGGGCGGCGGAGCCGTGTGAGCATCGCGGCGAGGCGGGAGGTGGCGATCAGGTCGCCGCCACCCACGAACTGGTCGGTGAGGAGCGTGAAATCTTCGACGCGCGACGGCGGGGTGAGGGACGGATCGATATCGACGCCATAGACGGGCACGTAGGCGGCGCACAACTGCAGCGGCGATGAGCCGTTCAGGACGGGTGCCCAGAACTGTTCGAGCGGCGTGACCGCGGTGCGAGTCAAGAACCAGATGAGCGCCGCGGCTGCGACCAGGACGATGGCGGCGAGCGAAGCGCGGCGGAGCGTCACGACGGATTGACGCTGGGGAACCGCGGCCGGAAGCGGCGCGGCGGCCGGCGGCACGTCGGAGGAGCGGTGCGGCGAAGCCGATGAGGGAGCATTCACCAGGTGAAACTCGGGGACGTAGGTGCCGGAAGGCAGTTCGATGCGTACCGGGTTATGAGATCCCTGATCGGAATAGTAGAGGCCCAGCCGTTTTCGAACCTCGCCGGCTTTGACGCGGACGGTGGCATCGTCGCTGGGGTCGTAGCTGGTAGGCCGTCCAAAAACTTCGATGCCGATAGTGCGCTCCTTGAGCATGTCGCCATGACCCTGGAGGGTGTTTTCGACCACGTAACGGAGGAAGTCCTGGCTGCGTTTGCTGGTGCGGAATTCGTGACTGGCGAGGGCCCGGCTCAGTTCCTCGCGGACCTGTTCTTCAGTCACGGATGTGGCTCGCCCCCCGTCCGGCGCCGGCATTGGAGGAACTCCCTGGGAATGTCCTTGCGACATCAACCCACACTTTAGCGTGAATGCTGGTCCGATTCTACCAGATGCACTGCATGTGCCGGACGCGCTCAAAACGCGCTGAAAACAAGAGCGTTCGATTGCGGTAACGAACCGGCTGCAACAGCTTCGCAACCGTTCGGAACTGGACAGCAGGCTGCCAATGGCTCAGTTTGGGACGTGAGCACCATGTCAAAGATGCTGGAAGAGACACGGCAGCAGCCGGAGGCGCTGGCGAAGACGTTGGAGGACGGGGCCGTCGAGTTGCGCGAACTGCGCCGCCACCTGGAAGCCAACCGGCCGCGGCTGGTGATTCTGGTGGCGCGAGGCACCTCCGACAATGCGGCACAGTTCGGCCGGTATCTGATCGAGATCTCGACGCGCATCCCGGTGTCGCTGGCGGCGCCCTCGGTGCTGACATTGTACTCGAGCCCGGTGGATTTGCGGGAGGTGCTGGTGGTGGGGATTTCGCAATCGGGCGAATCGACCGACACCAGCGCGGTGCTGGCGGACGCGCGCAGCCGCGGAGCGACCACCCTGGGGATCACCAACGAACCCAACAGCACCATGGCGGAGATCGCGGCGTTCACTCTGCTGGCGCGAGCCGGCAAGGAAGAGAGCGTGGCCGCGACCAAGACCTACACCTGCCAGCTTATGGCCCTATACCTGGTGGCGTATGCGCTGGGCGGCGAGGTGTCTTTCGACGTGCTGCGCCGGTTGCCGCAATGGGTGGAGGACGCGCTGGAGACGGAAGAGCGCGTGGGCGAAATCGCGGAGCGTTACATGTTCATGTCGAGGGCGGTGACCGTGGGCCGCGGCTTGAACTACGCCAACGCCCTGGAATTCGGTTTGAAGCTGATGGAGACGTGTTACGTAGTGACGGAGCGGTTCTCGTCGGCGGACCTGATGCACGGGCCCATCGCGCTGGTGGAGCGCGCGTTTCCGGTGTTCGTGTTCGCGCCAGCGGGGGTCACGTGGCAATCCATTTCCGCCGTACTGGATATGCTGGAGGAAGTGAAGGCCGAGACGCTGGTGATCACCGACGAGAACAACAGGGAGGCCTGCGCCAAGCCGGCGCGCCTGATCCGGCTTCCGATTCCGCCGGGCCACTGGGGCGGTCCGCAGGATTTGTACACGCCCATTCCCTACATCGTGCCGGCGCAATTGTTCGCGGCGCAACTGGCGGAGATCAAGGGTTTGAACCCCGACCGGCCGCGGATGCTGCATAAGATTACGAGGACGATGTAGGAAGAATTTAGGAAACCGTCGCAACCGCTTGGATTTGCCGAACCCGTCGCTCGCCACCACGCGCGCGACCGCTCCGCCAATGGCCTCGGAGACCCTACTGGTTCCGCTCTATGCCCGCGCGGTCGAGAGCCGCAGAAAGCGCCCCATCCTGGATGATTCCAGGGCCATCGGAATGGTGGAATCCATCGATTGGGATTTCCAAAGGTTCAACCAAAGGTTGCGCGTCGTTGGCTGTACGTTGCGGAGCGCCATGTTCGATGAGTGGGTCAAAGGATTTCTCCGCAGCCATCCGGAAGGCACGGTAGTCGAGATCGGCTCCGGACTCAACACCCGCTTCGAGCGGCTCGACAACGGCCGCCTCCATTGGTTCGACCTTGATCTTCCGGAGGTGGTTGAACTGCGGCGGAAATTCTTCACGGATACCGAGCGGCGCACGACCCTGGCCAGGTCGGTCCTCGATCCGGGCTGGATGGCCACCGTGCGCCAAAGCCCCGGACCTTACTTCTTTGTCGCGGAAACCGTCTTCGTCTACCTGAAAGAGCAGCAGGTCAAGGCGGCGCTGGCGCAGATCGCGGAGAACTTTCCGTATGTGAGCATCGCCTTCGATACCACCAGCCGCCGAGCCGTAAATGGCGCGAACAAAGATCACGCGCGCCGGAAACTGGCGGCCCGTTTCGCATGGGCCTGCGACGATCCGCGCGAAATTGAGAACTGGAATATCGGGCTGCGCCTGGTGGAATCCCGCACCCCGGTGGACGTCCCGGAGCCTTTGAAGCCGCGCCTTTCCTGGCCGATACGGACCAGCTTCCGCGTCCTTCGCAAATTGTTTCCGAAGCTGATGAGGGTGTACCAGCTCAATTTATTCGCGGGGCAGTCTGCCTGCTGTGCGCCTGACTTACTCGTTGCTCAATGCCGCCATCGGATCGACTCGCAATGCCCGCCGCGCGGGTATGGCGCTTTGAAGATTTCAGGAACGTGTTGTCCGGCTCTATGAGTAAGATGACCGTGATCGGGGAGGAGATGGCGTATAGAATGCCGCCCCTGGACGGGTCAACTTGGGAGCCGGTAATCCAGGAGTTGGTCGTGGAGCCGGAATCTCCGTTCTCGACCCAATCGTAGGGGCCGAGAGGGCCACCGAGTCCATTGTATGGGTACGATGTTCCGTCCGAATTTGAGCCGGTGAATACGACGACGTTGGCTACATCCCCTAGTTCGTCTATGTCGATAGGAGCGAAGAGCGAGCCGGAAAAGAGGCCCGCGGTCCCGTTTGCCACCAGATTGCCGTTGAGATTGTAGATCCCGTCGGTGGATGACCCAATGTTGGTGAGGGCGCTCGTGGCTGACGTGGAACCGATGGCCCGCCACGAGGCACCCAAGGCAGCCAATGCGGGCACGTTGTTGGCCATCGTTGTAACAAAAGCATTGTCATCACTTATATTGGGTGAACTTACCGCCATGGTGCCCCCGGACGTGAAGAACACAAGTTGGTATTGGGAGCCCGGGCTGAGACCCGGCGGGACGGTGATGATCCCCGCATTCAAGCGGGATGCGATCCCCACAACGGCAAGCACCAGCAAACCTTAGATCTTTACCAACTGACAATCGCATTGTACTCTCCTTTTGCGTAGGACCTTCCTCGGTGAGCAGCCCTGAGATACAAATAGAGTTCAGCAGCAAGCCTACACTCCTCCCTGGTCCGGCGCCAGTGACTCACTGTGACAAATCCAGATCTTGGAGCGTGTCATTCCGTAAGGGATTGCGGAGATTTGCATCTCCGCTCTACCGAGTCGATGCCCGGTCGCTTGATTTCGCTCCATCACCGGCAAGGCGGCAATGCTTCGCACCGTCGCTCCGAATAGCCGCCGTGTCAGATGGCGCTCAGCCAGTACCAGCCAGTAGTACCGCGCGTACCTGACCTGTCTGCCGCCGGTCTTCACCAACCGTTGCTGCAAACGGACCCCGAAAGCGGGGTTTATCACAGTGAGTCACTGGTCACAGCGAAGGGGAAGGGCTAGATTCCAGGTCTGGGCTCAGGAGACCGAAGCATGAGACGAACCCGCGTTGTGTTCTTGTTGTGTGCAGTCATTCTATTACTCGGCACCGCAGGCACCGGCTCGGCGCAAACCACCGGATACTGGCAATACGTCAGGACTGACTCCGGCATCCAGCCCTATCGCGTCGGCACCGCCTACCCCGATACCCATTCGGGTGTGGAGGGAAACTTCACCGTTACCATTGCGGTGCCAGGTGAAGCTAGTGTGGAGTCCAACAAATAACAGGCGCAACGGCACGACCACCTTGTTCGCTGCCCTGGACACCTTACAGGGAGGCGTGGCTGAAACGCAATCCTCGCTGCGTGCCCCACTTCGTCCCCACCAGTTCCAGTTGGACGAATCTGGTCGAGAGATGGTTCGGCCACCTGGACAACAAGGCCATCCGCCGCGGCGTCTTCCTCAGCGTAGCCGACCTGCAGGAGTCCATCGAGGCGTTTCTCTGGGCCTGGAATCAGGACCCCAAACCCTTCGTGTGGACCGCGACCGTCGACTCCATCCAGGAGAAGCTCACTCGCTGTCGCCGGACCTTGGAGCAGATCAAGCCCGGCTGCACCAGCCCCAAGTCCAGAAAGCGGAAAAGATGAACTGTCTAGTTATTTCGCAGAAACTACACCAGCTTAGCTAAGACCCGCCCGCAAATAGCCTGATTTGCTGTCACAACTCCCGCCCACTCTGGTTCCTTCAGTCGAATTCTTCCGAGATTCCCCGGCCCGCCTGCGCACTATCTCTCTAAAGTGATACTGCGAACGCTCATCCTATTGATGCTTGCTCCGATGGCCTTCGCCCAGGCTCCCGACCCGGCCTACGAGCCTCTGGCGCGCGCCTACGAGCAGCTCCGCGCCCACGCCTACGACGACGCTATTGCCAACTTTCAAAAGGCCATCGAGCTCGCACCGAAGCGCGCCTCCATCCACAAAGATTTGGCCTACACGTATCTCAAGGTTGGCGAAAACGAACTGGCCCGCGAACAGTTCCGCGCGGCCATGGAGCTCGAACCGGCCGATGCCCAAGTGGCCATGGAGTTCGCCTTCCTGGCCTACGAAACCAAGCTCGAGGCCGAGGCGCGGCGCATCTTCGACCGCATCCGCAAAGCCGGCAACCCTACCGCCGAACAGGCCTTCCAGAACATCGACGCTCCGCTGGCCGCCGGCATCGAGCGCTGGAAAAGCGCCATCGCCATGGGCGCCGATAACTTCAGCGCCCACTTCGAGCTCGCCATGCTCGCCGAGCAGCGCGACGAGCTCGCGCTCGCCGCCGAGCATTACGAGAAGGCCTGGCGCCTGCTTCCGGACCGCCGCTCGGTGCTGGTCGCGCTCGGCCGCGTCTGGAAAGCTATGGGCCGCGCCGAAGATGCCACCGCGGCGTTGCTGGCCGCCTCCCGCGGTGGCGAGCCCGGCGCCGCCGAACTCGCCCGGGAGCTTCTCCCCGACCGCTATCCGTTCGTCCCCGAGTTTCAGGCCGCCCTCCAACTCGACCCAGCCAACGTCGAACTGCGACGCGAGCTGGCTTACCTTCTGCTCCGCATGGAATGCCAGGCCGAAGCCGAAGAGGAATTTCGCGCCATCACCGAAGCTGCACCGGACGACATGCTGGCCGCCACCCAACTCGGCTTCCTGCTATACGGCCGCGACGCGCGCGATGCCGCCATGCCGCTGTTCGAGCGGGTCCTCGCCGGCCCGGATGAAGATCTTGCCAACCGCGTTCGCGCCGTCCTACGCATGCCGCAGGTGCTGCGCGCCCGCCCCGAATCGCAGCCCGCTTCCATCGACGCCAAAGTCATGGCCGAACGCAGCATGAAAGCCGGATACATGAAGGACGCCCTCAAATACCTGCAGGTAGCTCACGAGGCCGACCCCGGCGATTTCGATGTCATGATCAAACTCGGATGGGCCTACAATATCACGCACCAGGACCGCCTGGCGCTTCCCTGGTTCGATCTGGCGCGCCGCAGTCCGGACCCGCAGGTGGCCTCCGAGGCCTCCCAGGCCTGGCGCAATCTCGAAAGCGACGCGCGCCTGTTCCACACCACCGCCTGGATCTATCCGCTCTTCTCCACCCGCTGGCACGACTTCTTCTCGTATGGCCAGGTCAAGACGGAATTCCGAGCCGGCTCGTTTCTGCGGCCCTATCTTTCGGTCCGCTTCATCGGCGATACCCGCCTCACCATCGGCGCCGCCGCTCCCCAATATCTTTCCGAAAGCTCCTTCATTGCGGGCGCCGGCGTCCGCACCGTTCCCTGGCACGGCCTCACTGGCTGGTTTGAGGCCGGCTCGGCCATGAGCTACGTCACCGGCCACATGCTCCCCGATTACCGCGGCGGCGCTTCCGGCCAATGGCACAGGCTACCCGAATCCGCCGGCTGGTTCGTCGATACCAGCCTCGATGCTCTTTTCATCAGCCGCTTCGACGACGATTTCCTGGTCTACGGCCAATCCCGGTTGGGCTACGCTCTCAGCCGCTACACACAGCTCTACTGGAACGCCAATATCACCGGCGACATCAAGCGCCAATACTGGGCCGATTTCGCAGAGACCGGCCCCGGCATCCGCCTTTCCGCCACCTTCCTACCCCGCTCGATGTGGATCTCGTTCAATTTCTTGCGGGGCGCCTATCTCACGAATACCGCCAACCCTCGCCGCCCCAACTTCACCGACTTTCGCCTGGGACTCTGGTATGCCTACACCACTCGTTAAGCGCTGCGCCATCCTCGGCGGGCTGCTGTTTTGCGCGGCCGCCCTGAGCGGCGCATCGCTCCCTTACTTCGCCGTGCTCTCCGACGACGCCGGCGCCTGGCCCGATATCCTCTCTTCCATCGGCCTCCTTCGGCAGCCCGCTTCCATCTCGCACGTCTTCGTGGCCCGCGCCGGAGCGCCTGCATCGTCGGAGTGGAATGGCCGGGTCGAGCAAGGCGCCATCCTCATCCTCGAGGGCGAATCGTCGCTCGCTGAAATGTTTGGCTTCAAGCGCGGCACCGAGAGCGTCCGCGTCACCAGCCTCGCCGACGTTCACCGCCCCACCCTTCCCATCGTGTGGGATAAGGGTCTCGAGCTCCCGGTCTTCGACCTCCCCGCCGGCGCGCAGGTTTTCACGCGGGCGCGTTGGGACGGCGCTCCCATGGCCGCGGGCCTGCGCCGCGGCGCTGGCGCGGTCCTGTGGATCGCCGTCCCGCCGGGCGAGCACGGTTACGAGCGCTTCCCTTATCTGCTCGAGGCTCTCTGCGATCTCGGCATGGACCCGCCCTTCCGCTCCTCCCGCCTCTGGGCTTTCTTTGATTCCGCCTACCGCTCGCGCGTCGACCTCGATTACTTCGCCGCGCGCTGGCGCCGCTCCGGCATCTCCGCCCTGCACGTCGCCGCCTGGCACTTCTATGAGCCAAACGCCGAACAGGACGCCTACCTCGCCAAGCTGATCGAAGCCTGCCACCGCGAAGGCATTCTGGTATACGCCTGGCTTGAACTTCCCCACGTCAGCGAGAAGTTCTGGAACGACCACCCGGAGTGGCGCGAGAAAACGGCCGTTCTGCAGGATGCCCAGCTCGACTGGCGCAAGCTGATGAACCTCACCAATCGCGACTGCTTCCGGGCCGTTTCCGCCGGCGTCCAAGAGTTAACCGCCCGCTTCGATTGGGATGGCGTCAACCTCGCCGAGCTCTATTTCGAATCGCTCGAAGGCATGGGCAACCCGTCTCGCTTCACCCCCATGAACGATGACGTTCGAACCCTGTTCCGGCAGCGGAGCGGCGTCGACCCGATCGAGCTGTTCTCCACCCGCAAAGAACCGGCTTCCCGCGCCGCTTTCCTCGAATTCCGCGCCTCCCTCGCCGGCAAAATGCAGGAGGAGTGGATCGGCGAATTGGAGACCGCCCGCCGCCGGAAACCCTACCTCGATCTCGTCCTCACGCACGTCGATGATCGCTTCGACAACGGCATGCGCGATGCCATTGGCGCCGACGCCGCGCGGGCCCTGCCGCTGCTCGACAGCCACACTTTCACTTTCCTCATCGAAGACCCGGCCACGGTCTGGAACCTCGGCCCGCAACGTTACGCCGCCATCGCCGAACGCTACCAGGCCTTGACTCCCCACCGCGAAAAACTAGCAATCGACCTGAATATCGTCGATCGCTACCAAAATGTTTATCCCACCAAGCAGCAGACCGGCACCGAGCTCTTCCAGCTTGTGCACCAGGCCGCCGCCAGCTTCCAGCGCGTGGCTCTCTATTTCGAGAACTCCCTGCTTCCGCCCGATCTGAGCTTGCTGCCGTCCGCTGCCGCTGCCGTCACGCGGATTGAGAAAGTGGGGCCGAAGACCGTGATCGATTCGGTCCTAGGAGCCGGTGTGCCCTGGAAAGGGCAGGCGATGGTGGATGGCGCGCGCTGGCCGGTAGCCGACGGCGAAACTATCTGGCTCCCCGCCGGTGCGCACAGCCTGGAACCCGCCGTCGGCGTGCCTGGCCCGCATTTGCTGCGCCTCACCGCCGACCTCGAATCGGCTCGCGCCGTGAACGCCACCACCATTGAATTCTCCTATCAATCGACCGCCCGCGCCATCGCCATCCTCGATCGCGCGCCGTTAGAGCTCCAGGTGGATGGCTCGAGCGAACCGCTCCAACCGGCCGGCCCCAAGACGATTTTCCTGCCCCGCGGCCAACACTTCGTCACGATCATTACTGGAAACCAGTGACTTTGCCGCCGGGTTGAGCTAGGATGTCGAATGGCTTATGACGGATGTCGCGTTGCAGACCGGTGCTCCCGAGATACCCGATAAGCTCTATTTCAAAATCGGCGAGGTGAGCGAACTTCTGGGCGTGGAGCCCTATGTTCTGCGCTACTGGGAGACCGAGTTCCCCGTGCTCTCTCCCAAGAAATCCGGCACCGGCCATCGTCTCTACCGCCGCAAAGATGTCGAGTTGCTGCTGCGCATCAAGCACCTGCTTCGCGACAAGCGCTTCACCATCGAAGGCGCGCGGCAGTCGTTGCAGGCCGAAGCGCGCGCCCCCAAGCCACCCCGCATCGCAAAACAGGCTCAACAGGAATTGTTTTCCGAGGATCCGTTACCCGAAATCCGCAGAGAACTGGCCGACATCCTGCGACTCCTGAAATAGGAGCGCGGCGGCTTACTTCGTCTCACCCACAATGGTGTCGTAGATGCGGTCGAGGTCTTCCGCCGAGTAGTATTCGATCTCGATCTTCCCGCCTTTGCGCTTCTCGGTGATGCGAACGCGAGTCCCCAGCACGCGCTCCATCTCCTGGATTGCCGCCTTCACGTTAGGATCGATCTGCACTTCATCCACGTGCTTCGGCTGGCGGCCGGCCATCATTTTCTGAGTGGTCCGTTCCGTCTGGCGCACCGACCAGCCTTGCGCCACGGCCTTTTCCGCAACTTCCCGCTGCAACGCCAGGGTCGGCAAAGTGAGCAGACAGCGCGCGTGTCCGGCCGAGAGGCGCCGCTCCGCCACCAGTTGCTGCAGGTCTTCGGAAAGCTGCAGGAGCCGCAAGGAATTGATCACGGTCGTGCGGTCTTTTCCGGTCCGTTGGCCGATCTGTTCCGGGCTCAGAGCGAACTCAGTCGACAGCGTCGAGAAGGCCAGGGCTGTATCAATAGGATTGAGATCCTCGCGCTGGATGTTCTCAATCAGGCTGACTTCGAGCAACCGATCGTCCGGAATCACCCGCACCGTGACCGGAACCTGCTCGACCCCCGCCAGCTTCGCCGCGCGCCACCGCCGCTCGCCCGCAACCAATTGATAGCGGCCGCCAGCCAGGCGTACCACCAGCGGTTGGATGATGCCGTTGGTGCGGATCGATTGCGCCAGTTCCGCCAGGCGCTCGGCTTGGAAGACCCGCCGCGGCTGCATCGGATTAGGGTCGATGGAATCGATTGGGACCGTCTGCGCCGTCGGTTCCGTGACCGGTCCGGTGGGGGCTTGAACCGGCTGTGGCCGCGTCGGCAGCAGCGTCCCCAGGCCTCTACCGAGCGCCCTGCGCGGATTGTCGGGTTTGTTCATGGTCCAGAATCTCTTTCGCCAGCTTGATGTAGCTTTCCGCGCCCCGTGAGCGGGGGTCATACGCGAGGATTGGCTTGCCGAAGCTCGGCGCTTCCGCGAGCCGGATGCTCCGCGGAATCACGGTTTTGAACACCAGTTCGCCGAAGAATTCCCTCAAGTCGGCGGCCACCTGCCGGGTGAGGTTGTTTCGGTCGTCGAACAATGTCAGCAGGATTCCCTCAATCGCCAGCGGGTGCTGGAAGCCCTGGCGGATCCGTTCAATCGTGTCCATCAGCTCCGAAATGCCTTCCAGTGCGAAGAACTCGCACTGGATCGGGACCAGCACCGAATCGGCCGCAATTAGCGCGTTGAGCGTAAGCAGATCCAGCGCGGGAGGGCAATCGATCAAAACATAGCGGTAGTCTTCGCGAATCGTCGCCATCCTTTCTCGCAGCCGGAATTCGCGATTCGGCAGATCCACCAACTCCAGATTGGCACCAACCAGGTTCTTATCTGCGGAAATCAGGTGAAGCCCTTCGAACTCAGTCGCCACAATCGCGTCTTTGGCAACCGCGTCTGCCAGAAGAACATCGTAAAGGCTCGGCCGGCTGGTGTCCTTGGTTACGCCAAGTCCTGTCGTGGCATTGCCTTGCGGGTCCGAATCAATCACCAGCACCCGGAAGTCGTTGGCCGCTAAGGCTGCCGCCAGGTTGATAGCGGTAGTTGTTTTCCCAACGCCACCTTTTTGGTTCGTAATGGCAAAGACTCGGCTCAATCGGCCATACTAGCATGGTTGCCGTTTCACGTGAAACAAGAGGTTTACGGTGTTTACGGTGTTTCCTCCGAAATAGACTTCACTTTTCATCACTTCACTGTTTCACGTGAAACCGCAACTCCGGTCCGGACAAACCTCTGTTTCCCCCATGGCAGGGGGACGGCAGCTTCCCAAACGAACCCAATTCCCGATGGAGGCTCTTCTCCTCCAGTCAATAGATCGGCAGCAGGGGCAAGTTTCTGTAGGAACGAAGCCAAATCTTCATAGCTGACGGCGCGGGAGATCACACGGTCAAACCGTTCCCCGACCTCTTCAGCCCGCTTCGCCAAGACCCGAATGTTGGCCTGCTTCCGCGAACTTTCCCGCAGAAAGACTGCCTTTCGCTGGTGGGACTCAATCAGGGTCACCTGACAATCCGGACGCAACACGGCCACGGGAAAACCGGGAAAGCCACCGCCCGAGCCAACGTCTGCGATCTTCCAAGCCCCCGGTGGCAAGCGCATTCCCAAAAACAGCGATTCACAATAGTGGCGTTGAATCGCCTCTTCCCGATTGCGGATCGACGTTAGGTTTAGCTTCTGATTCCACCGCAGCAGCATTTCCAGATGCGCCTCGAGCGCGCTTTGCTGCTCCGCCGACAGTGGGAAATCAGCAAACACGGTCCAGGCTCAGGTAGACATCCAGAATGGCGATGGCCGCCGGCGTCACACCGGGGATGCGCGCCGCCTGGCCCAACGTCTCAGGGCGCACTCGCTCCAACTTATCCTGCGCTTCCCGTGACAGGCCCGGGATCCGGCCGAAGCCGAATGCCGCGGGAATCGGCCGGCGTTCGGCGTCCTTCATTCGTTCCATCTGCCGTTCCTGCTGTGCGATATAGCCGCTATACTTGGCCTCGGTCTCGACCGTCGCGACCAGCCCCCGCACCGGCTCTTCGCCCAGAATCTCGCGCACCCAGCCGGAGATTTCCGCAATCGACGCCTCCGGACGCTTCAGCCACTGTCCGTTGCGATGCTGCTCCAGGGCTTTAGTCAGCCGCTCCTTCTGCTGCAGTTTGCGGTTGAGCGTTTCCCACCGCTCGTCGGTCACCAGGCCGGCGCGGCGGCCCACGGGTGTCAAACGGAAGTCCGCGTTATCAATACGGAGGTGCAGCCGGAATTCCGCACGCGAAGTGAACATGCGGTATGGCTCATCAGCGCCTTTGGTAATCAGATCGTCAATCAGGATTCCCGTGTAGCCTTGCGTGCGGCCGATGATCACCGGCTCTTTGCCGCTCAGGCGGCACGCGGCGTTGATGCCCGCCACCAACCCCTGGCAACCGGCTTCTTCGTACCCCGAGGTGCCGTTGATCTGTCCGGCCAGATACAGCCCCGCAATCGACTTCACCTCCAGAGTGTGATCCAGTTCTCGCGGGTCGATGGCATCATACTCGATGGCGTAGCCGGGCCGGATCATCTCGGCCTGTTCGAGCCCGGGAATCGAAGCCACCATGGCGGCCTGCACGTCGATGGGCATGCTGGTCGACATGCCGTTCACGTAAATCTCATTGGTGTCGAAGCCTTCCGGCTCTAGAAAAATCTGGTGACGGGCCTTATCCGGAAACTTAACGATCTTGTCCTCGATCGACGGGCAATACCGCGGTCCCACCCCCTCAATCTGCCCGCTATAGAGCGGCGAACGCGGGATCGCTTCCTTTAAGATGCGGCGCGTGGCCTCTGTCGTGTAGCCGATGTGGCACTCGATCTGCGGGCGGTCGATGCGTGCCGTCAGGAAGGAAAACGGCGTTGGATCGGCATCGCCGGGCTGGGGCTCGAATTGCGCCCAGTCGATCGTTCGGCGGTCCAACCGCGGCGGAGTTCCGGTCTTGAAGCGGGCCCATTGCAGACCAGTTGTGCGAAGTTGGTCGCCGAGCAGTTGCGACGGCGCCTCGCCATTCCGCCCGCAACTGTACTGCATTTCGCCGACGTGCGCCAGGCCATTCAAGAATGTCCCGGTGGTCACGATCACCGCGCCGGCCTCGAGGCTGCGTCCATCGCGCAGGTACACGCCATGGGCGCGCCGCCCGTCGATGGCAAGCGCCGCCACCTCGGCCTGCTTGATGCGCAGGTTGGGCTCCTGTTCCAACACCTCGCGCATGCGCGCGCGGTACATCCTCTTATCCATCTGCGCGCGGGGCGACCAGACCGCCGGCCCGCGGCTGGTATTCAGCAGGCGGAACTGGATGCCCACGGCATCGGCGACTTCCCCCATCAAGCCGCCCAGGGCGTCGATCTCCCGCACCAAGTGGCCCTTGGCGATTCCCCCGATCGCGGGATTGCACGACATCTGCGCGATGAGGTCCAGGTTCATCGTAACCATGGCGGTGCGCAGGCCCATGCGCGCGCACGCCCGCGCCGCCTCGCATCCCGCGTGACCCGCTCCCACCACAACTACGTCGTACTTCTCCTGCATTATTATGATTGTAGCGAAATGAGAATCCTGGTCCTGGGAAGCGGCGGGCGGGAGCACGCCCTGGCGTGGAAGTTGGCTCAGTCGAAGGGCGTCGAG
Organism: Bryobacteraceae bacterium; assembly: GCA_050014595.1. GTDB lineage: Bacteria > Acidobacteriota > Terriglobia > Bryobacterales > Bryobacteraceae > PALSA-129. The sequence goes on from JBEKDA010000012.1 coordinate 102,340, forward strand.
GTCTTCGCGTCGCCGGGCAACCCGGGGATCGCGCGCGTCGCCACGTGCCTGCCGCCGGGCGCGTCATTCCTGAGCCTGGCGGAGGAGATCGACGCAGGCCTGACGGTGGTCGGGCCCGAAGCGCCGCTGGTGGCTGGAGTGGTGGATGAGTTCCGTGCGCGCGGCCGCAAGATCGTTGGTCCGGATGCACAGGCGGCGCAGCTCGAGGGTAGTAAAATATTCGCAAAGAACTTTTTTATACAAAGTAATATTCCGACAGCCGCATTCGTTACCGTGAATAGCGCCAGCGCCGACGAAGCGCGCCGCGCCCTCGACCGTTTCGGCTTTCCGGTGGTGCTCAAGGCCGACGGCCTGGCTGCCGGAAAGGGCGTGGTGATCGCGCATGATCGCGCCGAAGCCGAGACGGCTCTCCAGACTCTCACCGGGCGCCTGGTCGTCGAAGAATTCCTGCGCGGCCGGGAAGTCAGCTTCATCGCCTTGTGCGACGGCCGCAACGTCGTTCCGCTGGCCCCTACGCAGGATCACAAAGCCGTCTTCGATGGTGACACCGGTCCCAATACCGGCGGCATGGGCGCGTACTGCGACGGCGCCATCCTCACCGAGATCGAGACGCGTGAAATTCTCGACCGCGTGATTTACCCGACCGTGGAGCGCACCAAATTCACCGGCTTCCTCTATGCCGGCCTGATGATGACCGAAGCCGGTCCGAAAGTCCTCGAGTTCAACGTCCGCCTGGGCGACCCGGAAACGCAACCGCTCATGCACCGCATGGCTTCCGACTTCGTGCCGGTCCTGATGGCCGCGGCCAACGGTTCGCTCGCCGGTGCCACGCTCGAATGGCGGCGTGGTCCCAGCCTCTGCGTGGTTCTGGCGTCGGGCGGTTATCCGGGTTCCTACGAAACCGGCAAGCCCATCCATGGCGTGGAAGCGGCGGAAGCCACCGGCGCCACGGTGTTTCACGCGGGCACCCGTACAGGAGCCAACGGCCTGGAAACATCCGGCGGACGCGTGCTGGGTGTGACCGCCGGCGGCGACGATCTGGCGACCGCCATCGCGCGCGCCTATCAAGCCGTGGAGCCGATCAGCTTCGAGCGAATGCACTACCGCCGCGACATCGGCGGCAGGGGGTTGATCGGCAGCCGTTCGCCGGCTTCACGCCAGCGCTTCCTTCGCCCGCCGCGGCCGTGATCCTGTACACCTACGCCTTACGCTCGATGGAACAGGACCCGTGCCGCACCTGGTTAAATTCAAGTTAGTCAGGAATGCGGCGCAGGTATGTTTGGTGCGGCTGGAGATCCTTCAGCGTTCTGCCCGCCACGGTACAATGAAGTTACCAGTGGGGACGTAGCTCAGTTGGATAGAGCGGCCGCCTCCTAAGCGACAGGTCGGCAGTTCGAATCTGCCCGTCCCTACCACTTCTCTCCCTCCTACCTTCCTTGTCGCGCGGTCCACTTCTCCGGGCTCATCGCATCCATCCTGACTTCACGGGATAGCGACGTTGTGACCATGCAACTGCCGGCATAACCAGGCCCCTTCGTCGGGATCGCCGATTAGCAGAGGGCCGCCATGAGAGCTCCGCGCGCCGTGGAGTGCAGCGGGTCGCTTGACAAGCGGACTTCCGACAGGCGCAGAGGAAATTCACTGGCGTTGAGCGTCTTGTTGAATTTCTCCAGGAAGCCCTTGGGCATCATGCTGCCGCCGCTCAGTACCAGCGGAACCGATTGTTCCAGCTTCGGCAACTTTTGCGCCGACGAAATCTGGTTGCGCAGCGAACTGATCAGGTTGGTGATCATCTCCTGGTAGTAAACGGTCAGCGCGTTTTGCACACGGTCCGTGGAGAATCCGTTGAGTTGGAAGGACTGTTCCTTCAGGATGCGTAGCCGGTTGGCGCGATCGCCGGTGACGTCGGCCGCATTGGCATCGATGAAATCGCCAGCCTTGGGCGCGCTAAAGCTGATCACGGGCACCGAGAGCACCGCCAGGCAGACATTGCACAGCCCGCTGCCGCAGGAAACTCCAATTCCGCTGTAGTTCGAACCCGACAGTTCGCCGTACACCACCGCCAGACCCTCTTCGATGGGCGTCGCCTGGTAGCCCAATTCCGACAGAATCTGCTGGATTGACGCTGAGTGGTAGGTAATCGCGCTGTCCAGGCTTTCGCCTGCCGCCGGCACGCTGAAGAAGACCCTTTGGCCCGGCACGGCTGCGTTCCCCACCAGCCTGGTGATGATCCGCCGAACTACGGCCAGGCTGTGCGGCTCCTGCGGATTCAGCACGCCGTTCTTCATCGGCCGCCGCGTCTCCACATGGAAGACTTCCGCGAACTTCTCCGCGTCATTGCCCACCACCACCAGGTCGGTTCCCTGGACTTCGTGGAAAACTTCCTCCTGCCGCAGAAGGTCTTCCGCCAGCTTCGAGTACGGCAGCGCCAAAAAAGCGTTGAGCTGCGTGTGGTATTCGTATTTCTTTTCCTTCGTCGCTCGCGCCACAACGATGCGGCTGGTGCCGACGTCCAGTCCGAGCGGTTGGGTGTATTCCTGTTCGACGTTGTTCATGACTCTCTCCTTATTCCATATAGGCACTTGCGCGGCCAACTCTTTCCGCCACGCGCCTCGTTCCGGGAAACTAGTCCTTTCCGGCGACGGCCGTTTGTGACTGGCCCCGTACCTCACAGGCCGACGGTGCAATCACAAACTTGATCCAAACATCGGCGCTCTACGGGTTTTACATTAGGAGTCCACCCTCTTTTTCTCGAATCACAAAAATAGTGTTTGTATACCCCTAAACTTTTGACCCATTCCGACGAATAATGAGCATGACTACGCGAGCGCATCATGGACTGTCCCCCGAAGCGCTGGCGGCTCGAGTCGCAGGCATGATCGCGGATCCGGTCCTGCGGTTGCGATTTCTGAAAGTGATGAGGCGGCCGCAACCCAGTAAGCCCTGGCGCCGTTTCCGCTTCTGGATCGTATGGCCCGCGCTTCTGTTGGCGGTGATGGTGTTCTTTCTTGCGAAACACGCGGCGGGTAAGCCGAAAGCCCCACCGGCAGTGGTGATCCGGGCGGATTTGCCCCTAATCCGGGAGGTCCCTAAACCGTCATCCGTCTGGCAGGTGGAGAAATCGCTTGGGTCGGAAGTTTACAGCAACGGCCTGCGCATCGATACGCGGTTTCAGGTGGCCAGCCACCCCAGATCCTACCTAGCTTTCCCCACCAGCAGGGCCGGCTCCCGTGTGCCCACTCGGCGATCTATGCCCGCTGGTATCGTTTTCCATACCACGGAGAGTCCCCAGGCCCCCTTTGAAGCTGGGGAAACGTCGGTTCTCAAACGGTTGGGTGAATCGCTTCTCGATTACGTGCGCCGCAAAGGTGCGTATCATTATTTAATTGACCGGTTCGGCCGCGTCTATCGGGTGGTCGCTGAATCCGATGCCGCCAACCACGCCGGCTATTCGGTATGGGCCGACGACGACTGGCTGTATTTGAACCTGAACGAGAGCTTCCTCGGCGTGTCGTTCGAAGCTCAAACCCCTGGCGGCCAGAGCGCCGAGGTGGTCAGTCCGGCGCAAGTCCGCTCTGCCGGCATGCTCACGGAGATGCTGCGAAGCATTTACCAGATTCCCGCCGGGAACTGTGTCACACACGCCCAGGTCTCCGTGAACCCTTCCAACATGCAGATGGGCTATCACACTGACTGGGCCACCGGCTTTCCCTTCGCGGCACTCGGCTTGCCGGATAACTATGCACGCGCTTTGCCTTCCCTCTGGATCTTCGGGTTCGAATACGATCCGCGGCTCTTTGGTTCGCTGGATAATCGCATCTCCGCGGGCGTTGGCTTGGCTGAGCAGGATTTTCTGCGGGCTGCCGCGGCTGCCGGTCTGCAGCCTGCGGCCTATCGCAAGACGCTGCAGCAGCGCTACCGGGAGTATTTGGCCGAGGTGCGCCGTGGCGGCCAGGGACAGAGCGAGGAAGGCGACAAGTAGAAAGTCGGCCTCCACCCATCGCCGGTCGGCAGACGCCCTTCCTTGGAGTCGAACTGCCGTTTGACTGGCGAGGGTCACTTGGCCGCATCGCCTATGCGTCGAAGTGATTTCTCGAACGGCTATCGACGGTGACCCGCCAGCAGTCGCCGGGGTTAGGAATGGCTCGTGTGCGGCACATCTGTCCGGCGGCCGAAAAACATCCCGTTCTGGGACACAAGTCCTTCAACAAGCCCCGTTCCTTGCTCTCCGCCGGCAGGCCACACGGCGGTTTCTCCCGTCCGGCGAATGGCGCGCAACAGGTCGAGCGCTTCAGGCAACGCGAACTGCTCGCCTAAATACGCTTCGACAAACCTGCCTCCCCGGATTTCGCCGCGCGATTCCAGGCGGCGCAGCGCCCCCAGCAAGTTGCGCCACGGCGGGGCCACGGGCTCGCGTGCGGCCAGGTCGCGGAACACCACGCCCCAGCGCAACAGCAACTGGCGGGCGAAGATTTCAGCGTGGTTGGGTGGGGCAGGCGGTGCCGCCTGCCCGGCGCGGCGCAGCAGTGCCCATCGGCCGGGGGCGTGCCTCGGCCGGCGCGTGCGCGCCTTGCCTTGTCCGGCGCGGCGTTTGGGATCGAGCAGGGCGCGCAGATTCTCGAAACCGTCGGCCGTCACCAGGCCCGCGGCCACCAGTTCCCACAACGCGTCCTCCACTTCGCTCGACAGGCGGCCGGTCGAGTGTGTCAGGTCGGTGAAGAAGGAGGCGCCGTGGCGTTCAATGGCGGCCAGCACTTCGCGCGCCGGGTGCGAGAGCGATTCGTGGGGCGACGGTTGCGGCACGCCGAGCAGCCATGGCGAATCTTCGCGCAGAAAGATGGCGAGCGGCGCCATGCGCGTGGGACGCACGCGGCGGCTCTTGTTTTCTTCCGGCTCGCGCTCGAAAGCCGGATGCGGCGAGAGCCGGCCCCACGTCACTTCGCCGGCCAGGCAAAGATCGTCGAGGTACTCCGGCTGATAGCGAGCCACGCGCCGCGGCAGCACTTCCGATTCCCACGCGGCCGCGGGAAACTCCGCGCCCTGCAACTGCCGGATGATCTGCAAGGTGCCGTCCACGCCATGCAGTTGGGTTCCTGGCAAGAGATGCTGCCAGCGATTCAGAAAGGCGAAGAAAGCCGCGGTGGTGACGGGCTCGATCTCGCGCCGCAGCCGGCCGATGGTGAGCCGGTGAATGCGCGCCAGCAGGTTGCGGTGGCACCATTCCACTTCCACTTCGGACGAGTTCGGCGTGAAGCGGCCGCGCAGAATCTGGCCTTCAGCTTCCAATTGGGCCAGCGCCTGGTCCACCAACTCGCGCGGCATGGCGAGCGTTTGCGCCAGGTGAGACGCCCGCAACGGACCGGAACATTCGAACCAGCCGCGCAGAATCTCGGCGGCACAGGCTTCGGGCGAACCGGGAATGGCCCGGCCGCCCGCCGGTTGCGCGATGGGCGGGTCGAAAGTGGCTTGCGGGTAGACGCGAAGAACCAAATCGAGCCGCTCGGCGGGCACCCAATAATCGCGGCCTCCGAACGTCAGCGTGGCGGCGCGGCGATCAGCCGCCAGTTGTTCGTAATTGCCATCGCCGGCTACCTGTCCCACCGGGATCAAGCTCCAGCCGCACAGCGCTTCGTGAAGCTCATCGGGGTCGCGCGTGGGCGGCCACGCCTCCGCGGCCACTTGCGCGATGGCCGCCGCGTCCAGCGCGCCCGCGCCTTCCGAGTCGTCGGGCAGAGTGCGGCGCATCTGCACCATGCGGGCGCGGCGCTCTTCGAGCGGGGCGTCATCCAGGTAAGCGTATGGGTTCGAGTTCAGGATCTCGTGAGAGAAGGGGGAAGGCTCCGGCGTGTCGATGGCCACGGTGCGGATGGCGCCTTCCTGTATGGCGGCCAACACGGTGCGGAGGCCGTCGAGGTCCATGGCTTCGTAGAGACAGTTGGCGATGGTCTCCTTGACCAACGGGTGATCGGGAATGCGCACGTCGCCGGAGAGGTTCTCGGGGCAGGCGGCCTGATCGGGAAAGACCGCGGCCATCAGGTCGTCGGAGCGCATGCGTTGGATGGGCGGCGGCACTTTGCGCCCGCCCTGAAAGCGTGGGATGGTGAGCGCGCGCGATGCGTTCCAGCGCCAGCGCGCCGTAAACATGGGCGCCGGCAGCACAGCCTGCGTGAGCACTTCCTCCACCGTGGCGGGGCGCAGGAATTCAAAGACGATGTCCAGCGGAAAGGAATGCTGCTCGCCGAGCGAGATCACGATGCCGTTATCGGTGGCGGCGGCCTGCAGTTCGAAATTGAAGGACCGGCAGAAGCGTTTGCGCAGCGCCAGGCCCCAGGCGCGGTTGATGCGCGCGCCGAAGGGCGCGTGAATCACCAGTTGCATGCCGCCGCCTTCGTCGAAGAAGCGCTCGGCGATGACGCAGGTATCGGTGGGCATGGCGCCCAGCGCGGCGCGGCCGGCCCACACGTACTCGACCGCCTGTTCGGCGCCGCCGCGGTCGAGGCCGCATTCCGCGGGGCAGGCGCCGGTACGGTACACCTCTTCCCGCAGACGCGCCACTTCGCGGGAGAGCTCCAGCGTGCGGCCCGGCGCTTCGCCGCGCCAGAAGGGGATGCCGGGCGCGGCGCCGTGGGCGTCTTCCACCCGCAGACGGCCGGCTTCCACGCGGCGAATGCGCCAGGAGGTGGTGCCCAGCAGGAAAATGTCGCCGGCCATGCTCTCTACGGCGAAATCCTCATCCACCGTGCCCACCGTCACGCCCTCGGGCTCCGCCACTACCAGGTACTGCGCGGTCTCCGGAATGGCGCCGCCCGAAGTGATGGCGGTCATGCGCGCTCCGCGGCGCGCGTGGACGCGGCGGTTGACGGCGTCGCGATGCAGGTAGGCCCGGCCGCGCCCGCGCGAAGTGGTAATGCCTTCCGAGAGCATCTCCAGCACGGCGTCGAAATCGGCGCGCTCCAGCGTGGCATAAGGGCCGGCGCGGCGCATCAACCCGAACAGTTCGTCCTCCGCGAAATCTTCGCACGCGCACGCGGCCACCATCTGCTGCGCCAGGATGTCGAGCGAGTTGCGCGGGATCTCCAGGCGGTCGAGTTCGCCCCGGTGAATCGCGCGGACCAGCGCGGCGCACTCCACCAGTTCGTCGCGCGTGGTGGCAAAGAGGCGGCCTTTGGGCAGCGCACCGACCCAGTGGCCGGCGCGCCCGATGCGCTGCAGCGCCACCGCGATGGAACGCGGCGAGCCGATCTGGCACACCAGGTCCACCGTGCCGATATCGATTCCCAATTCGAGCGACGCCGTGGCTACCACCGCCCGCAACTCGCCATTCTTGAGCTTCTGCTCCGCATCGAGGCGCAACGCGCGGGAGAGGCTGCCGTGGTGCGGCAGCACGGCGTTGTCGCCGAGACGCTCGCCCAAGTGGTGGGCCACCCGCTCGGCCAGGCGCCGCGTGTTGACGAAGACCAACGTGGTACGGTGCGCGCCGATCAGCTCGGCCGCGCGGTCGTAGATCTCGTCCCACATTTCGTTGGTCGAGACCGGGCCGAGCTCGTCGCGCGGCACCTCCACCGCCAGGTCCATCTCGCGGCGGTGCCCTACGTGGATGATGCTCGCCCGCTGGCTCAGGAATCGGGCCACATCCTCGATCGGCTTCACCGTCGCGGAAAGCCCGATGCGCTGCGGCGCGGCGCCGCCGTTTTGTTCCACCAGGCGGTCGAGCCGCGCCAGCGTCACCGCCAGGTGCGAACCACGCTTGTCGTCGGCCACGGCATGGATTTCGTCCACGATCAGCGTCCGCACGCGCGCCAGCATCTCGCGCGGCTTGGCGGCGGTGAGCAGGATGTACAACGATTCCGGAGTAGTGACCAGGATGTGCGGCCGCTCCCGCGTCATCTTCTGCCGCTCCCACTGCGGCGTATCCCCGGTGCGGAGCGCCGTGCGGATGGGCGCTAGCGCAACGCCGCGCTCCGCCGCCAGCGCCGAGATTTCGGCCAACGGCAGTTCGAGATTCTTGTGCACGTCGTTGCTGAGCGCCTTGAGCGGGGAGACATAGACGATTTCGGTTTGCTCGGGCAGCGGCCCCAGGCGCGCGCGCCGCACCAGGCTGTCGATAGCCGTCAGAAAGGCCGCGAGTGTTTTGCCGGAGCCGGTGGGCGCTGAGATGAGGACATCGTGCCCCGCGCGGATTTCCGGCCACCCGCGCACTTGCGGCTCCGTGGCGGCGCCGAAACGCGTGGCGAACCATTCCGCGACAAGAGGATCGAAACCAGCGACCACTATCCTGATTTTAAAGCAACCTGTCTCAACTATCGCGGAGCTGGGCGCACGGTGACACGGAACATGCCCTCTGGTCTTTATTGAAATTCCGGGGGGAGTACGACGTGCAGGCGAGCGGCGGAAACCGACTTCTCGAACAGTTCGAGCACTCTTATCGGCCCCCACGCCGCTAGCAAATCATCGATTCCGTTCACGCCGCAGGCGGCCTCATCCGCTTCTGCGTGGAGCGCGCGTTACAGGCTGGAGCGCACAGGCGCGAAAGGCCCACGAAGAGTGGCGGCAACTCCGGCGCGCGCACCAGAAGGAAACTGGCGACGCCATCGCACGCCGCGCCGAGACGGAATTTCTCTACGATCAGCCCTACGAGGATTCAAAGTGCCCGCTGATATTGAATATCTGCAAGGGAAATCCAGGTGCGTGAGTGAACCTATCTCCGCCCCCCATCAGTATCCGCCGTGATCGTAATGATTCTATTTGGCGCCAGTTGGGCCGTTCCGGACGGACCGGAAGCCGTCACGGTCACTGTGTGCTTTCCAGGGCTCAGTTTTGATGCTGGCATCTGGAAGCTCCAGCCGCAATTGGAGTAGTCACTCCTGCTGAAATACTTCTCCACATCCCGACGCGTGACCCCCAACATAGCTGCTCCCGCATCTATACCATCCACATACACCATCACTCGATCCACAGGCGCTCCTTTCGCTGTGTCCGCCGCCCAACCCCAGATACTCAGAATTCCCGCTGTGGAGACCGTCTCAGCCCCTTTGGGATCTCCCGCCCGGTCTATGAAACCGATTTCGGTTGGTGGCGTTCCGGACGCGCGCAGGTGAATAGTGCTACCGAATTGCTCGATACCGTACATAACCAATAGAAGGGCCGGAACAACAGCAAAGCAAAGAATCCACGATTTAAGCGCGGCGGTCTTCATATGACATCCTCTTTACCAGCTACTCCCATGCTGAACCAAACGGTCTCTGGCCTGGTCGCCTGGATTGCTCGTTGAGATCTTCCTATCCTCGCCGCGGGCCAACGTCAACGGTGCTCCCAAGGCGCATAATGACCGGCCATCACTTTCCAGAAGATACGCCCTCAGTGTCTTCGGTACACTGCCAGCCACGTAGCCGGTCCAGCCTACACGCGAGGAGCGGACTTCCGAAATCGCAAGAGGTATCTCTTCCCGCTCGACTGGATTCTTGACAACTCCGGCGATCCGCTGAGTAGGATCGACCAGAATCACGGTACCTGGCCCGGTCTGCCGAAGCCTGTCCCATGCCCAGCCGGAGACACGCCAACCCGGTCTGATCTGGGAAGGTATCGGGGTGACGCTATCGAAGGCTCCCATACAGCTCCTGGCCGGATCCACTGTGAAAAGTCTTTCAACAGGCTTCCCTACCCAGGTCGTCCACGCTTCAGTAAAGACCGAGAGGTGGTTCTGCCGAAGATAGTCCGCCTCCCCGAGGATCGCCGCGCCTGAAGGAAAAGATGCCTGCCATATGGGTTCATCAAAAACATCAGACACAATAGCGGCCTGGATCTGATTGAGCACCTTGCCGTAGGCCTTCGAGTATCGAATCCAGAACGGTTGTCTCACGGCAAGTCCCAGGATCGTCCAAAGGACGACACCGCTGAACGCGATCTGGTACCAGTGCGCACTCAGAGCGCCCAGCCGGCGTTCGACGAATGACCAATAGAAAGCGCCCATGGCTATCCAGAACACGAGGCCGTAGGTCGCATAGCGGGGGTCCAGTGCAGCTACTAAAGGAAAGTTCGCTCTGCCGAGTCCCACTAGCACTGCTGTCAGAACGACAAAACCTGCGATGTGGATCAGCGCGGCATGGCCTTTCGTATAACGATCTCTGCGCCGCCACAAGAGAATTCCACTCCGAATAAGAACGCCCACTCCAATCGCGCCGCAAGCGCCTGCAAAAGCAACTCGACCGTTATCGGATGGCGCGCCGAACGGTACCGCTAATACGGCGCGGATACCGTCAAACGGAGAACCGACAAAAGCACCTGCAACGATCAGGACGCGGCCCGAATGTAGGGTGAGTGCTTCAAACGGACTGCTGTGCTGGGACGGCGTGTGATAGTCTCGCATATAAAACAGGCCGACGAGGATCATGTCGAACAGAAGCGCCAACAGGAACCTGAATGGCAGGCGAAGCCACAGCCCGAACAACAGCAGAACAAGCCAGAGCAAGAGACCGTTTGCCGACGAATACGTCGCCACCAGCGCAGAAA
>JBEKDA010000013.1:0-111044 GCA_050014595.1 Bryobacteraceae bacterium
AGGCTTACATCAAACTCACCCTCGAGCACGTGCGCGGCAATCGCAAACTCGCCGCCGAGATGTTGGGGATCAGCTTGCGGACGCTGCAGAACCGGATCGCCGCACTGCGCGAAGGGGCCAAGATGGCAAATCCCGGCTCGTCAACGGCTCGCGAATAAGGTCTGCTTTTGCACCGCCCCCAACCGCCGCTCGGCGCCTTGTCCCAACACACCCGTCACGGCCTCAGCCGCTCATTCCCTCGCGGAGAAGACTCCTTCGCCTCCCCCAGCGGTGCGACTTGGCTTGAACGCCAGGATGAAGAAACTGGGGATTTCACGCAGCGATCTTTGACGCAGGTTGCGAGTGAATTCTCACACGGTGGAACTGCGCGTGCGGGGGACTTGACGGCGAGATATCGCCAGAGAGGTTAACGTGAAAAAGATTATAGGGCTATCACTTCTATGCTGCGTGGCTGCTTTTGCGCAGCGCGGTGGGGAGCAACGAGGCGGCGGTGGAGGGGGACAGAGCGGTGCTCACCCCGCGGTTGGCGGTGGACACATTCCCGCTCGTGGTCCTGCTCCCGCGAGGGCTTCCAACCCGGCGCGCGCCTCGACCCCTGCACGAGGTCAGGAGAAGGCCGCGACCGAGAACCACGTGAAAGTGGACAAGCCAGGTCATCCGGACGTTCCGCACGTTGATGCCAAGAACGATAAATGGGTCGGACATGATAGTGGCCGCAACGATGCGAATTACCACCTCGCTCAGCCGTGGGCGCACGGGCATTTCACCGGTGGTTTTGGACCGCAACATATATTCAACCTTGCGGGAGGAAACCGCGAACGCTTCTGGTTCGGCAATTTCTACTGGGACGTCGCCGCGTTCGATTACAACATCGTCGCGGGCTGGAACTGGTCTGGCGATCAGATCGTGATCTACGAGGATCCTGACCATGTTGGCTGGTATCTCGCATACAACCCGCGGTTAGGTACGTACGCTCACGTCGAATATCTGGGAGGGTGACTCGCTCTGGTCGACAGCCTGCACCGCTAACGGCATATGCGATGCTGTATGAGAGCTACATCCATCCCATCACCATCATTTCCAGTCTTCCGGCGGCCAGCGTCGGCGCGCTGCTGGCGCTTTTTCTCACCCATACCGACCTCAGTATTATCGCGACGACATCAGCCGGTCAACGCACTAGTGACAAAACCATCTGGTCGAATCGCTTGAACCCGGGCATGGGCCGAATCCTTGAACGTTATCAGCCCCGCCGCGTTCACTTCGGGGAGCCAACTGGGCGGTCCCGCAATTCTTGCACGGCATGGAACCAGTCTTCTTCCGGTGATCCCTCCGGACAGCCCCTGGCTTGCCATAGCGTATGAGCCAGCGCCGCGATGTCCTCGTGCCCAAAGATCGCGAAGCCGTGTTCATTCACGGCGTCCCGGTGCGCCTGCTCGGCATGCTGGTAAGCCTTCTGGGAGTGCTCAAGTGCCCGCCTGGAGCGCTCTTGCCCGGTCTGATGATCTTGTTTCTTGTAGGCTTCCGCGGCGCTGCGATGCGCGTGGGCGGCGCTATCGTGCAACTCGGCAGCCCGCTGATGGTTTTCGTAATGTGATCCGTGGTTATAGTGAGTAGACATTAAATAGCCCCTATCTTTCCTGACTTGGTGTGGGCTTCCCTTGCCAGCTTGTAAGCGTGATCGGAGTACTCCAGCGCTCGTTCCGCATGCCATCTTCCCGCTACGTCGTCCCCTTTTTCGTTATGTTCGGCAGCAGTACGATGGGCCTGTGCCGCAAGTTCGTGCTGCTCGGCGGCTCTCCGGTGTGCCCCGTGCATGGCGTTTTCTCCTGTGCAAGCGCAGTCAACTCGCCCTCTCATCTGCACGAGGCGGACCAATCTCTTCGGGAGCGAAAATGTCTCTCTGGGATGGCCCTGGATCGCTGTAATCTTGACGAACCAGTAATCGGGTGGCCGATTCCAGTCAGTTTGAATAGCGCCAGAGCCGTTTGGCGCCGCTTTGACGGCTGGCCTCCCGGTGCGGACTCTGCACGCGCAGTGGCAGATTCTGCACCTTCATGGCCTAGCGTCCCGACCAAGCGCAGAAAACCCTGTGCGCCAGCGCCACCAAAGAGTTTTGCTCATAAAGAAGAGATTTGTGCTGCACGTGCAACCATCATTATCTATTTCTTGAGCGATGACTTGGCGTGGATGCCCCAGCGGCCAACCGCGGCAGCCGCCGTCAGGCGCCGTCAGAACTAGCGGAGCCCGATAGGAGGGCAGCGGCTGCTGGATGGAATATAATCTTTTCATGTCGAGCAGCATAAATGATGTTGAAATTCTGCAAGCGGCGTTAGTCGGCTTGCAGCACCAGGCCTCCGAAATCGATACAAAGATGGCCGCGATTCGCGCGAGGATCGGCGGGAGTCAACGCTCTTCCGCTCCTCAGAGTAGCAAGCCCACCGGGAAGCGCGTCTTAAGCGCAGCCGCACGACGCAGAATGGCGGCGGCCCAACGGAAGAGATGGGCAGCTTACCGGAAGGATGAGAAAGCGCCGGTATCGGCGCTGAAGGCGGCTCCGGCCAAGCCCGCCGGCAAGAAGCGCAAGCTGAGTCCGGCTGGCAAGAAGCGCATCGCGGAAGCCAACCAGAAGCGTTGGGCCGCCTTTCGGGCTGCCAAGGCAACTCCGGCGAAGAAAGCCGTGCCGCCAAAGAAGACGGTTCAGACAAAGAACAGTCCGGCCGCGAACAAGTCCAAGAAGCCTGTCGCCAAGAAGAGCACCGCTCCTCAGGCCACGCGTACCGCGGCGCAGCCGGTGGAGCAGACAACCACCGCGTAGGGCCAGGTAAGTGATCCGCATTCGTGGTGTGCCGGCCTTGTACTACTGTGCTTTGTTTTCTTCGCAGGCCGCGACGATTCTTCCGCGACCAAGTCCGAAGGACCAAGAGAATAGCCCAGTGCGCCAGCACTGGGAACCGCGCGCAGGACGTTAGCCCCGGAACGGGGCGAAAGAATCCGGGCCCCCGGGCATCTTTCGCCCCGTTCCGGGGCTGGCAAATTGGCGACCCAAAACCCAGGGCTGTGCGCCCTGGGCTAGTATCTTTCGCCCTTACGGGCTCTGTGCGGAGTATGCCGTTTGCGGCTTGCCGCAATGCGGGGCGGGCAATCTTGCCAGGCAATCGTGCCCGCAGGCTGAATAGCCTGCCCCACAGTCGATGGGACACCGTTACTTCTTTGCCTCTGCTCCCCTCGGAGCCGCGAGTCGAACGGCGATGTGCCGGAAGACCCTCGCGTTGAACGGCAGGCCGAGGTGCGTTCCGACGACCTCGACATCGATGTCCGGCTTCCCGCTCAGGCAGTACCGCCAATCCACCAGCCCGTCGCACTTCGTATACACGGCGGTCTGCCGGACAGAACGGGGCCAGGCCTGGCCCAAGGACCGCCCGAAACTGCAACCGCACCGGCTTGAGGCACATTGGCCCGGAACCTCCGGACCCGTGCTTCGAATCCAGCCGCGCAGGGCGTTGCTGAGTGCCAGTACCAGGCTGTGCACCACGAGCCCCCGGAAAGGCGAGCCGAGGGTGATGACCGAAGCGATTCGTTTCGGCCTCCGGACCGCTGCGGATCGTGCGAAGATACCGCCGAGGCTGTGCCCGATCAGATGCACCCGGCGGCCCGTCTCCGCGTACGCGCGATCAACCGTCTCGTCGAGCTGCCGCGAGAGGCGGTCGGGACAATCGGCGGCGAAGCCTATGCCGGAATAATATGGTCGGTACCCGATTCGCCGCAGCCACGCGTGGAGTTCGAACAGGTTGAGATCCATCCCGAGCAGTCCAGGAATGATCACGACCGCCGATCCATCTCCGCGTGGGATCGTCGAGCCGTGATACTCGGGCGAGAGCCGCAGGGCCAGGAACTCCAGGGCGCAAAGGGGTTCGCTAAAGATGGGAGAGTGGCAGGTCACCTCGCCATGAGGCACGAACGGCTGCGCCGCGGGGGCGTACGTCGAGTCTGCGCGTCTTTCTTTAGGAGTCTGCATGATCAGAACCAGAATTGCGTTTGGAACGGCTTTTTCAAAATCCTACACTGATTGTCCCACAGTTCAAGAATGGCTGACCGGAATCTCCACTTCTGACTCCTGACTTCCAAATCCCGCAGGGATTTCAAGGGCGAAGCCCTTGGGGTTTCATGGGCACGAAGCTCACCGCGCAGACCGATCGCCCCTTGATCGTTCCGTCAGCCTCCTTCTCGATCACCATCAGTTCCTGGCCCCACATCGACCCTATGGGAGCCACCAGCCGGCCACCTCCGGACAATTGAGCGATCAGTGCTTGGGGAAGTTCCGGCGGCGCCGCTGTCACCACAATGCCGTCAAAAGGTGCCCGCTCCAGCCAGCCTTTGTAGCCGTCACCCTGCCGCACGGTGATGTTGGCGTATCCCAGTTCGCGTAGCGTCTTAGCCGCGGATCGAGCCAGCTCTGGGACAATTTCAACCGTGTAGACCTCGGCCGCTAGCTGCCCCAGTATCGCCGCCTGATACCCCGAGCCGGTGCCAATCTCCAGGACCCGATGCTTCCTCGCCGGCGCCAGCAGTTCGGTCATGAGCGCCACGATATACGGCTGGGAAATGGTAGCCCCGTGACCGATGGGAAGGGGGTGGTCCTCATACGCCGTGGATCGGACATTGGTGGGGACGAACAGGTGGCGCGGAGTGGAGCGTATCACCCGCAACACATCCGGATTGCGGATCCCCCGGCTTTCAATCTGGTCCGCCACCATGCGTTCGCGTTGCCACGTGATCCGGTCGTCTGCAACCAGCATGCCCTGATTATAAGTGAACCAGAGTCTGAAATCTGATAAACGTGGTATGGGCCGCGGATGAACACGAATCAGCAGGATCGCGCCCTGGTGGATCGCCGGCTCTTTTTGAAACTTTCGGGTGCGGCGGGCGCGGGGGTGGCGGCAGGCGAGATGTTGGGCCGCTGGCCGCTGGCGGGAGTGGCGGCGGGCGGCGGCGCGAGGATTGTCGCGGTGGCCTGCAGCCACAACTGCGGAGGACGGTGCCACCTGAAGGCCCACATCCAGGATGGCGTCATCACCCGGATCAGCACCGACGATTCCCCCGACACCGCCGGCCGGCCCCAGTTGCGCGCCTGCCTGAAGGGCCGCGCGCTGCGCAGCCGTCTGCGCAATCCGGCGCGCCTGCGATATCCCATGAAGCGCGTGGGCGAGCGCGGCGCAGGCAAGTTTCAGCGCATTTCGTGGGACCAGGCTGTCGAGTCCATCGCGGCGAATCTGAAACGCGTGGTGGAGCGCCATGGCCCGGCGTCGGTGTACATCCAGTACGCGACCGGCGATTGCGGCGCCATCAGCGGGCACGCCGCGGCGCAGCGCCTGATGAACCTGATGGGCGGGTATCTGGCCCGCTACAACAGCTACAGCTCCGCGTGCCTGAGTTACACGGCGCCCTTTGTGACGGGGTATCGCGACACCAACTCGTACCAGACGCTGGCGCATTCGAAACTCATCATCCTCAACGGATTCAATCCAGCGGAAACCATCTTCGAGACCAATTCGAACTATTACCTGGCACGCGCCAAGGAAGCGGGCGCCAGGGTGGTGGTGATCGATCCGCGGCTTACCGAGACGGCGGCCACGTTTGCCGACGAGTGGCTGCCGCTCAAGCCCACCACCGATGCGGCGCTGTTCGTGGCCATGGCCCACGTGCTGATTACAGAGCAACTATGCAACCGGGAGTTTCTGGACAAGTACACGATCGGTTTCGACGAAGGGCACATGCCCGCGGGTGTGCCGGCCGGGCAATCGTTCGAGAGCTACCTGCTGGGGCGTTCCGACGGCGTCGGGAAAACTCCGGAGTGGGCCGCGGAGATCACCGGAATCGAAGCGCCCGCAATTCGCAACCTGGCGCGCGCATACGGCACGCTTCATCCGGCGCAGTTGTTGCAGGGGCTGGGGCCGCAGCGCCACGCCCACGGCGAAGAATCGGTGCGGGCGGGCATCGCGCTGGCCTGCATGACCGGCAACCTGGGCGTGTTGGGCGGCGGTTGGGGCGGCGGCGAAGGGGGCCGGCGGCTGGAGATCCCCATCGGCGGCCTGCCCACCGGAACCAACCCGGTCAAGACCAGGATTCCCGTGTTTCTGTGGACCGACGCCATCGTGCGCGGCACCGAAATGACCGCCCGGGATGGCGTAGAGAACGGGCCGCTCGCGAGCAACATCAAGTTCATTTTCAACCTCGGCAGCAATACTTTGGTGAATCAGCACGCGGACGTCAATCGCACGGTGCGGATTCTGCGGGATGAAGGGCTGGTGGAGTTCATCGTGGTGTCGGACCACTTTCTGACGCCCAGCGCGCGGTTCGCCGATATCCTGCTGCCGGCCGACAATTCGCTGGAACGGGCGGACATCGGCGTGCCGTGGTCGGGCGAGCGCTACATCGTTTTCGGCAACAAGGTGGTCGAGCCGCCGTTCGAGTGCAAACACGATTACTGGTGGTTGAGCCGCGTGGCCGAGCGGTTGGGGATCGGAGAAGCGTTTACCGAGGGCAAGACCGAAGAGCAGTGGCTCGAGCAGATTGTCGGCGACGCGCGGCAGCGCGATCCCGGGTTTCCGTCCTATGAGGAACTGCGCGAGCGGGGCTTCTACCGCAAGGATCCGGAAGAGTACGTGGCGTTTGAAAAAGAAATCCGCGATCCCGCGGGGCATCCGTTTCCGACGCCATCGGGCAAGGTGGAGATCTTTTCCCAAACGCTCTCCGAGCTGAACCGCGCCGGCATTCCCGGCGTGCCGCACTACATTCCGGCGTGGGAAGGGCCGCAGGACGAGCTGGCGCTGCGCTATCCGCTGCAGTGCATCGGGCCGCACTACAAGCGGCGGACGCATTCCACGTGGGACGAAGATCCGTGGATGGAAGAAGCCGATCCGCAGCAGATGTGGATTGGCCCGCGGGACGCGGCGGCGCGCGGCATCGCGAACGGCGACCGGGTGAAAGTGTTCAACGACCGCGGCGCGCTGCTGACGCGGGCGCGCGTGACCAGGCGCATTCGCCCGGGCGTGGTGGCCATTCCGCAGGGAGCGTGGTACACGCCCGGCAAGGACGGCGTCTGCCGGCGGGGATGCATCAACGTGCTGACCAGCCAGCGGGCCACGCCGCTGGCGCACGGCAATGCGCAGCATACGATTCTGGTGGAAGTGAAGAAGGTTTAGGAAATCATGGCCGCCGCTCGCGCGCAAATCGGGTTCTTCGTGGATGCCACCAGGTGCATCAACTGCAAGACCTGCGAGATCGCCTGCAAGGATTTCAACGATGCGCCGGTGGGGCGCAGAATCCGCAAGGTGCGCAGCTTCGAGGGCGGGGAATTCCCGGCGGTGTTCGCGTACAACCTGTCCATGTCGTGCAATCACTGCGAGCAGCCGGCCTGCGTCGAGGGCTGTCCGGCGGGAGCGTATAGCAAGCGCGCCGCGGATGGCATCGTGGTGCACGATCCCGAAAAGTGCATCGGGTGCCGCTATTGCACCTGGCTGTGTCCGTATGGGGCGCCGCAATACGACGCGCGCGAAGGCCGCGTGCGGAAATGCAATCTGTGCCTGGGCGAACCCACGCCGGTGTGCGTGGCGGCGTGTCCCATGCGCGCCATCGAGGTCGGACCGCTGGCGGAGATCGCGGCGCGGCCGGGCTCGACCATCGCCCTGCGGGACTTGCCCTCGCCGGAACTGACCGGGCCATCCATCCGCTATCACGTGCGGAAAGAGGCCCAGGCATGAAGGAATGGCCACTCATCCTCTTCACTTTGGCGACGCAGCTTGCCTGCGGGCTGACGCTCGGGGCCACCGTGTTCGAGACCAAGGCCCGCCCGGCGGATGCGGTGCTGATGCGCCCGCTGGCGATGGCGATTTTTCCGGTGATCGCGATGGGCCTCTTGCTATCCATGGCCCACCTGGGACGTCCGCTGATGGCGTGGCGCGCCCTGGTGAACCTGGGGCAATCGCGGCTCAGCCTGGAGGTGATCCTGACGGCCGTGTTCGCGCTCCTGGCGCTGGCGTACAGCGGGTTCTGGTGGTTGGGAAGAACCGAGGGCCGGTTGCTGTTGGGCGCTGCCGCCAGCGCGGCCGGCATCGCGGCGGTGGTGGCGGGCGCGGCGCTCTATACGGTTCCCACACAGCCGGCGTGGAATTCGGGATGGGTTCCGGCGTCGTTTCTGGGTACGGCCGTGTTGCTGGGCGGGCTGGCCCCCGCAGTGCTGATTTCGTGGCGCGGGAACACCGGGTTGTTGCGGGTGTTTTTGGGCGCGACGGTGGCGGGGAGCTTGCTGCTGCTGATTGCCGTGTTATGGATGATGGCGAATCTGTCGCGGCGGGCCTACGATCCGTTTACCGCCGCGCGGCTCGCGGGCTTGTTGCAGTTGTTCACGTCCAGGAACTCCTTATGGCTGGGATGCTACGTGGCCCTGGTGAGCGTGCTTCCGGCTGCCGTCGCAGTCCGGCTCTGGCCGGAGGAGCGAGTGGAGATTACACCCTTCGCGGGGGCGATGTTGGCGGCGGTGGTGTTGGGCACGGCGATTGGCCGCGCCATGATGTACTGGCTGGGCACAGGGTACGAGCCTTTCTAACGGGGACGGCACAGCCAAAATAGGGACAGCCACCAATTGCACATTTTCCTGAGAGTCATCCACTCGGCTTCACCATGTCGATCTAAGTGTTCACGAACACGTACATCCGGTACAGGCAGGTGCAAAGTGGGACACGGATCGCTGGCGTGCGCACTTCGCGCGCACTTTTGCCCGCCGCGCGCACACGCGCGAAGTGTGCTGGCTGGAGGAACATAGGGCCAGGAAGCTGCGGCGCGGCACGGCTGGTCAGCTTGCCTTGCGCTTGCCCAGCCCCTCGGCGATCATTGCCGTTACGAGCGTATTCAGGCTGACGCCTTCCTGCTCGGCGCGGCTGGTAAGCCGCGCGTGTACCGTCTTGGGGACGCGCAGTCTGAACTGTCCGCTGGCAACTGCCGAATGCCTACATGGTACCGCTGGCGGTACCAAAGGGCAAACGACAACGCGCGCCGAAGTAGAAGCCTCCAGTCTGGGAGATTCGCAACCGGGCGAGAGCGTTTACAGTTGGCTCACGGCATACAGGTTGGCAGCCAGCAGGCCCAGCAGCAGCCACGCGTGCGGCAGCCAGGCGGCCCATGGCCTCCGGCGCGCGTGCCGCTTAGCGATGCGCCAGGCGCAATACCAGGAACCGGCAATTCCCGAAGCCAGCACCACCATCTCAATCCGACAAACCGCCGGGTTGGGCAGCCAGGCCGCGTGGTTTCCGGCGGGAAACCGGCCTACCATCGCCAGGAAGGCGAAGGGGATGCCTCGCGACCATCCCAGCAGGCGATGGAGGCCGAGTGCGGCGTGGCTGGCCAGGGCCAGCGGAATCATGGCGTAACCGAAGGCCAGGGAGTTCTGGAATACTATCGCCGGGCTTACCCTGTCGTCCAGCGCCGTCGAGACGAGGCTGGCAACCACTAAACCTGCCAGCGGCGCCAGCATAAACACCGCCAGCAGAAATCCGTGGATGAGCGGATACGACGCATAGGGATCCAGGTGCAGCAGCGCACCCGTCTGCTCCACCAGCGGATTCCACAGACGGAGTGCTGTGGCTTGCTCGATCAGGACCATGCCCATCACCATCGTCACCAGGACCACATCGGGCAGCCGTGGCTGGCGCACGTTCCACAACTCCACCGTGGGAGCGCGCAGCGAAATGCGGATGGCATCGTGCGGGCAGTTCTTTACGCAGTTCCCGCAAAGATGGCACGTACCGGAGTCCTCGACGGCCGGAGCAGACAGGAAGACCGGGCAGCCCGGCATCGAGGCCGTTCCGCGGCTGCAGTCCCAGGTTCGGCAATCACGGCAGCGGCCCGGCTCGGCCCGGAGCTCCACCATCCCGGCCCGGCTGTAATTGGAGGCAAATGCTCCGACGAAACAAGCGTGGCGGCAAAACGTCCGCCGCTCAAAAAAAGCGCCGAAGAAGATCGCCACCCAGAGCAACGCCAGCAGCAGATAGCCAGTCTTGCGCGCGTCGCCGTCGAATCCCCACGTCTGGTCGAGGTAGGTGATCATGATGAACAGCCCGGCCATGATCCACGGACCGTATCGCACGAGGACGCGCGGAGCGGAGAACCGCACTCCTACTGCGCGCTGGACCTGGTCCGACAGCCAGGCCAGAGGACAGACGGCGCACCAGAAGCGTCCGGCGAAAACGAAAGAGAGCGGCAGCAGCGGCCACCAGACGGTCCAAGCCAATGCCATCCCGAAATTCTGACCGGCGTTGTTGGTTCCGAAGAGCGCCGTCACCAGAACCAGAACGAACGTCGCTGCCGTGGTCCATTGAAAGGCCGCGGGGTAGAATCGGCTGCGCAGCGTGGCCCTGATCCACGGAATGCTCAACAGGTTCATGGGGCCGCCGCTTCCGGCCACCGGTGGCGCACATAAGCGGCCACGCTCAAAACAAGCGCGACGAAGATCACGAAGACGGCGAGGATCACGGGACTGGGGGGCGCGCTGTCCACGTCGGCGGGCACGGTGATGGCGCCGGCGCCGGCGGTGAACTTCAGGTTCACCCGGCCGGCCGTGTCCGGCTCCCAGGTAAAAGCATAGACGCCGGGCCCGCTCGGGACACCTGCGATGGCCATGCTGCAGGCCGGCTGGAGGCCGGACTCGGGGCCGGCCCCCAGATCGATGCCGTTAGCGGGAGTGGTATCCAGGGCATCTTCCATGCTGACGAAGAGTGGCGCAGTGGCCAGGCAGGCGGCCAGGTGATCCACCGGCTGGGCCCCGCTGTGCACATGGAGGACCAGCGTGGCGGGTGCACCTTTGTGGAGCGTCGCCGGAAGCTCCGCCGTCAGGACGTAATTGCCCGTGGCTGCCGCGGATCGCGTCAGAACAACGCACAGCAAAGCCCCGGCCATCGCTCGGGCTCGGATGGCTCCGCTTGGTCCTGGCACAGGCATCCGGCCTAATCCTCAGCCTGGCCCCTCACATGTTCCTTCACGTTGGAGACCACCACCGTTACGCGCGCCCACTCCGCGGACTTCACCGTGCCCGCAAGTTTGTAGAGGCCGCGATGCCCTGCCGGCCAATCCTCCAGCTTGCCGGTGGCCGTGCCCACGGCGTTGCCGCCGGCATCCCAAAGCGTGGCCGTGAAATAGACGTCGTGCTGGAACTTGTCGTGGTTGGTCGCCGGGCCCTCCACTTCAATCTGGTTGCCGCCGGTGATCCGCGCCGTAGCCGGGCCATCCAGGCTGATGGTGCTCTTGGCGTAATCCAGCGTCTCCAGATCTCGATCACTACCATGGTGGCAAGCGGCCAGGCTCAAGCCAAAACTGCAGAGGACCGTGCCGGCAAGCATCGGTATCGCGCGTCGCATAAGTTCAGGGTTCCCCCCGATGCGAACACTATAGCACGCAAAGAGTATTAAAAGAGCTGTTTCTATGAATCAGCGCTCCGCCTTTGGCGGGAGTACCGAGGGAATCGGCTCCCTGAGATGCTTTGGCTTTCGGAGGATCAGGATCAGCGGGATGATGACCAGAAACAGGATGCCGATCATCCGGAACACTGTCAGGAAGCTCAGCACCGACGCTTGTCGTTGCACCACGCCATAGAGCATCGCCAGGGCCTGGCGATTCGCGGTGACGGGATCGGCGCCATTGCGCACCGCCATCGCCTGCGCCTGGCTCAGCATCCGTTGGGCGGCTGGATCGTAGGGCGACACATGGGAAACCAGCAGGGTCTGGTTGAACTGGGCGCGCCGCGCGAGCCATGTCGTCACGAACGAGATGCCGACGCTGGAGCCGATGTTCCGCATGACGCTGTAAAGGGCCGTGGCATAGCCGGTCTCGCGTTTGGGGATCGGGTCCATCGTGAGAGTCGTGAGCGGGACGAAGATGAACGACATGCCGAGGCCCTGGCTGATCTGCCACACCAGGATGTCCCAGGTTCCGGACTGGAGGTTCATGTGCGAGAAGCCTAAGAGGGAAAGGCCGCCGATCGAGAAACCGAACGCCAGCAGCCAGCGTCCGTCCCAGCCCTTGCCGAGCAGGTACCCCACCAGCGGCATGCACAGCGCCGTGCCGATGCCGCGCGGGCTGCTCCAAATACCCGCCGTGGTAGACGTCCAACCAAGCAGGGTCTGCATGAAAAGCGGCAGGAGCACCAGGCTGCTGTAAAGCACGAACCCCAACACCGTCACCAGGAAGATGCCGGCCGCGAAGGTCCTGTATTTCAGCAGCTCTAAGTGAACGATGGGCTGGTCGATCAGTAACTCGCGGATGATGAAGCCGATCAGGAAAACAGCCGCGGTTATAGCCAGCGTGACGATGAAGCGCGAGCCGAACCAGTCGTCTTCCTGGCCCTTGTCCAGCATGATCTGCAGCGCGCCCATGCCCACGGCCAGCATGCCGAATCCCCAGAAGTCGGCACGCAGCGAGCCGCGATTGAGGTAGGGCGGGTCGACGACGAACATCGAGATCATGATCAGGCTGGTGATCCCCACCGGCAGGTTGATGTAGAAGACCCAGCGCCAGGAATACGTGTCGGTGATCCACCCGCCCAGGGTGGGGCCGAGTATGGGAGCGGCCACGATCCCCAGCCCAAAAAGGGCCATGGCTTTGCCGCGCTCACGAGGAGGAAACTCCTCCAGCAACACCGCCTGGGAAAGCGGCTGGAGCCCTCCGCCGGTAATGCCTTGCATCACCCGAAAGAAAATCAGCATGGGCAGGCTCGGCGCCAGCCCGCACAGCAGGCTCGACACGGTGAAACCCGTCACCACCGTCAGCAGCATGCGTTTGCGGCCGAAATAGTTTGCCAGCCAGCCGCTCATGGGCAGAATGATGGCATTGGCCACCAGGTACGAGGTAAGGACCCAGGTGGCTTCATCCGTCGTGGCCGAAAGGTTCCCCGCGATATGGGGCAGGCTGACGTTGACCACCGAAGTGTCCAGCACCTCCATCACGGCGCTGGACAGCACAGCGATCGCCACCAGATTCCGGCGCGCTATCATCCTAGATCAGATTTTAAGCGGTTGCACCGCAAGCGGCAATGCGCCACGCCGGGTCTGCGGCCGCTCCAGCGGGCGTTGGACGGCTCAGACCCAAATCCGCCTCACCGTCAGGGCAGCGGATGCTCGCGGTGCAGCAGGTGCAGGATGTTGCCGTCGCAGTCGGAGAAGAAAATCAGTGTATTGCCGCCGGCCGTTTCGCGGAGGGAATTCGGTGGCGATGGCCGTGGCTTCGCCCGCATTGGACCGGCCAGGGGGCCGGTCCCACTAATCCAGCCAGGCTTCGCGGCGAGGGATGAGAGCGTCGGGGACGGCGCCGAAACGGCGGTGGCGGGTGCGGAACTCGCGGACGGCGGCGGCCAGATCGGCGGCATCGAAGTCGGGCCACATGCGGGGCGAGAAGATCAGCTCGGCATAGGCGCATTCCCAGAGGAGGAAATCGCTGAGGCGGCGTTCACCGCCGGTGCGGATGAGGAGGTCGACGGGCGGACCGAGGGCGTCGTCGAGCGATTCGCGGTCGAGTGCCGCCACGCGCCGCGCGGCGGCCAGAATGGCGTCGCGGCCGGAATAATCGATGGCAATGCGCAGCCGCAGCCGCGTGCCGGCGGCGGAAGCGCATTCGATCTGGCCTATGGCGTGGCGGAGCGAATCGCCCAGGCGGTCGCGGCGGCCGATGACTTCGAGGCGAATGCCGTTCGAGATCGAGCGGCCGCCTTCCTTTTCGAGGTAGACCTGGAGCAGGCGCAGCAGGGCGGCGACTTCCGCGCGCGGGCGGCGCCAGTTGTCGGAAGAGAAGGCGAACAGCGTCAGAACGCCAATGCCGGCGGCGGGGGCGGCTTCCACGATCCGGCTGACGCATTCCACTCCGGCCCTGTGCCCGGCTTCGCGGGGAAGGCCGCGCGCCAGCGCCCAGCGGCCGTTGCCGTCCATGATAATGCCCGTGTGCAGAGTACTTTGCATTGTAAAGTTTGGAGGCATAAAAAAAGAGGATCGCTCCCTCACTTGTCGCGCATGGCTTGAATCAGGGCCTCCATGTGGTCCAGATAGCGCTCCAGGGCGCGGCGGCCGGAGGCGGTCAGGCGGTATTCGGTGCGGGGCACGCGGCCTTCGAAGGACTTGGTGCACGCGACGTAAGCGGCTTCCTCCAGTTTGCGGGCGTGCACGCTCAGGTTCCCGTCGGTGGTATCGAGAAGCTTCTTCAGATCGTTGAAGGTGAGCGCCTGGTTGACGGAAAGAGCGCTGAGAATGCCCAGGCGGAGGCGCTCGTGGATCAGCCGGTCGAGCTTGGGCGCACCGGACACGGCCGGAATGCTGGTGAGGCCGGGAATGGATTTCCGTTCGCGTTCGCGTCTTGCCGTGTTGGATTTAGCCGCCATAATTCACCGCGATGATGGTGCCGAAGAGAATGTGTAGCCCGCCAAAGCCGGCGGCCAGCCAGAGGTAGGCGGGGACGCCGGGCAAGAGCAGCGCAGCCGCACCGCCGGCCATAAAACAGGCGCCCATGGCCGGCACGACGCGCACCGAAGCCGAACCTCCCGAGACCACGGCGGCGCCATAGAGCAGGAGCCATATGCCGGGCAGCAGATCAGCCGCGGGGCCGCTCGAGACTACGAAAGTGAGCAGCGCGCCTGCCGCCATGGCTGGGGCGAAGCCGGCGACGAATTTGCGCCCGGGGCCGGAGAGCAGCGATTGCTTCGCGCGCCGGGACTTCAAAGCCGCGGCCAGGATTCCGATCAGCAGCGCCACCACGGCTTCCACCAGCCATACCGCCAACCAGCGCGGGGAGGCGGCCTGCGGGCCGGCGATCCAGGCGGCCGCGAGCGCGGTCGAGCCCATCAGCACGCCCCCGAGGCCGGGCACCGCGGTGAATTCGCCGGCGCGTTCGAGCGTACGGCGGATGTACCGCAGGTTGTCCATGGCGTGGGCATGAAGTTCCAGCGGCTTAGGGCCAGATGTCGCCATGGCAATAGGATAGCCCGGAAGCCAGAGTTTATCAAGTACTTTTCTTCGCAAAGTGCATGTGGGCAGGATGGCACCCTGCGCACCGATTGTCAATCGGCGCAGCCGGGCGCAGCCCGGCCAGTGTCGACGCGGCCGAAGAGTGCGTCACACATCCGCGCCGGCCACTGATCGTGGCCTCGATGGCCACACTGTGCGAATCAGTACCTTAATGAACATTCATAACCTGGGAGGCCCGCCGCGCATCTATAGTGGTGGATGTACAGGAGGTAGAAGATGGCACACCGAATGACGCGGCAAGCCGGCTTGGTAGCGGCATTAGTTGGTCTACTGGGAACTCCTTTTCTGATGATGGCGCAAGTGCAGGCGCCGCCACCGGTTTCCGGGCAGCCGGCGCCGGTCCAGGCGCAGATGCTGCCTGCGCAGCAACTGGACGACTTGGTGGCGCCCATCGCGCTGTATCCCGATCCACTGCTGAGCCAGGTTCTGGTGGCCAGCACCTACCCGCTGGAAGTGGTGCAGGCGCAACAGTGGCTGCAACGGAATGGGAACCTGAAGGGCCAGCTGTTGACGGAAGCAGCCAGGCAGCAGAATTGGGATGCCAGCGTCCAGGCTATGGTGGCCTTCCCCGACGTTCTGACGATGCTGAACCAGGATGTCCAATGGACCACGGCATTGGGCAATGCGTTCCTGGCCCAGCAGTCGGACGTCATGGCCGCGGTGCAGCGGATGCGCGCGCGGGCGCAAAGCAATGGCAAGCTCTCTACCACTCCGCAGCAGACCGTGACGACCGAGACACAGGGCGGGCAGTCGGCCATTGATATTGCGCCGGCCGATCCGCAGGTGATCTACGTGCCGGAATACGACCCGGCTTACGTCTGGGGACCTCCGGCTTGGGGCTACTATCCGCCGCTCTATTATGGCGGATACGGCTTTGGATTTTATCCGGGCATCGACATCGGGTTCTGCTTCGGCGGTTGGGGCGGCTGGGGCTATGGCGGCTGGGGTTGGGGCTGGGGCCCGAACTGGTTCGGCGGCTCGTTGTTCGTCAACGGCGGCTTCTTCAACCATTACGGTTTCCGCGGTGGCGCATTCGCGGGCGGGTTTGGCGGCGGCAGGGGGCTGTGGCAGCACGACCCGAGCCACCGGTTGGGAGTCTCGTACCCGAACAGTCAACTGGCCTCCCGGTTTGGGGCCGCATCGATGGCTTCGCGTAGCGCCGTGACAAGATCGGGCAGCCTCAATTCCGCCCGATCGGCCGGTGCGGGAAGCTGGAGCCGGTTTGGAAGCGGGACCGGGTCTGCGTCCGCAAACCGATCGATGACACAAAGTTCTCGCGGCTCGGCCTCGCCGAGCGCAGGGCGCGCAAACACGCAGGGCCAGTGGCAACACTTCCAGGGGTCGCAGCGTTACTCGGCTCCAGCGCAGCGATACTCGCCCCCAGCGCAGCGTTACTCCGCTCCAGCGCAGCGTTACTCGGCTCCAGCGCAGCGTTACTCGGCTCCAGCGCAGCGATACTCGGCTCCGGCGCAACGGTACTCCGCTCCGGCGCAACGGTACTCCGCTCCGGCTCAGAGGTACTCGGCTCCGGCGCAACGGTACTCCGCTCCGAGCAGTGCCGGGCGTAGCTACGGCGGCGGTGGCGCCTCACGCAGTTATAGCAGCGGCGGCGGCGCGCGTAGCTCTGGCGGCGGCCATAGTTCCGGCGGCGGCGGTTCACATGGTGGCCGCCGGTAACGGGCGGCCCCCGATTACGGGCGAAAGAGCCATTCTGTCTTGCGCATATCGCTCCACAAGAAAATGTGTAATTAGTTACGGTCCTAGTTTTGCGTTTTGTCTGGCGCGACCTTGTTAAAATAGGCACGTGCTCCAGAAGGGCCCGAAGGAGGAATACTCGCGGGCGGATGTCCGCCGCCAGTTCGGACTCACCGAGCGCCAGCTCCAGAGTTGGGGGCGGCAGAAGCTGATTCCGGAAGGCGACAGCTATTCCTTTTCGGACCTGATCGCGCTGCAGGCCATCGTCAAACTGCGCGAGAAACGCATCGCGGCGCGCCAGATCGGGCGGGCGCTGGAATCGTTGCGCAAGAAGCTGGACTGGGTCAAGCAGCCCCTCTCGGAACTGCGCGTGGCATCCAACGGCAAGAAGATCGTGGTCCACGTGGCGGGCCAGAAGATGGAGGCCATCAGCGGACAGATCCTGTTCGATTTCGACGCGGGCGAGCTGCGCGGCGTCCAGAGCTTCCCGGAGCGCAAGCAGCCGGCCAACCGGCTCCGCGAATCGGAAGTCTG
Organism: Bryobacteraceae bacterium; assembly: GCA_050014595.1. GTDB lineage: Bacteria > Acidobacteriota > Terriglobia > Bryobacterales > Bryobacteraceae > PALSA-129. Next base: position 17,286 of record JBEKDA010000013.1, read on the forward strand.
GTTTCAGAAAGGCCTGGAACTGGAAGAGGCCGGGGCGCCCATTGAGCAGGCGGTGGAAGCCTATCAAAAAGTTCTGGAACTGAATCCCAAGGCGGCCGGGGCGCTGGTCAACCTGGGCACTATCTATTACCGCCAGCGGAAATTCGGCGAAGCGGAAACATACTACCGCGAGGCCATCGAGGCCGACCCGGAATACCCGCTGGCGCAATTCAACCTGGGCAACCTCTACGACGAGCAGGGACGCGTGAAAGAGGCGCTGGAACATTACCGGCGGGCCCTCGAGCTGAACGCGAGCTACGCGGACGCGCACTTCAACCTGGCGCTGCTGTGCGAGCGGACCGGCGATGCCATGAAGGCCGTGCACCATTGGAAGGCGTATTTGAAGCTGGACAGCTCCGGACAGTGGGCGGAGATTGCGCGGCGCCAGTTGGAGCGGCTGCGGCAGGCGGTGATCCGGTAGCCCGCGGCAAGGGAGAACCGTGCCACCAGTTATCCTAAAGGCATCCTAAAACTTTGGAGTCATTGATCTGATGCGGATTGGTTTAGCGTTTCGATGTTTCTTCAGTTTATTGTTCGGCGGCGCGTTATCCAGCGCGGTGCTGGCGGAATTGGGACTGGTGAAGCGCGCAGCGGCGCCCGCGGCTCGTGCGGCGGTGCCCGCGGTCACGCGGACACCGGCGGATGGCGCGTTGCAGATTCTCGGTATCCTGCAGCGCGATTCCCGGCTGGTGGATTTTCTCATGGAAGATATCGACGTTCACGCGGATGAGCAGGTGGGAGCGGCGGTCCGCGAGGTCCACAAGCAGTGCCGCGAATCCCTTGCGCGGTACGTGCGGCTGGAACCGGTGATCGACGGCGTGGAAGGAACCTTCGCCAAGGCCCCGTCGTCCGATCCCAATGTGGTGAAATTTATCGGCAATGTGCCGGCGAAACCGCCCGCGGGCGGTACTTTGCGGCACAAAGGCTGGCGCGCGGCGAAGGTCGATTTGCCCACGCTGGGGACGGGACAGGACGCGGCCATCGTCGCGCCCGCGGAAATCGAAATTGAGTAAGAAAACGCAGGCCGCGCGGTACGCCATCGGGATCGATTTGGGGACCACCAACTCGGCGCTGGCCTACGCGGAAATCGCGGCGGCGGCGGACCCCTTCGCGCCGGCGAACGTGCAATTGGCTGCCATCCCTCAACTGGTGAATCCGGGCGAAGTGCGCGATGAGAGCCTGCTGCCTTCGTTCCTCTACTTGGCCGGCGCCTCGGATTTTCCTGCCGGCGCCATCGCCCTGCCCTGGGACGCGGAGCGCAGTTTCGTGGTGGGCTATCTGGCGCAAAAGCGCGGCGCGGAAAACGTGGGGCGGCTGGTCTCCTCGGCAAAATCGTGGCTCTCGCACTCCGGCGTGGACCGCACGGCGGCGCTGTTGCCGTTTCGCGCGCCCGAGGGTGTGGCGAAGATTTCGCCCGTGGAAGCCACCCGGCGTTACCTGGAACACTTGCGGGAAGCCTGGGACGCGCAGCACGCCGACGCCCCTTTCACCAGCCAGCAGGTGCTGGTGACGGTGCCGGCGTCGTTCGATGCGGTGGCGCGGGAGTTGACGCTGGAAGCCGCCAAACAGGCGGGATACCGCAACGTCACGCTGCTCGAAGAGCCGCAGGCGGCTTTCTACGCGTGGATCGAGCGCCACGACGATTGGCGCCAGCGCGCGCGGCCGGCCGACCTGATCCTGGTGGTGGATATCGGCGGCGGCACCACGGATTTCACGCTCATCGCCGTTACGGAATCCAACGGCGAACTGGCGCTCGACCGCATTGCCGTGGGCGACCACATTCTGCTGGGCGGCGACAACATCGACCTGGCGCTCGCCGGCGCAGTCGCGGCGCGCCTCGCGGAGAAGGGAACCCGCATCGACAGCCGCCAGTTGCAATCGTTGTGGAACAATTGCCGCACGGCCAAGGAAAAGCTGCTCGATCCGGATTCCCGCGCGGCTGAGATGCCGGTGACTATTCTGGGTAGGGGAAGCGGGCTGGTGGCCGGCGCCATCAAAGCCACGCTGTTGCGCAGCGATATCGAGAAGGTCCTGGGCGAAGGTTTTGTCCAGGCCGTGCCCAGCACGGAGATGCCGGCGCAGCAACGGCGCGCCGGGCTTCAGGAACTGGGTTTGCCGTACGCCGCCGACGCGGCCATCACTCGGCACCTGGCGCGCTTCCTGCGCCAGCAGGCGGCGGTATCCGAACACGGAACGGTGCGCCGCGGCCCCAGCGGTCTGGCCTGCCCGACCCACGTGCTCTTCAACGGCGGCGTGTTGAATGCAGCCCTGGTGCGGGAACGCATCCTGGCGACGCTCGACACCTGGCTGGCCGAGGAAGGCATGCCGCCGGTGAAGCCGTTGAGCGGTGAAGACCTGATGCACGCGGTGGCCCGCGGAGCGGCCTACTATGGCCTGGCGCGCAGCGGCCGGGGCGTGCGCATCCGCGGCGGCGTGCCGCGCACCTACTACGTCGGGGTGGAAAGCGCCATGCCGACGGCGCCCGGTTTTCCGGCGCCTCTCAAGGCGCTGGCGGTGGTCCCGTTCGGAATGGAGGAGGGCAGCGAAGTAACCATTCCGGGGCGCGAATTCGGCCTGGTGGTGGGACAGACGGCGGAGTTCCGCTTCTTCACTTCGGCGGGGCGCAAGGACGATCGGCCCGGCGACCTCATCGAGGATTTCGGCGGCCAGTTGGAAGAGTTGTCGCCAATCGAAATCAGTTTTCCATCCGGCGAGAATTCTTCCGAGGTTGTGCCGGTGTCTTTCGAAGCGGTGGTCACGGAGACGGGCGTGCTGCAATTGTGGTGCGTGGCGCGGGATGGGCGCAAGTGGAAGCTCGAGTTCAACGTCCGGGAAAAGGTGAAGGGGTGAGCGGGCGGTGAAAGTCGGCATCGATCTGGGGACCACCAATTCGGCCCTGGCGTATATCGACGAGCGCGAGGCGGAAGACCGCGAGTTTCCGCCGGTGCACATTTACGAGACGCCGCAACTGGTGGCGGCGGGGCGTGTGGAAGCGCGGCGCACGCTGCCTTCGTTCCTGTTCCTGGAAGACGGGCAGCCCGTTGGGGTGTACGCGCGCGAGCAGGGGGCCATCGTTCCGACGCGCCTGGTGCACTCGGCGAAATCCTGGCTGTCGAACGCCGACGTCGATCGCACGGCCAAGATTCTGCCGTGGGATTCGCCGGAGACCGGACGCGTGATGTCGCCGGTGGAAGTGTCGGCGCGGATCATCGGCAAGTTTCGCGAAGAGTGGGACCGCACCATGGGCGCGCCCGGCTCACAGCTTGCCGAGCAGGACATCGTCTTGACGGTGCCGGCCTCCTTCGACGAAGAAGCGCGCGAGCTCACGGTGATGGCGGCCCGCGACGCGGGCCTGGAAAAGCTGACGCTGCTCGAAGAACCGGCCGCGGCCTTCTATTCGTGGATCTCGAACAACCTGGCGCAGTCGCGCAAGAAGCTCTTTGACGGCCAGGTGGTGCTCGTGTGCGACGTGGGCGGCGGCACCAGCGATTTCAGCCTGATCCGCGTCTCGCGCGAAGGCGACCTGGTGAACTTCACGCGCACCGCGGTGGGCAAGCACCTGCTGCTGGGCGGCGACAATCTGGATTTGACGCTGGCGTGGCTGGTGGAAACCAAGCTGGCGTCGAAGCTCTCCATCCGCCAGCGCAGCGGATTGCGGCGGCAGTGCTCGGCGGCCAAAGAGAAGCTGCTGAACGACCCGGATTTGAAGAGTGTCGAGATCACCGTGCTGGGCGCGGGCTCGGCGCTGATCGGCCGCTCGCTCAAGAGCGAGATTCTGCGCGAAGAGGCGCTGGAGCTGGCGCTCGAAGGCTTCCTGCCTTTCACCCGGCGCGGCGAAGGGCCGAAGGACGAAAAGCGCAGCCTGTTCCGTGAACTGGGGTTGCCGTACGAAACCGACGCGGCCATCACGCGCCACCTGAATGCGTTTTTGGAGCCGACGGGGCAGGCGCCGGATGCCATCCTTTTCAATGGCGGCTTCTTCATCCCGGCGATTCTGCGCGAGCGCGTCGCGGACGTGGTGGGCCAGTGGTATGGGCGGCGGCCGGAAATTCTCGAAAACCAGGATCTCGATCTGGCTGTCGCGCGCGGAGCGGCCTACTACTCCTACGTGCGGTCCACCGGCAGCGGCGTGCTGGTGCGCGGCGGTCTGCCGCGCGCCTACTACATCGCGCTGGGCGAAGCCCACGACGGCAAGTTTCCGGCGGTCTGCCTGGTGCCGCGCGGCACGGAGGAAGGCTCGGCCATCGAGATCGATCATGATGCGCTGCAATTGGTGGCGAACCGGCCGGTGTCGTTCCGCCTGTACAGCTCGCTCGTGCGGACCGAAGACAAGCTCGGCGACCTGGTGGAGTTTCCGGCCGATGAAGCGGGCCTGCACCGGCATGTGCCGCTCCACGCTGTCATCCGCTTCGGCAAGAAGGCCGAGGAACGGCTGATCCCGGTGAAGCTGGGCGCGCGCCTCACGGAGGTGGGCACGCTCGAAACCTGGTGCGAATCGAAGATCAGCGACAACCGCTGGCGCCTGCAGTTCGAGCTGCGCAAGCAGGCCGAGCAACCCTCGGAGCGGAAGGCCGCCGCGGTGGTGAGCGAGCAGGCGCTCCAAGCGTCGCTGGAGCTGATTGCGAGCGTGTTTTCGACCACCGCGAAATCGCCGGTCGAATCGGAGGAAGTGCCGGCCCGGCTCGAACAGACCATGGGCCTGGGCAGAAATTCCTGGCCGCTGGCGGCCATCCGGCAAATGGCCGATGCGTTTCTGGCCGCGGCCGACGGGCGTAAGAAAAGCCCGGCGTACGAGATGCGCTGGCTGAATCTGTGCGGCTTCTGTTTGCGGCCGGGCTTCGGCTATCCGGGTGACGACTTCCGCCTCGAGCAGACGCGCCGGGTTTACGCCGGCGGACTCACCCACGGCAACCAGGTGCAATGCGAGATCGACTGGTGGATTTTCTGGGGCCGCGCCGCGGGCGGCATGAACCGCAACCAGCAAGCCGATGTCTACCAGCGGCTGGCCGGATCCCTGCTGCCGCGCGGCAACCAGAAGCCGCAGCGCATCAACGAATCGCTGCGCCGTGAGATGTGGCGCACTGCTTCGAGCCTGGAACTGCTGCCCATCGGGACCAAGACCGAATTGGGCGACGCGCTCATCAAGCGCGTGAAGACCGGCGATTACAAAGAGAGCGAGTTGTGGTGTTTGTCGCGGCTGGGCGCGCGCAAGCTTTTCTATGGCCCGGTGAACCTGGTGGTGCCGCCGGCCACGGTGACGCGCTGGGTGGAGTCGCTGGTGAAGATCGCGACGGCCGGCGACGCTCTGGCCGCCATGGCGCGCCTCACGGGAGATCCGACGCGGGATTTGGCCGCGGCCACACGGGAGACGGTGAAACGGAAATTGCAAGGGATGCCGAAGGCGGAGCGTCTGCTGGCCGTGCTCGAAGGCGAAGCCGAAGACGAGCAGACGCTGGGCCGGATTTTCGGTGAGGAGCTGCCATCGGGATTGGTGTGGACGGAGTAAGCGGGTTGCGGCGCAGCCTGGGAGCACGCGTCGCCGCAAAACGGGGACTGCTACCAATTCCCGTCTTTGGAATTGGTAGCTGTCCCCGCTTTGCGCCGCGGGTAATCCGGCTCGCGAATCGCTTCGGCGTTCGAGTGATCTCGCCGCGGGAACTCCTTGCAATAATGGGAGAGGCGCCATGACTCTCAACGTGACAGTTCCCGACTCGGTGTACCGCCAGATTGCCGATTTGGCAGCGCGGCAGCAGGTTTCCGTGGAGCGGATCGTGGCGGCTGCCTTGGCCGAACAACTTTCCGGCTGGACCCGCGTGGGGCAAATGGCCGAGCGCGCCAGCCGTGAACGTTTCCTTGCCGCGCTGGACAAGGTTCCAGCATCAGAACCGGCCCCGGAAGACCGGCTCTAGCCCACCAGGCGACATGGTTGAGATTCAGTCAATCCGCTTCGAACTGGAACGGGAGGAGGATGGTCGAATCCTGGCTTCCGTGCCGGACCTTCCAGGCGTGATGGCCTACGCCGCCACCGAAGAAGAGGCGGTGCGAAAGGTGAAGCCGATAGCCCTTCAGGTGTTGGCTGACATGATCGCGAGCGGCGAAGATGTCCCCGAACCGCTGAAGATTCGTCGGTAGCGGAGTTCGCCTCGGCCAATGGTATCAAAATCCGGAGTTTCGTAGCCCGTCACCGAAATTCCCGGTGGAAGATGCTTCATCACCAGAGCCCAAAGCGCCATCTGTCGGTTGCGTTGCTAGACTAGCGATATAGCTTCCAACTATCTGTTGGGCGGCGAGATTGGCCACTAACGCCAAAAACAGCGCAGTGGCGAGTGCTGTTGCGAGTTTATTTTTCATCTTGCCTCGCTTTGGTGCCGCCGGTTTCCAGAATAGCAGAACTGCAGAGAACAGCACTTTTCACGTCGGCGGTCCGGCAGTGCGGGGCGGGGGATAGCAGGCCAAGGAAAAACACCGCGTTTGGCCAGTGTTGATTTAGATCAATACGTCTTGGAAGTGCGGCGGATAATGGCGCTGATAGCCACAGTCCTAGCAGCGTTATCAACTGCGAAAAAAATCCGGTAGCTGCCCACACGGCGGCGCCAGAGATTGTCTTCGCCTTCCAGCTTGAGGACATCACCGGCAAAGGGATCGTCGGCCATTGACCGGACCGCAGCTCCGATTTTGGCCTGGTCTTTAGCGGGAAACCTTGCGGTTTGTTTTTGTGCCGGCTTTGCGACGGTTACTGTCCAGGCCATGGAGAAAATCGGTTAAGGATACGTGCTCACCGCGGGCAATGGCAGATTCGCCTTTGCGGATGGCGGCCAATTCGGCTTTTGTTGGTTTATAGGTGGCTGGCTTTGCCGGAGCAATGGTGATGGTGCCGGAAGACACGCTGAACTCTAAGCGGTCGCCGCTTCTGATGCCGGCCTGGCGCTGAACGCTGGGCGGCACAACCAACTCGGTTTTGCTTTTCACGGTGACGGTCATAAGGAAAATCAATTACATTATCTGCCGTTAGCATAGCAGACAGGCGGTTTCTGTCAACGGTGTGCTACCGGCGCGGATGAGTTTTCCGGATCGCTCAAGGCGTGCCTTGTGCGGTCAGGCAGTGCCCGGGGAAAAGGGGACGTGTGCATTTCTTGGCAGATCCGAAAAACACGTCTGTCCAGCCTCTCCACGAATTCTACCGGGAACTGGTCGCCGGCTTGACGGCATTCGGAACCACGTAACCCGTTCGCGCCCGCACGCGGGACTTGGGGAAGCGTTGGGCGGCATCGCGTGTGAGTTCCACGCCGATGGTGCGCTGGGAGCCGGGCTTGGCTTCGGGCAGCGCGTAGTAGAGGCTGTACCGCGTGCGGATGCGGCGCATGGCTTCCTGGAAGGCCGTGCCGGGTTCGTTGGCGGTCAGCGCGTCGCCGCCGGTCTTTTCGGCGATGCCCTTCATGCCGGCCTGCATTGCCAGATTCTGCGGGGCCAGGATGATGCCTACGGTGCGCATCGCCTGAAAGGCGGGATTGCGCACGATCAGGCCGCTGAGGATGGCGTCGGACTCCCAGAACTCGTCCACCACCGACTCTTCGCGGCGGGTGCGCGTGCCGATGTTGTCGGTGATGATGAGCACGGCGCGGCGCCGCTCGGTGTGGGGTTCGCGGCGGAAGCGCATGGCGGCGTCGGAGACGGCGGACTGGATGAGGGTGCCGCCGCCGAAGTTGAGCCCCAGGACATCCTCCTGAATGGTGCGGTCGACGGCGTCCATGTCTTCGGTGAAGGGAGCGACCTCGCGGCTACGGGTGTTGAAGACCATGACGCAGACGCGGTCTCCGGCCTGGAGTTGGTGCAGGCCCTGGCGCGCGGCATCGGCCACTTCCTGGACCACCCCGCGCATGCTGCCGCTGATGTCGAATAAAAGGATGAGGTCGAGCGGCTGCTCCTCGGCGGCGAATTGCAGGATGGGCTGCTCCTTGCGCTCGTCGAAAACGCGAAAGTCCTCCTTGTGGAAACCGGTAAGGATGCGCCCATCCTGGGCGAGGACTTCGGCATCGACGTGCACCAGCGAGACGCCGGTGCGGAAAGTGACGGGGTCCTGCGCGCAGGCCAGGACGGCGGCGCAGAGCATGACGGCGATCGGACGCACGATGCGTTAGACTCGCGGGGGCGGAATTCGGTTCCGTGTGTCTTGAAGTTCCATAGGAGAATCGAGCGCCCGATCTTCGCTTGGTCGTTTACCTTTGCCTGGCCCGCTTCAACCGCGCCGTTGTCCGCCAGGTGAACACTTCATTCACGCCGTAATTCCAGACCGAGCTGATCGCGAGGCCCGCCACGGCCGCCATCCACACCGGAGTCCCTCGCCGCGCCAGCATCTCCGCCAGCGACAGGTTGGTCAATGCCCCAATCGAGCACGCCGCCGTAAACGTAGCGAAGCCGGTTGCCAGGGCCCAGCCACGTAGCCTCCGCTCCCGAAACGTCACGGCGTTGTTTAAGAAGAAGTTTCCCGTCATGGCTACGTACGTTCCCGCAATCTGCGCCGTTCGAAACGCCGCTCCGGCCTGGTAGTAGATCGCCCAAATAACCAGCAGGTGCAGGGCTACGCCCAATGTTCCCATGGCGGCGAACAGCGCGAAGCGCATCGGAATCACTCGCCCCGCCAGCTTGTCCATCACCAGGTAGAGATATTCCAACCCGACGTTCACATCCAGCTTGCTCTCTCCGGATTTGCGGGCTCCGAACGTGTAGGGGACCTCGCCGATGCGCACCGGCCGCTTCGCCGACGCCACGATATCCAGCATGATCTTGAACCCGATGGCGGTGACGTCGTAGGTCACTTCTTCGAAAAAGCTGCGGCGCAGCGCGAAGAAGCCGCTCATGGGGTCGCTCAGATTCTGTTTCGTCACCAGCCGGCTCAACCACGCTCCCCAGCCGCTCAGCCGCACGCGTCCGGGCGTCAGGTTGCCCGTTCCGCCCGGCGCCAGATAGCGGCTGGCCACTACCACGTCGAGTCCTTCCCGGCGAAGGCGCTCCAACATTGCCGGAATCACGCGTCCGTCGTGCTGAAGGTCCGCATCCATCACCACGACGTAGGGCGCTGAGGTCGACAAGATGCCTTCCACCACCGCGGACGCCAGGCCGGCCCTCCCGATGCGCCGCAGGCACCTGACGCGGCGGTCCTCCACGGCAATGGCCTGCACCGCGGTGGCAGTTCCGTCCGCCGAATCGTCATCGACGAAAACCGCTTCCCAGGCGATCCCGCCGAGGGCCGCGTCCAGATGCGCCACGAGCGGTGCGACGTTCTCGCGCTCATCGTACGTGGGCACAACAACCGCCAGCTCGAGCGGCCTCGCCGGGTCTCGTGTGTTAGTCTGCAAGAGAGCACCTAATTATAATCGCCTTGCACATGAGTTCCCCTCGCTGGCCGGCCTTCCTCGCGCTGGTGCTGGTTCTGGCCGGTTCGTTTCGAATCGCTTCCACTTGGTCCGTTTTCAACCACACCATCGACGAACCCGATACTCTCGCCGCAGGCATAGAGTACCTCACCACCGGCCGGTATCTCTACGAAGACGTGCACCCGCCCCTCGGCCGTGTATTTGCGGCGCTGGGACCGTATCTTGCCGGCGAACGCTTCCAAAAGGGACCGGATTCCTACCACGAAGGCTACCGGATTCTGGGCCGCGGCGCGCACTACGACCGCATTCTCGCCCTGGGCCGAGCCGGAAACCTGGTGTTCTTCTGGATCGCGTCGCTGGTGGTGTATCTTTGGGGTTTGCGCGCCGGCGGGCCCAAGGCCGCCCTCATCGCCACGCTGCTGTTCACCAGCCTTCCTCCAATCCTGGCGCATGCCGGCTTGATGACTGTCGATTTTGCCCTCTGCGCGATGACGTCCGCGGCGGCGTTGGCTTCGCTCCACTGGGCCGGCCTTCCCAACCGTGGCCGTAGTGTCCTGTTGGGAGTGTCGATCGCGCTGGCATTCGTCTCCAAGTTTTCCGCTCTGCTGTACCTGCCCTCGGCCTGGCTGGCGATGTGCGCTTACCATCTGGCGGCCACGCGCCAGCGCCCGGCGGCACTGTGGCGCGAGTTGTGGGGCCGCCGGCGGCGAATCGCGCTGGTCGCCGGCACCGTTGCGCTGGCCATCTGGGCGGTGTACGGATTCACCTTTGGGCGCGTCGATTTCCTGCATCTCCGGCTGCCGGCCCCGCGTTTCTTTTTGGGGATTCATTCCGTCTGGCTGCACAACCAGCGCGGGCACCCGGCTTATCTCCTGGGACAACGCAGCCCGAACGGATTCTGGTACTACTTCCCCACGGTGCTGGCGCTCAAGACGCCGCTCGCCATGCTGGGGCTTCTGGCGATTTCGCCGTGGCTGCTGAGGAGCCGCCGCCACGCCGGGCTGGCCGCGGCCTTTTCCCTGGGGATCGTCCTGGTCTCGATGCGCGGCCACATCGATTTGGGCGTGCGTTACCTGCTGCCGGTCTACACCGGGTTGGCGGTGGTATGCGGCTGTGCCGCCGCTCGAGCGCGAGGCTGGCTGGCGAAATCCGCCGTGGCTCTGCTGATCGCGTGGCAGATGGTTTCCGGAGCCCTTTGTCACCCCGACTATCTGGCCTACACCAACGAGATTGCCGGCTCCCATCCCGAGAACTTCCTCGCCGATTCCGACCTTGACTGGGGCCAGGACATGAAGCGTCTCGCCGCCTTCCTCGAACAGCATCACGCTATGGAAGTGACCTTCGTCCCCTTCAACCGCACCTATGGCACGCTCGCCGGCGACGCATTTCCGCCGATGCATCCGGGCGACCCGGCGCACCCATCTCCCGGTTGGAACGCCGTCAGCGTCAGCGTCTGGAAGATCTTCCACACGCCCACGTGGCCCGACGCCCAACCGCAACCGCAAGCCAGAATCGGCCGCTCCATCCTGCTTTGGCACTTCCCGTGATCCGGCGAGCGCGACTGACCTCGCCTGACCGGTGCCCTGGGCCCCTGCCGGCACTTTTAGCTCACCGAACGTGGCGGCACTGCGTACACTGGTAGAGAATGGCTCAGATCTACCTGTGCTTCCTGTGGCACATGCACCAGCCTTTTTACAAGGACCTGATCACCGGCGAGTACAAACTGCCGTGGACGCGCATGCACGCGCTCAAAGATTATTACGGGATGGCGCGCATACTGGAAGAGTTTCCGGAAGTGCGGCAGACGTTCAACCTGGTGCCTTCGATGATGGCGCAGGTGGCCGAATACGCCGCCGGCGAGGCGGCCGACCCATTTCTCGAGGCGGCGCTCAAGCCGGCCGAGGCGTTGGACGACGCCGCCCGCGCTTTCCTGCTGCGGCATTCCTTTTACGGCGACCCGCAGCACATGATCCATCGCTATCCGCGCTATGGCGAGTTGTTCGACGTCTGGCAGGCGCAGAAGAGTTCGGGCGGGCCCAGCCTGTTCGGCGCCCGGGATTTTCGCGATGTGCAGATGTGGTCGCAAATTTCCTGGTTCGACGAGGAGTTCCAGGCGCACGATCCGGAAGTGCGCGAGTGGGTGGAACGCGGGCGCGGCTTCACGCTGGAGGATCAGCGGCGCATGGGAGAAAAGCAGCGCGAGATGGTGGGCCGTGTGTTGCCCATCTATCGCAAGCTGGCCGGCGCCGGGCAGATCGAGATCTCGACCACGCCGTATTACCACCCCATCCTGCCGCTGCTGTGCGATTCCAATATCGCGAGCGTCTCTCATCCCGATGTGCCGCTGCCGCCCCGGTTTCGCTACCCCGGCGACGCGCGCCGCCAACTGGCTCTGGCGCGCGATTACTGCGCCGGCCATTTTGGCGTCGCGCCGGTGGGGCTGTGGCCGTCGGAAGGTTCGGTATCCGACGAGGTCTTCACCATCGCGTCCGAGTCGGGCTTTGAGTGGGCGGCCACCGATAGCGGCGTGTTGAACCGCACTTTGGGCCATTCGGTGGGCGTGGAGGGGCTCTACCGGCCGTACCAATGGCGCCAATCGCAACGCACGCTGGGTGTGGTGTTTCGCGATCACTTCTTGAGCGACTTGATCGGCTTCGTTTATTCCCGCATGGATGCCGCGCCGGCGGCGGAGGATTTTCTGCGCCGCATCCGCGATAACTGCGCCGGCATTCTATCGGCCGGCCGCGACGCGCTGGTGCCCATCATCCTGGATGGCGAAAACGCCTGGGAATACTACCACCTCAACGGCCGCCCGTTTCTGCGCGAGTTGTACCGCCGCATTTCGGAAGACCCGCGCATGCGGGCCGTCACCGTGAGCGAGGCTCTTCGCCTGATGGCGCCGGAACCGCTGGATCACATTTTCCCGGGCTCGTGGATCGGCGCCAATTTCGACGTATGGATTGGCGCCGAAGAGGATAACCATGCCTGGACGCAATTGTTGCGCGCCCGCCAGACCTTCGATGGCGCCGCCGCGGCCGTGCCGCAACCGCGGCGCGAGCGGGCGTTTGAAGAGTTGCTGATCGCGGAAGGCAGCGACTGGTGCTGGTGGTACGGGCCGGAGCACGAATCCGCCAACCGCCCCGAGTTTGACGAGCTCTTTCGCAACCACCTTGCCAACGTTTACCGCTTCCTCAACCTGGCGCCGCCCGAAGAATTGTCGCGCCCCATCCTGAAGATCTCGGTGCCGGAGGTGCGCATCGCGCCGTCCGGTCCCATTCACCCCGCCATCGACGGCCAGGTGACTTCGTACTTCGAGTGGCTGGGCGCCGGCGTCTGCCATGTGGACGAACGGTCGGGCTCCATGCACGGCAAGAAGTTCGTCGTCCACGAAGTCCAGTTCGGAAGCGATGGCGCGAATCTCTTCCTGCGGGTGGATTTCGATTCCACTTACCAGGAAGAAGTATCGGGGATGGAAGCCCGGTTCACTCTGGAGTCGCCGCAGGAGGCGCAGGTCACTCGCCTGACCATCGTGCTCGGCGCCGGCTCCGCGCGCGCCGTGGAAACCCTGGAGCCTCCCGTCGAATGCGCGTTGGGCCGCGTATTGGAAGCGCGCATCCCGCTCGATGCGATCGGGGTTGCTCGCGGTGCGGGGCTGCGTTTCCAGTTCTCGCTCTGGCAGGGCGGCCTGCCGATCGACGCCGTCCCGCAGCAGGGCTGGATCGAAATGCGCACCACCGACCCGGTGGAAATGGCCGGGTGAGTTGTACTACTGTATTGCAACCCCACCCTACCACTTCGGTTGAGAATTTCAGGTCTTTTTACCTGATTATCGACCTCGCCGCCGTCCCGCAACCCCCTCCGTTTCAGCCGTTTTACCGTCAAATGCAGAATTTCGCAATCTCCTGTGAACGCTCTTCGCGCCTTTTCCCGGAATTCCCTTCACAAGAATTTTCACCAACAAAACAAAGCGCTTAACCCCAATTTGGCCTCGCCCTCTCACACCCTCGTTCTACCCTGGTTCGTGGGGCGGGCTATACAGCCCGCGGACCTGCTTTCCAGCGGGTCCAGCCGCCGGGAAGGCGGCCGGCAGCCTGGATTGGCTGGTTCACACCGAAGGCGCCCTGCTCTTTCGGCCCGTCCCCGCCTGGAGGTCTATGTCATCACTTCGCCGCATGCTCGCAAATCGCGCCAACGGAGCTCTCTCCTGCGGCCCGCTCACCCCGCAGGGGAAAGAGCGCTCCGCTCAAAACGCTCTCCGCCACGGCCTCTTGGCTAAGTGTGTGGCCCTGGAAAGCGAATGTCCCGAAACCTTCGCTGCCTCGCTCTCCGACCACCTCGACCATCTGCGGCCTGCCACCGGCCTCGAACTCGCCATGGTCGAGGAGATGGTCGTATCCCATTGGCGTCTGCGCCGCGCCTGGGCCATCGAAACCCGCCTCATCGACAAACTGACCGCCGCTCAACCCCCGGGAGGCGACCTCGACCGCATGGCCGGCGCCGTTCTCTGGTCTCGCCAATGGCCCCGCCCTTGCCCTCATCCACCGCTACGAAGCCCGCCTCCACCTCATGTATCAGCGCGCCCTCCACAACCTCCCCCTCCTCCGCATCGCCGCCGTGCCAAACGAACCCAATCCCATTTCCGGACACTTGGAACCATGAAAGGCCCCTTTTACAACTGCCCGGCGCGGCGAAGTGAATACAAGCGTCGCAACTGCCGCAGGGAATCCTTCAGGGCGGAGGTCCCCAGTCGCGGACTCGGCGCGCGGTAGTGGATCGGCACTTCCACGATGCGGAGATGGCGGCAGTATATTTTGATCTCGGTCTGAAAAAAGTGGGCGCGCGAGTGGATTCCACGTTGCAGAACCATCTCCAGGGCTGGCCGGGAGAACAATTCGAAACCGCTGGTCATGTCTGTTTGCCTGGTGCCGATCAGCAGGTTCGTCAGGAATGTCCCTCCCCGGCTCACCAGGTACCGTTTCACGGACGATTCGCTGACACGCGAGCCCTTCATGAAGCGGCTGCCGAACACGCAGTCGTACCCTTCCTGCATCTTTGCGAAAAACGCGGGGATATCTTCGGGCTGATGGCTGAATCCGGCGTCGATCTCCAGAATCCAGTCGGCATTCGCCCCCAGCGCTTCGCGGTAGCCGCGGATATAAGCATCCACCACGCAGCGGTTTTCCGGCGCCCAAACCACTGTCAGCCGCGGCTCGCTCTTCTCCAATTCCCGCAGCAACTCCGTCGATCCGTCCCTGGTGGCGTTGTCCAGGATTGCGAGAAACCGGGTTTCCCGAAATCCCGCGCACCGTTTGAGCACTTCGGCCACAAACCGCGCCCCTTCCTCGCCCTCGTTCGCCATGGGGCAAACGATCGCGAGGCGAATTTCGCTGGAGTCCTTCATGCTTTTCGAGCCTCTCACATTCTCCCACGAGCGGCTGATATAATTCGGACAGTTTCGTCATGAATACGCCCAAAGCCGCGCTGGTCCTCACCACCATCAACGATCCGGTCCTTCTCGACGACTACCTGGCGAATTTCACGAGATTCGGCCATCTCGACCAGGTCGAAATCATCCTGGTGCCGGATCGCAAGACCCCGCAGGCGGCTTATGCCCGATGCGGGGAACTCTCGAATCGTGGCATCAAGTGCACTTGCCCCACGCTGGATCGCCAGGAAAGCTTCCTGAGCGAGATTGGAGTGCCCGCCGGCTTCGTCCCTTACGATTCCGACAACCGCCGCAACGTTGGCTACCTGATGGCCTACGCCGCCGGGTCGGATTTCCTGATTTCGATCGACGACGACAACTACTGCCGCACGGAAGAGGATTTTTTCGCCGCGCACGCGGCAGTGTGCGCGGGGCCGTCCGTGCACACCGTTGCCGATTCGGCGACCGGCTTCCTGGATATCTGCGATCTGCTGGAAATGGAGCGGCCGGGACCCGTCTACGCCAGGGGGTTCCCGTATCGGTTTCGCCATCTCGACGAGCACCGCCAGTTACTGGACCAGCGGGTTCAGGTACACATTAATGCGGGGCTGTGGCTCCTCGATCCCGATATCGATGCGGTAACCTGGTTAGTCGCCAAGCCGAAAGTGAAGGCTTTCAAAGGGGCCTCTCTGGTGCTCGGCCCACGCACCTGGTCGCCGGTGAACACCCAAAACACCTCACTCATCCGGGGCGCGATTCCAGCCTACTACTTCATTCGAATGGGATATCCCATCAGTGGCATGCCGATCGACCGATATGGCGATATCTTCTCCGGCTACTTCGTTCAGGCCTGCGCCAAACAAATGGGGGCAGCCGTCCGGGTTGGCGCCCCTGTTGCTGAACACAAGCGCAACAGCCATAACTATATGAAGGACGCCACCAACGAATGGGCTTGCATTCTGGTGCTGGAAGATCTTGTGCCCTGGTTGATGCAACTGCGCTTGACCGGCAGTACCTATCAGGAATGCTTTCGATCGTTGAGCTTCGCGATTGAAGATGCGGTGGAGAGCTTCCGGGGGCCGGTCTGGACCGATGTGACTCGCGGCTATTTTCATCAGATGGCCTATCATATGCGCGTGTGGCTGAAGGCGTGCGAACAGATTGCAGGCTGCTGGATTTGAGCAGCAACGTGCGGAGGTAGCGGTGAAACGAGTACTCGTAAATGGCGCTGGTGGCTTCATCGGCGGTCATCTTGTCAAGAGGCTGAAGACCGAAGGCTGCTGGGTTCGCGCCGTGGACATCAAGCGGCACGAATTCGCGGAACCGCCCGCGGACGAGTTTATCCAGGGCGATTTGCGCGATCCCCATCTGGTTCAGGCAGCCGTCGGCGGCATCGCTGAGGTCTACCAACTCGCTGCCGATATGGGCGGAGCCGGGTATGTCTTCACCGGGGAGCACGACGCCGCCATCATGCACAACTCCGCCACCATCAACCTCAACTGCCTGGAGTATGGCCGCCTGGCCGGCGTGAAGAAGTTCTTCTACTCCTCTTCCGCCTGCATGTACCCCGAGTACAACCAGCTCGATCCAAATAACCCTAAGT
Source organism: Bryobacteraceae bacterium (assembly GCA_050014595.1). Lineage (GTDB taxonomy): Bacteria > Acidobacteriota > Terriglobia > Bryobacterales > Bryobacteraceae > PALSA-129. Next base: position 33,727 of record JBEKDA010000013.1, read on the forward strand.
GCTCCGAGGACTCAGCCTACCCTGCCGCGCCCGACAGTGAGTACGGCTGGGAGAAGCTGTTCAGTGAGCGCCTCTATCTGGCCTACATGCGTAACTACGGCGTCCAGGTCCGGATCACGCGCTTTCACAATATCTTCGGCCCCGAAGGCACCTGGTGCGGAGGCCGGGAGAAGGCCCCGGCCGCATTGTGCCGGAAAGTGGCTGAGACCCAGGATGGCGGTGAGATCGAAATCTGGGGCGACGGCGAACAGACCCGCTCCTTTCTCTATATCGATGAGTGCGTCGAGGGCGTTCGCCGCTTGATGGAATCCGGCTTCACTGGCCCCGTGAACATTGGCTCGGAGGAGATGGTAACCATCAATCAGTTGGCGTTCACGATCATGGAGATCGCCGGCAGGAAGCTTTCCGTCCGGCATGTCCCCGGGCCTTTGGGCGTCCGCGGGCGTAACTCGGACAACCGCCTGATCGCCAAACAGCTAGGCTGGAAGCCCTCCCGCCCTCTTCGCGAAGGACTTGAAAAGACCTACCATTGGATCGAGGCACAAGTCGGAGTCTCGCGATCGGCCGAGGCCGCTACCGGGGCATCAGGTGGCGCGGAGATCAATCCGTGTTCCGAATGACTTACAGTTGTGATGCGCGAAAATTCCGTCCGGCAGGAAAACTGGTTGAGAATCGGCCCGGCGTAACGTTAGGCGTCCAGGCACCAACCTTATGGCAGTCCGTGCTTCAGGGGCTTTTTTCAGTGATGGCATCAGGAAAGGAGCATCCAAATGAACGTGAAAGCCTTTGCAGTTGCCGCGGGAATCTTGTGGGGATTCCTGCTCTTCGTGTTGACTTTACTGGAGGCCGCGCGCGGCGTGGGGCACACCATGGGCGTGCTGTCGGCCTTGTATCTCGGATATTCCGTCACCTATCTGGGAAGCCTGGTCGGTCTGGTTTATGGATTCGTCAGCGGGGCGCTCGTCGGCGCGGCCTTCTGCTGGCTTTATAACCGATTCGCCGGGACGTCCGGCGAGCCGAAAGGGAAATCAGCCTGAGACACCGCATTTTGCACGCTCGCGGGCGCGACACTGAAATGCGTAACCGGAGTTAATTCCATGTGCTGCCGGATGGGGCGCTGGCGGAGGGATTAGAGGGCGGCAAGCTCCACATCTGCTTTACCTCCGAGGTATCGCCGCGCCAAGCGGCGGGAACAATCGGCACCGCCTGATCATCTACCCGGCCTTCTCCCGGCGCATGCTCATGTCGTCGCATAAGGTCACTCTGCGGGTTGCGGCAACTCACAGTACTGATCCGGCTGGCCGGGGAAAGCGGCGCTTGGCGGAGCCGAAGACGGCTCCCGGAGGAAAGAATGGAACTCGCAAGAATGAAACTCGCAGCATCAAAGGACGGCTGCTGGGGGTATACTAAACAGGACCTGGGAGTCCACAATGGAAATTCCGGATAAGAACTTTGTGTCTTCTATGAAATCAACCACCAGATACTTGCTTCTGTTTTCCCTGGCGATCCCGGCACTGTTCTGCACGGAGCCGTACCGGAAACCGCCCAAGGCCATTCTCGATGTTCTGAATGCGCCTACCACTCCGACGCTTGTGCTCAGCCCCACCCGCGATTTCGCCCTGCAGGGGCAGCCGGTCACTTATCCGCCCATCGCGGAACTTGCCGAACCCATGCTGCGCATCGCCGGAATGCGCATCAACCCCAAGACCAACGGCCTGCACAATGTCACCTTCAACAGTTCCCTGATCCTGCGCCGAATTCCCGCCGGCGCGGAGATTCCCGTGCAGTTGCCTCCGGCTCCCAGAATCAGCGGCGTTCGCTGGAGCTATGACGGGACGCACTTCACTTTTACCAACACCACCGCAGCCGGCATCGAACTGTGGATCGGCGATACCACCGGCAAGACCCACAAAGTGGAAGGCGTGCGCATCAACGGGGTGATGGGCGGCGGCAGAGGGGGCGGCGGCGGCGATGTCCAATGGATGCCCGACAATAAGAGCCTGCTGGTGGAAATCACCAGGCCGAACCGCGGCGCGGCGCCGCGCGAACCCATCGTTCCCACCGGCCCGAACGTGCAGGAAAGCCTCGGCGGCGGCGCGCCGGCGCCCACTCTGGAAGACATGCTGCAGAGCCCTCACGACGAGGACCTGTTCGTGTACTACGCCACCTCGCAACTGGCGGCCGTGGACCTCGACAGCGGCAAACTCACACCCATCGGCAAGGCCGGCATCATCGCCTCCGCGCGCATTTCGCCCGACGGCAAGAATCTGCTGGTCACGACCATCCACAAGCCGTTCTCCTACCTCCACGCGGCCAATGCATTTCCCAAGGAGATCGAAGTGTGGGATCTCACCGGCAAGGTGGTGCACAAGGTGGCCAGCGTGCCCTTGGAAGACAAAGTGCCCATAAACGGAGTCATCACCGGCCCGCGCAACGCGATGTGGCGGCCCAGTGAACCGGCCACGCTGATCTGGGTGGAGGCCCTGGACGGCGGCGATTTGAGAAATTCCGCGCCGTTCCGCGACCGCATTGTGGCGCTCAAAGCGCCGTTCACCGGAGAACCGCGCGAGGTCTTCAAGACTGAGCAGCGCTTCGCCGGAATTCAGACAGGCGCCAAGGGCGGCTTCGCCCTGGTATCGGACAGCGAGCGCCGCACCCGCCAGGTACGCACCTTCCAGATCGACCTCGACAAGCCGGACCAGGCGGCCAAGCTGATCTGGAGCCGCAACAGCCAGGACCGCTATCACGACCCCGGCACTCCGCTCGGCAAAACCATGCCGAATGGTGATTCGGCCGTGCTGCTGGATGGCGACAACATTTTCCTGAGCGGCGCGGGCTCGTCGGGGACCGGCGATCATCCCTTCCTGAACCGTTACAACCTGGTCACCCAGAAGACCGACACCCTGTTCCGATGCGATGACGACCACTACGAGGCGCTGGTGGCCCTCATGGACGATCGCGGTACGAAGTTCCTGACCCGCCGCGAGAGCCCCACCGAGCCGCCCAACTATTTCCTACGCACTCCTGGCGGGCAGCCCGTGGCGGTCACCAGGTTCCCCGACCCGCAGCCTTCCATTCGTAACATCCACAAGGAACTGGTCAAATACAAACGGCCCGACGGAGTGGATCTTTCGTTCACCCTCTACCTGCCGCCGGATTACAAACCAGGCGCCAGACTACCGACTGTCGTCTGGGCTTACCCGTACGAGTACAACGACGCCGACACCGCCGGGCAGGTGAGCGGATCCACCAAACGCTTCACGGAAATGCGCGGCTATTCCGAACTGTTCTTCGCCCTGGATGGCTACGCGGTTCTGGCCAATGCCGCCATACCAATTGTGGGCGACCCCGACACGGTCAACAACACCTTCGTCGATCAGGTGGTAATGGATGCCAAGGCGGCCATCGACAAAGCCGTGGAGATGGGCGTAACCGATCGCGCGCGCGCCGGCGTGGGAGGCCACAGCTATGGCGCGTTCATGACCGACACGCTGCTGGCTCACAGCGACCTGTTCAGGGCGGGCATCGCGGAAAGCGGCGCCCCGAATCGCACGCTGACGCCGTTCGGCTTCCAGAACGAGAGACGAACGCTGTGGCAGGCGCCAGAAGTCTACCTGAAGATGTCACCGTTCCTGTACGCCGACAAGATCAAAGCTCCGATCCTGTTCATCCATGGCGAAGCCGATGACAACAGCGGCACCTTCCCGATCCAGTCCGAGCGCATGTACGAGGCCGTCCGCGGCAATGGCGGCATCACTCGCCTGGTCTTTCTCCCGTATGAGGCCCACGGCTATCGCGGCAAAGAAACCATCGAGCATGTGTTGTGGGAGAAGTTCGCCTGGTTCGACAAGTACGTCAAGAACGCCGCCGCCACCGCGCCCACCCCCGACAATTAGTGCCCTCCGGTGAGACGCGGCGCGGGCGCTTCCGTATGCCGCGTCCTCACCCGAGGGAAGGCGGGTCACCAAGGATTTTCCGAACTGGGGAAACCGCTGCGCTCGATGCCTGCTGCTACCGCGCGGTGCATTGCCCGCATGCGGCGCGGCTATTTCCTTTGCAGTATTGCTCAGGCCTGCCACGCCATGTCCCGGCAGGCGCATGGATTCAGTGGCGGTGTCGAGTTGGCGCAAGCTATCCGACAGGGCACCGCCAGCGTGGTAGAGCGCGAGGGCCGCATCACGGGATACGCCACCGTTCTCGCTTTCTTGGGCCACACGACGGCGGCCTGGCGGGGCCGGGCGAATCACTGCGTCCTTCGGCGCCTGCGCAAAACGCAACTCGCGCCAATCAAGACTAGTCCGATCAACAGTTGTGCGTTAGGCTCAGGCGCGGTAGCCGCAGGCGCGGCAGTCGGCAGCATCTGGGTGAGGAACTCCTGGACTTGCCCAGACTGCTGCACAGGGCCGGTATTGGTGATGATATAGAAATCCCCATAATCAGTCGAAGCGTAGTTGCCGCGCGCCTGTTCGAGCCACCACGACGAACTCGGGGCCGGAGCGTCTGGGTTAAAGAGCTGCCAGATCGTGGCCTGAATATCGCCATATTGGCTGGTCGGCTGTGACCCGAACTGGAGAGCCAGCCAAGCCGCCTGCTCATAAAGCTCCAACGCACCCGGCTCGGCGCCGAAGCGTGTATCGCCGAGGTCGGCCCCGGAGGTGATCGGCGTCAAATTGGCATCCCACTGCTGTCCCAACTGCACTTCGTTTGAGAAGTCCACACAGAATAGAGCGACAGGTGTGCCGTCCATCGTGCCGGAGTACGGGCCGACGTACACGCCGAACATTTGCGTGCCGTTGACGCCGTCGAAACTCATCTGGACCGAAGCAGCAGATGGGGTGGCGGAGAAACAGAGAACAATCGCGCATATCGCGAGGAAGCGTGCAGGAGACAGGCACGCCGGCATCTGGTCCGACGCTGTCGCGATGGGTTCGAGATCGAAGTTCGTATGCATGTCCCTTACATCGGCAGGCAGGAGCCAAGGGCGGAGGTACTGCGGGTACCATGAATCCGACTGGCGAGCTGATGAGAAGCCGGCCGAGATAGGGGAGGCTGTCAGAGGGGTTGGAGTTGAAAATCAGACTGCGCTATCCTAATTCCGAAAGGATGACACAGTCATGCATCGTAGGGATTTCTTGCGCGGGGCGGCTACGGCGGTCCCGGTGTTCGCGGTGCTGGCGGGACGGCCGCGGCGCGGGGAGGCTCAGGAACTGGCGGGCATGGCGTTGCCCAAACCGCAGATCCAGGGCGGGCGGCCGCTGATGCAGGCGTTGAGCGATCGGAAGACCATCCGAAATATCAGCGAGGAAAAATTGTCGCCGCAGATGCTCTCCAATTTGTTGTGGGCGGCTTGGGGCGTGAACCGCGCGGCCAACAACGGGCGGACAGCCCCCTCGGCCATGAATGCCCAGGAAATCAGCCTTTATGTGTTCCTGGAACAGGGCGCGTACCTGTTCGACGAAAAGGCGCACGGCCTGAAGCCGGTGGTGGCGGGAGACCATCGCGCGAAGGCCGGGACACAGACTGGGGTGGCCAAGGCTCCCGTAAACTTGGTCTACGTCGCGGATCTCGACAAGTACGGGGCCGGACTGCCGGCGGAATCGAAGACGGCGTGGTCGAACGCGCACGCGGGGTTTATCGGGCAGAACGTATACCTGTTCGCGGCATCGGAAGGACTGGCGAGTTGGTTCCGCGCGTTTGTGGATGGGCCGGCTGTGGCTCAGTTGCTGAACTTGCGGCCTGGGCAGAAGGTGCTCTACGGGCAGACGGTGGGGTATCCGGCGAAGGGGTGAGGAAGGTTCGCCCGGGCTGGCGGGTTGGTGACCTGCCCTACGGTGGCCAATCTGGAGATTGGCGTTCCCAGAACGAGCTTCGCTCGCGTTCACGCCGGCAACAGGCCGAATGTGGACGGATGCATTTTCGCTGTTCGGATGTGAAACTGAGGTGACGAGATGGCAAAGAAATCCTTTCCCCTGTCCAAGGTCTATGGCTTGCTTGAGCCGGGGCCGGTCGTGATGGTCACAACCGTTCGCAAGGGGCGGCCGAACATCATGACCATGTCGTGGCACACGATGATCGAGTTCGAGCCGCCACTCGTGGGTTGCGTGATCAGCAACCGGAACTACACGTTCGGCATCTTGAAGGCGACCAAAGAATGCGTCATCAACATCCCGACGGTGGAGCTGGCCGGAAAAGTGGTGGGCTGCGGGAACACCTGCGGAGCCAAAACCGACAAGTTCGCGACCTTTCGTCTCACGCCGACGGCCGCCAGGCGAGTCAAGGCACCGCTCATCGACGAGTGCTATGCGAATCTCGAATGCAAGGTCGTCGATACGAGGATGGTGGCCAAGTACTGCCTCTTTATTCTTGAAGTAATCAAAGCCTGGATCGACCCCTCAGTGAAACGCCCAAGGACGATTCATCATCTCGGAAGGGGCACGTTCATGGTTGCCGGCAGGACAATTAAGTTGCCCTCCAAAATGAAATAGCTCCGCTTTCGAGACGGGGAATACCATCGGCGAAGAACCGAACACGGCGGATGGAGTTGCACCGCCGCGCGCAGGAGGGCATGACCCCTGGGGTGCGGACTCCAGGACGCAAGCTTTATCGCTCCGCAATTCCGGGGTCGTCAAGCGGCAGCAAGAATGCGGCAACATCGGCAGCTTCCCGGGTGTCTTTGTCAACGGTACAACGGAGGCATCCGCAATCTCTCGTGCGAGACCCGCTACGGTTTCTGCGCGGGCCGGAAGACCCGGCCGTCCTTCATGACCTCGACGATCTTCCGCACATTGCGCACGTCCGCCGTCGGATCCGCGCTCAGCACCACCAGGTCCGCAAGCATGCCCGCTGCGATTGTCCCTCGCTCGGCTGCCAGCCCCACGGCCATGGCGCTGACCTCGGTTGCCGCCTGGATCGCCGCCTCCGGCGTGAAGCCGCACTGCTCCACCAGCAGGACCATCTCATCCACCACGGCCGGGCCTGCGTCCTGCCCGCCGGAGGCCAGCCCCTGGCTGTCGGTTCCGGCATCCACCAGCACGCCCGCATTGTGCGCCGCGCGCGTCACGGAGTAGATCCAGGGCAGGATGCCCTTCCCGAACGCGTCGGGCGAGTGTTCCGTTCCCTGCTGGAACACCCGCAGGGTGGCATCGAGGATCGTGCCGTGCTCTTTCATCTGCTCGAGTAGTGCCCCGATCTTCGGGTCGTCCGGCCGGATGTGGGTGAAGTCGCCGAAGGCCCGCGAGCGGTAATCCGCCGGGACATGGGGCGCGGCCTCCCATACCAGGTAAGCCGTGTGCGAGAGCGTGGTGGCGCCCGCCGCTACCGCGTCGCTGGGCTTCGCCGGAAACACCGTGGCGTGGGTCCACACCAGCAGGCCGTGGCGGTGCGCCTCGGCCGCGATTTCCTTCACCAGCGCCGCCGGCAGGTTGGCGTACAGCTTCACGCCGGTGGCGCCGGTGCCTTTCGCCTCCGCCACCGCCATGCGGATGTTGGTGGTTTCATCCACCGCTCGCATCCAAGGCGCGCTGCCCAGCATGACGCCGCGCGATGCGTCCGGCACGCGCGAGTCTTGGTAGAAGAACGCCGGCCCGGCCATCAGCGCGCTGTAATAAATGTCCGGCCAGCCCGGCGCATCGAGGCGCGCTTCCCGCGCCAAGTACGCCAGCACTCGCGCGTCGCCCGCCATGTCGCGCAACCCGGTGACGCCATCCAGCAGCAGCCGGCCCAGCAGTCCGCGGTACCGCTCCACGTCCCCGTTGCCGCTCGGGAGGTGTACATGCGCGTCGATCAGCCCCGGGATGACCCACTTCCCGGCCAGGTCCTCGACCCGCGCGCCGTTCGGCACCGGCCGGCTGCCCGCCGGATAGACCGCCGCGATCCGGCCGCTACGGATCAGCACCACAGAGTCGGCCATCGGAGCCGCGCCGGTGCCGTCGATCACGGTGGCGTGCGTCAGGGCCACTGTTTCCGCCGCCGGTTGCGCCGGCGCCATCGCGACAGTCGCCAGCACCGCCAGGGAGGCCGCCAGCAGGACCCTGCCGGATTTCCCTCGCGTGTGGATGGAGGGAAGTGACCGAGCAGGAGAGGTTTGATCGTCCGCAAGCCAATGATTCCACATAAGTTATATATTTTGCGATGGGCCCAAGTTGCACAAACTGCCGAAAAGGGGCCTTTGGTGGCTTTGATTTGCAAACTCGCTACAGCGCCGACACGTCCCCCACCTTGGGCCGGAACTTTCTTCGCGTGCTTGCAGCATAGCGCACTATTGAGCTAAATGCAGGCGAAGAATGGAGGCCGGCCCCTTCCGGCCAGAGACCTAGAAAGGGCGAGGATCCACAGCGGTGGACCGGTGCCATTGCAGGGGCTGGACTGGCCCCAGGCAGAACGTGTAGATCATGGCGCCGCCCAGCGCAACACCTGCGGAGACGGCAAACGCTCCAAAAAAGTGGCCGGTTGAGCCCACCACGAATCCGGTAATGGACGGCGCTGCCACTCCCGCCAGATTCGCAACAAAGTTCTGGAGGCCCGACCACTTCCCCGCCGCCAGAGACAGCACGGCGGCGAAGGATGTCCGCGATGCCCGGCGCCTCGCCCGATAGCTTAAAAGCCGGCTCTTGCCGGCGGGGCATCCGCTTGAACCAAAGCGGCAGCCACAAGAGGCTGGCCAGCCCAAGAGCGACGAAAAACGGTCGCCATCCGAAGCGCGCCATCAGCAGGCCGCCGACCAGAGTGCCCAGCGCCGGACCGCACTTGGCGCCCGCATCGATGAGAGAGTTTGCCAGCCCACGCTGGTGTTCAGCGAAGTGGCCGGCCAGGATCTTGGAGTAGCAGGGGTATGCGACGGATTCTCCCACGCCAAGAAGGAGCCGGACGACAATCAGAATGCTAAACCCGTGGATCAATCCGGTCGCGGCTGTCGTAGCCGACCAGAGAAGGAAGCCTGCCGCGAGGACCCAGTTTACGTCGAACCGGTCCGCCAGCCAGCCCGCAGGGATCTGGAATGCCGAGTAAGTCCAGAAGAAAGACGAAAGCAGGACACCCACCACTCCCATCCTTCCTCCATTTTTACACTTCGGTATCGACCTTTCCCCTGTTCACCGGCCCGATCGCCGCAGGATGTTAGACAATAGCGGAATGCTTCCCGAGGCGCATGGCCGGTCGGCGGAACGTCCGGTCCTGATTGTGGAAGATTCGGAAAACAGCGCCGCGATGCTGGAAATCGCGCTGTCGTCGATCCCCGGCGTCACCCTCTTGGTGGCTAGCTCGGCGGTGGAGGCCTGGCGCATCCTCAGCGGCAGCACGGCCATTCAGGCCGTAGTCACCGATTTGAACATGCCCCGCATGGACGGCTTTGAGCTCATTCGCCGCATGCGCCAGGACCGCCGCCTGGCTGCCATGCCGATCGTCGTGGTCAGCGCCGATACCGACCCCGGCACCCCCGAGCGCGTCGCACAGTTGGGCATCAGCGCCTTTTTTGCAAAACCGTTTTCACCCGCCGAGGTCCGGCGGAAACTGGAGCAACTTCTCGATGCGACCACCCAGGATGCTACCACCCGGTAGGCTATGCACCTTCGCGCTGCTCGCGGCGCCGATTTTGTTGGCCGCGCAGTCATCGCCGGAAATCGCCGGTATCGTGGCCAGGCTCGACCGGCTCGAGCAGGAAAACCGCGCCCTCTCCGAACAGGTTCGAGATCTGCGCACTGCGCTCGCCGCCGCACGCGCTCAGCAGCCCGTTATGCAGGTGGGGCAGGCGGCCCCAGAGGGCACCCCGACTGCCAACCGCGCGCCCGACCACGGCGACAACACCGCCCCCGCCGCTGCCGTCTCGGGCGATGCCGCCTCCCCCGCTGCCGTCCAGGCCACCCCCGAAGAGCGCCTCGACATCCAGGAGCGCCGCATCGACGAGCAGGCCCAGACGAAAGTCGAGGCTTCGCAGCGCTTCCCCATCCGCCTCACCGGAATGGTGCTGTTCAACAGTTTCCTCGATTCGGCCCAGAGCGGCGGCGTCGACTATCCCACCGTGGCTACTCCGTCGGCCGGCGCCGGCCACGCCGGCGCCACCCTGCGCCAGACCCTCCTCGGCCTCGAGTTCCGCGGCCCTCGCTCTTTCTGGGGCGGAACCGTGCACGGCTCCGTCTACATGGATTTCTACCAGGGCGCCGCGCCGCTCGACGAGTGGCTCCGCCTCCGCACCGGCGCCATCCAGATTGATTGGCAAACACGCAGCGTCATGGCCGGAGTCGACAAACCCATCTTCAATCCGCGCGAACCCACTTCGCTCGCGCAGGTCGGCGTGGCTCCGCTCACCGGCACCGGCAATCTCTGGCTCTGGCTGCCCCAGGTCCGCATCGAACAGGATTTGGCTTTCTCACCCTCCACCGGCCTGCGCGCGCGGGTCGGAGTCGTCGAAACCCATGAGGTCAACCCCTACGGCCCAACGCCCGCCAACAGCCCGGTGGAACCCGTGCGCCCCGGCCTCGAAGGCCGCTTCGAGGCTTACCACAACCTCGACGCCCAGCGCCGCCTGGAAATCTCCGTCGGGTTCCATACCAGCACCACTCATGACTCCGGTCTCTCCGTTCCGTCCCAACTGGTCTCGGCCGATTGGTTCTTCAATCCATGGAAACGCCTCGAATTCTCCGGCGCCTTCTTTTCCGGACAGAACGTGGCCAGCCTCGGAACCGGCGCCGTCAACCAGGGCTATTACGTCCTGGGCCGTTACGCCGAAGCCATCAACACCCTGGGCGGCTGGGGCCAGTTCACCATCCACGCCGCCCCCCGCTTCGATTTTCACCTCTTCACCGGCCAGCAGGATTACGAAGACCAGCAGTTGAAGCCAGGCAGTGTCGGTAAGAATCGCATGTTGGGCGGCAATCTCTATTTCCGCGTCGCCCCCAACGTTCTTCTGGGGCCGGAGGTGTCGCAGTTGCGCACGTTCTATGTCGGGCAGGGAACCCGTATCAACAACCATTATGATCTGGCGCTGGCTTATCTGTTTTAGCGCGTTGCTGTGGGCCGCGCATCCGCCGGCGGCCGGCGGAGCGGACCTCAAGGGCCAGGTGGAACTCACCAACTCCCGCGAGGCCGTGGTCCGCCGCAACAAGGACTATTCCGGTGTCGTGCTGTGGCTCGCGCCCGTCGATTCGGCCCAGCCCGCGCCCATCGTCCCGCGCCGCGTGGAGATGGTCCAGAAGGACAAGACCTTCACCCCCCACGTGGTCGCCATTCCCGTCGGGGGCACGGTGGATTTCCCCAACCAGGACCCCATCTTCCACAACGCCTTCTCCAATTTCGCCGGCCAACCTTTCGATGTCGGCTACTACCAGCCGGGCACGACTCGCTCCGTCACCTTCAAGCACGCCGGCATCGTCCGCGTCTTCTGCCAGATTCATCCGCTGATGAGCGCCATCATCGCCGTGCTGGCCACGCCCTGGTTCGCGGTGACGCCTTCCACCGGCAAGTTCACCATCGCCGGCGTCCCGCCCGGCGGGTACCACCTGCACCTGTATCATGAGCGCGCCATGCCTGAGAATCTCGAGTTCATGGAGCGCATCATCTCCGTGCCTCCAACCGGCGTCACCCTGCCGCTCATTTCCATTTCCGAAACCGGCTACATCCCGGCTCCCCACATGGATAAATACGGCAAGCCCTATCCGCCGGCCGGCTATGGCGGAGGTACCGGCCAATGAGGTTGCGATTTTCCCGGCTGTCGCTGCTCGCCAAGATCCTGCTCTCCACCACCGTCGCCATCACGATCCTTTTCGCCTTCACCGGCGAGATCGTCCTCCACAGCATCAACCGGACCATGGCCGACAGCCTGCAACAGGATCTCCGCGCCAGCTTCCAAACCTACACTTCGCTGTGGAACGCACAGTCCGACTTGCTCTCCACCGTCAGCCGCATCATCAGCAACACTTCCGATGTGCGCGGCCTCATCAGCACGGGCGACCGCGCCACCATCGAAGACGCCGCCGGCGAGCTCTGGTCGAAATTCGTCCCCGCCGAGGCCTTCTTTCTGGTCACCGACGCCCCCGGCCGCATCATCGCCTCGCTCGGCGCGAGCACCAGCCTCACGCTTTCCAGGGAGTTCATGCAGTCCGCCGCCGAGCGCTTCCCCAATCAGGCCGCCGGCTTCTTCGTCCAGGAGGGCGACCTCTACCAGCTCTCCGTCACCCCCATCTACGTGCAGTCCTCCGGCCGCGATCAAGCCCTCATCAATGTGCTGGTTGCCGGCTATCGCGTGGACGCCCTGGTGGCCGGCCGCCTCAAGGATTCCACCGGCGGAAGCGATTTCCTCTTTCAGCCCCTCGGCAGCTCCAAAGCGGTTTCCACTCTGAATCCCCGCGCCACCGCGGCCGTCAACCGCAACATCGCCACCGCCGGTGCGGAGCTCGTCAGCGACGGTGTTTCCGAATACGCCTGGTCCCGCACGCCGCTCAAGGATATTTCCGGCCGGCCGGTCGCCGAGCTCCGCATCCTCCGCAGCTTTGAAGACGCGCGCAGCCGCATCGCCGCCCTCTACACCCGCATCGCCGTGCTCTGGCTGGTCGCCGTCACCGTCGGCTTTTGTCTCACCTATGTGCTGGCGCGCCGCATCGTCGAACCCGTCAAGCAGCTCGATCGCGCCGCCGCCGAAGTGGCCCGCCAGAATTACGCCATCGAGGTGGAAGTCAAGAGCGAGGACGAACTGGGACGCCTCGCCCGCACCTTCAACAACATGTGCGCCTCCATCCGGCAGGCCCGCGAAGATCTCATTCGCCAGGAGCGCATCTCCACCATCGGCCGCCTCTCCGGCTCCATCGTCCACGACCTGCGCAATCCCCTGGCCGCCATTTACGGCGGCGCCGAAATGCTGGTCGATGCCGACCTGCCTGCTTCCCACGTCAAGCGTCTGGCCGGCAACATCTACCGCGCGTCCCGCCGCATCCAGGAATTGCTGCAGGATCTGCTCAACGTCTCCCGAGGCAGCCGCGGCGCCCCCGAAATGTGCCGCCTCCGCGAAGTGGCTTCGGCCGCCTGCGATTCGCTCGCCTCGACTGCCCAATCCCAGGGCGTCGCCGTCTCCCTCTCTATCGCCCCCGACATTGAACTGCCCGTGGAGCGCAACCGCATGGAGCGCGCCTTCGTCAACCTGATCGCCAACGCCCTGGAAGCCATGCCCGATGGCGGCTCGATCGAGATCTCCGCCGAGCTCGACGGCGAATCCGTGGTGGTCCACGTTTCCGATAACGGCCCCGGCATCGCGCCCGAGATCCGCTCGCAACTCTTCCAGCCGTTCGTTACCGCCGGCAAGCGCAACGGCCTCGGCCTGGGCCTGGCGCTTTCGCGCCAGACGGTCATCGAGCACGGCGGCGACATGTGGGTGGATTCCCAGCCCGGCCGCGGCGCCCGTTTCAGCTTCCGGCTGCCCGGCGCGAGGGTCGCACAGGCGCAGCACGTATAGGCTGCACCTGTGCGATAATCTTACTGGAGTCTTACCAATGGAAACAACGCGCCTCTCCACCAAGGGCCAGATCGTCCTGCCGAAGAGCCTGCGAACTTCCCGTGCCTGGGGACCGGGCACCGAGTTTGCCATCGAGGAGACTCGCGAGGGAGTCCTGCTGCGCCCCGCCCGCCTTTTTCCCAGAACCACGCTGGACCAGGTTGTTGGCTGCCTGCGGTATAAAGGCAGGGCCAAAACCCTCAAGCAGATGGAAGACGCCATCCGTATCGGAGTGATGGAGCGTCATGACCGCGGTCGATACTAACATCGTGGTCCGGCTCGTGACTGGAGACGATCCCAAACAAACTCACGCGGCCCGATCGTTGCTCGCCGGCGGGCCGGTGTGGATCGCAAAGACCGTATTGCTGGAGACGCGGTGGGTCCTGCGTTACATGTATGGATACGAGGAGACCGCCATCCACGACGCCTTCACGGAGTTGTTGGGCCTTGAAAACGTGCACATGGAGGATGAAGCCTCCGTTGCGGCCGCCCTTGCGCTGATTGCCCACGGAATCGATTTCGCCGATGCCCTGCATTTGAGCAGCCGGCCCGCCGGCGCCGCGTTTGTCTCTTTCGACAAGACCCTCGTCCGCCGCGCGAATCGCGCCGGCGCCGCCAAAGTTTCCGCCCCCCAAATGCTACGCTGAACTCTTGACGCGCCACCCACTCTTCAAGCCCTACCTCGCGTTGGTAGCCGTCTGTTTTTTCTGGGGGACCACCTACCTCGGCATTCGCATGTCGCTCGAATCCTTCCCGCCGCTCGAACTGGTGTGCGTGCGATATCTGATGTCCGGTTCCATCCTTCTGCTCTTCGCCAAAGCGCGCGGCATCTATCTGCCGCGCGGGCGCGAGCTGGCCGCGGCCTGTTTCAGCGGCTTCCTCACGCTGGGTGTGGGCAACGGCGCGCTGGTTTTTTCCGAGGTCCTCATCCCCAGCGGGATCGCCGGCCTCATCATCACCATCTCCCCGTTTTGGATGGTCGGCGTGGAAGCCCTGCTGCCCGGCGGAGAGCGCCTGCACGCGCCCACCATCGGCGGCATGGCGGTGGGCTTGCTGGGCGCCGCCTTGTTGTTCCTGCCGGACGCCAGCGCGCACTCCATCGACCGCAATCTGCTCAACGGCTTCCTGCTGCTGCAAATCGGCATGGCCGGCTGGTCGTTCGGCTCCATTTACCAGCGGCGCAACGCCGGCCGCGCCCACCCCATCATCGCCGGCGGCGTGCAGCAACTGGCCGCCGGAGTGATTCTGTTGCCCTTCGTGCTGGCCATTCCGCAGGCGCCTGTTCACTGGAGTGCGCGCGGCGTCATGGCGCTCGTTTACCTGGTCTGTTTCGGCTCCATCGTCGGGTACAGCGCCTACGTCTACGCCATGGACCGGCTGCCCGTAGCCATTGTTTCCGTTTATCCTTATATCAACGCCGTGGTGGCCGTGGGCTTGGGCTGGCTGGTCTATCGCGAGCGTTTCGGCGTCAACGAGGCTTTCGCCATGCTGGTTATTTTCGCGGGTGTGGCCCTGGTGAAGCGCTATTCGCCTCGTGTAGCGTCCAAGAAATAGATGGACAGTCATGCTGGTCGCGGAAGAATCGTCGCGGCCCGCGAAGAAAACGAGGAATAGTAATACAGAGCGACGAAGCCGCAACCAAACGACCGAAGAAAAGGCTTCACCGCGGAGGCGCGGAGAAAGGCAAAGAACAAAAGCCCAAACAGAGAGTGAGCAGGAAGCAGCACTTGCGCCTTCCCGTGGTGGAGCGCGCAGGGAGCAGAGAACGCGGAGGACGCAGATAACCCGCATGGCGGCGAGCGTGATGAATTCGTAGCGAGGAAACAAGACAGCGCCTAGCTTCGGCCCACCATCTTCGCGCCCAGCGCGCCGCCCGCCATGCTCAGGCAGGTGACGAACACGAACAGGAACGCCAGCGCAAATAGAACCAGCATCACCATGCCTTGCGTCGTCTGGATCAGATGCGTCATCTGCGCCACCATGTTCGGGTCCTGCGCGGAAAAGTTCTTCATCTGTTCCAGCATGGTGGCGCCCAGCTTTCCCGAAAGCGCGTCCGGGATCAGCGTGGCCGCGAAGACGATCGCCGCAAATCCGTACGTCAGCAGGCCCGTGATCCAGCCGATCTTGACGCCCGCGCTCACGTCCAGCCGCGTGCCCGTCTTCCGGCAGTACAGGAACACCGCGAAGAACCCCGCCGCCGGCCAATTCAAAATCGGCACCAGGAAGTTCAGCAGCGTCGCGCCCACCGCCGCCATCAGCGCAATCCGCACCGCGACGGGGTTCCGGAAGTTCAGCGGCATCGGCGCTGGCCGCGGCTCTGGGGCCGGCGCCGGCAGCGGAGCCGCATCGGTCGCCGCATCGGTCGCCGCAGGGGGCGCCGCGAAGACGTTCCGTTCGATCTCCGGAGTTTCAATCTCCCGTTGCGGCTTTCCGCACTTGTGGCAGAACAGAGAGTCCGGTGGGAGTTGCGCGCCGCAGGTGCAGATATCCGCCATGGTCCACTTTCAGTGTGGCGCACCCATGCACGGGGAAGCAACTAGGCGACCTAGCGGAACCGTACCTTGACGTCCGGTTTGTTCTCCAGACGCGTGGTGTCGATGAAGCGCACGCGCGCCGGCGTTGAGGTCATCACAATGGCTTGCGTGTGCACGCCGTCTCCGGTGAAGCGCACGCCCTGCAGCAGGTTGCCGTCCGTCACCCCGCACGCCGCGAATACCAGGTTGTGGCCCGGAGCCAGTTCGCGGGTCGTGTAGATCTTGTTGACGTCGCGGATGCCCATGCTCTGCATGCGTTCTTTCTGCGCGTCGTCCTTCACCACCAGGCGCCCCTGAATCTCGCCGTTGAGGCATCGCAACGCCGCCGCCGTCAGCACGCCTTCGGGCGCGCCGCCCGATCCCATCACCGCGTGTACCCCCGTCCCCGCCACCGCCGCGCCGATTCCCGCCGAAAGATCGCCATCCGAAATCAGCCGGATGCGCGCCCCCGCTTCGCGAATATCCGCGATCAACTGGGCGTGCCGCGGCCGGTCCAGCACCACCACCACCAGGTCGTCCACTCCGCGTTGCAGCCGCCGCGCGATGGCCTTGAGGTTGTGCTTCACCGGCGCTTCCAGATCCACCGACCCCTTGGCCGCCGGTCCCACCACAACCTTCTCCATGTAGCAATCCGGAGCGTGCAGCAAGCCGCCCCGTTCGGAGGCCGCCAGCACGGTGATGGCCCCCGCGCCGCCCGTCGCGCACAGGTTGGTTCCCTCCAGCGGATCCACCGCGATATCCACCGTGATGGGCGTGCCCACCGAACCCGTGCCGACTTTCTCGCCGATGTACAGCATGGGCGCCTCGTCGCGTTCTCCTTCGCCAATCACGATGGTGCCGTCGATGGCCAGCGTATCCATCGAGCGGCGCATGGATTCCACCGCGGCATGGTCCGCCGACTTGGCGTCACCCATTCCCATGGTGCGCGCGGAGGCGATGGCCGCTTCCTCCACGACGCGGAGCATTTCAAGCGAGAGATCGAACATGTGGTAGCTTTCTCAACATGGACAATAACACAGTCCTCGTGCTGGCGAATCCGGCCGATCCCCAACTGAAGAAACTGGCCTCTCTTCCCGAGGAAACCTCGATCGCCGTTGGCTCGACCGCGGAAGCCTTCGCGCGCGCCGCAGCCCAGGCCGACGTGCTCTTCAACTGGTCGGAATCCGGCCCGCTGTTCCGCGAAGTCTTCACCATGTGCCCGCAACTCCGCTGGGTGCATTCGCGCGCCGCCGGCCTCGACAACCTCCTCTTTCCGGAGCTCATCGAAAGCAGCGTGCCGCTGACCAACGGCTCCGGCGTGTTCAGCCCGCCGCTGGGCGAATTCGTGGTGGGCGCCATGCTCTATTTCGCCCAGGATTTCCGGCGCCTCATGCGCTGTCAGGCCGCCGGCGTTTGGGAAACTCGCGACATTGAAGAAATCTCCGGCCGCACCGTTGGCATCGTCGGCTATGGCGATATCGGCCGCGCCGTCGCCACCCGCGCCCGCGCCCTGGGCATGCACGTTCTCGCCTTACGCCGCAGCGGGCCGCCCTCGTCGGGCGGTGACCCCCTGATCGACCACTTCTACGGCCCCGCCACCCGCCTGGAGATGATCGCCCGCTGCGATTACCTGGTGGTCTCCGCGCCCCTCACCCCGGAGACTCGCGGCATGATGGGCGCCGCCGAGTTCGCCGCCATGCAGCCGCACGCCGTGGTCATCAACGTGGGCCGCGGCCCGGTCATCGACGAGGCCGCTCTGGCGGATGCGCTGGCCGCCAATCGCATCCGCGGCGCAGCCCTCGACGTCTTCGACACCGAGCCCTTACCCGAGGGTCATCCCTTCTACACCCTAGAAAACGTGTTGCTCTCGCCGCACTGTGCCGATCACACGCCGGATTGGCTGGAACGCGCCATGCAATTTTTCCTGGAGCAATTCGAGCGTTACCGCAAAGGCGAGACTTTACTCAATGTGGTTGACAAGCGACGCGGATATTGAAGGCAAGGGCTGCGCCCTTGATGTCCCTTCGGGACATGGGAGTCAGGAGTCAGGAGTCAGAATGCGGCTCCATTCCGACACCGTCCGTCCGTCGCCGGGAGTTGCCGTGAAATCTCCGGGCCGGGGCTGACGGGCGGCGGCGGCGAGCGAGGTCCGCAGCCTGGCGCCATCCACTTCGTAGATGCCCAACTGGCTGGTGTCCAGGTAGTCGATGGTGCTGGGAGTGGCGACGCGATTCACCGTGAACCGGCTCTTCATGTAGACCCGATCGAAGACGAACATGGTGGTTTGATGGCCATGAAAGACGCGCCTGGCGCTGGCGCAAATCTTGGCATCCATCGGCTTGCCGTCCTGAAAGCAAGAGAGCATGAACCACTCACCCTCCAGTTCCGCTACCGGTTCTCCGGCCGGTTCCGCCTGGTCCTTGGCAGCCGGTGGGGCGGCGCCGGCCGCGGCTCGCGTCAGCGTCTCCAGGGCATGGCCGGTTCCCGGCTCCGCGGCGAACCTGGTGGGACGCTTGACGCCCGCGAGGCCGATACAGATTCTCCAGGTGTCTCCATCCAGTTCGTAAATGCCGAGGGAAGTTTCTCCCTGGTGGGGGCCCTTGTGAAACTTCACGTCGAAGGTCTTGGGCGTCGCGGTGGCGTCCACAACCATGGTTCCTTCATATTGCGCGCCCATGGAGAGACTGGTGAAGTTGTTTCCCTCAATCACGATCCGGGCGCTGCCGGGCGGGATTTTCCGCCCGTCCATTTCAAACGCGATCATCTGCCACGCACCTTGCAGCTTCTCAAGATCGGATTTGGCCACAATTTCTCTATATTCGAGAAGATCGGCCCGGCTGTCAACAGGTTTTTGTATTTGCCTGCGGGTTGGTGGATAGAATGAAGATTCACCGCATGCAAAAGCGCATCTCCCCCGCTTCGTCGATTGCCGGCGAGATTTCACTGCCCGGCGACAAATCCATTTCGCACCGCTACGCCATGATCGCTTCGATCGCGCAAGGCGCAACCCGCATTCGGAACTATTCGACTGGCGCGGATTGCCATTCCACGCTAGGATGCGTGCGGGCGCTGGGCATCGAGGTGGAAGGCCGGGGGACGGAGTTCGTGATTCATGGCCGTGGCCTGGGTGGTTTGCGGAAGCCGGCGGGGGATCTGGATGCGGGCAACTCCGGCTCGACCATTCGCATGCTCTCCGGCATGCTGGCGGCGCAGCCATTCTCGACGCGCATCTTTGGCGACGAATCGCTTTCGCGCCGGCCCATGCAGCGCATTCTGGCGCCGCTCGAGCGGATGGGCGCGCGGATCGCGGCTCGCGACGGCAAGTTTCCGCCGCTCGACATTCAGGGCGGGGAATTGCGGCCCATCGATTACACGCTGCCGGTGGCGAGCGCGCAGGTGAAGACGTGCGTGCTGTTCGCGGGGCTGTTCGCGGAAGGTGAAACGTCGGTCACGGAGCCGGTGCGCTCGCGCGACCATACGGAATTGGCGCTGCGCGAATTCGGCGCGGAAGTGACGGTGGCGCGGCAGAAGATCACGCTGGTGGGCCGTCCGAAACTGACGGGGCGCGAACTGGTAGTGCCGAGCGATCTTTCGTCGGCCGCGTTCTTCCTTGTCGCGGCACTGCTGGTGCCGGGCTCGAAGCTGGCGATCAGCGGCGTCGGATTGAACCCCACGCGGTCGGCGCTGCTCGACTTCCTGGTGGGGATGGGCGCGCGCATTCGCGTTCCCAACCTGGAAAGCAGCCACGGCGAACTGGTGGGCGACCTGGTGGTGGAGCACTCCGCACTGCTCGGTGGCGCGATCGAGGGAGCGCTCACGGCGGCGCTGATCGATGAGATCCCGGTGCTGGCGGTGCTGGGCGCGGCGACCGAAGAAGGCCTCACGGTGCGGGACGCTTCCGAGCTGCGGGTCAAGGAGACCGACCGCATCCGCACGGTGATCGACAACTTGCGGCGCATGGGCGTGGAGGCGGAGGAACTGCCGGACGGCATGGTGATTCCCGGCCGCCAGAAGTTTCGCGCGGCGGAATTCGATTCCTGCGGCGACCACCGCATCGCGATGGCGTTTGCGGTGGCGGCGCTGCATGGCGATGGGGAGTCGGTGATCGAGGGAGCGGAGGCGGCGTCGGTGTCGTTCCCGGAATTCTGGGAGACGCTGAGCGCGATCGTGGGGTAGGAAAGCGACTGCGAATCTCACCGCCGAGACGCGGAGACGCGGAGAACGGCGCGAGAGAAAACGGCGGGACGAAGGCGTCCCGCGCGTACCACGGGGTCCGCCCCACTGGCGTGATAGCCGGCTCATTTGCTTCCCGGCGGGAGCCTGCGCTTCAGCTCGTCGAAGAAATTCAGCAGGAAGATCATATGGAGATCGGCCTTCTCCCCGCCGGCGGAGGCTTCCGGCGCCAGAAACGCGGCGAAGCGTTTGCCGTCGGGCGCCAGGTCGTAGGGTGCGGAATTGCCCGTGAGGGTGATCTGGTTGCCAACCCATTGGCGCGGCTTGCCCGGCTCAAAGCTTCGTCCATTGATGGTGTAAGGGACCACCATGATGTGACCATCCGCGGTCAGGTAGAAAAGTTCCTTGGCCGTGCGCGACCACAAGGGGAATCTGCCGGGAGCGGTGGAAATCTGCGCCTGTCCTCCGCCGCTGGCGCCTTCGGGAAACGGCCGCACGAAGACGTGATAGGCGCCCGACGTGCCGGACGAATAGGCCAGCCAGCGTCCATCCGGCGAAAAGGCTGGTTCCACATCGTTGCCTGTGGTGGCCAGGAATAACTCGGGGGCTCCGGCCTTGGGATGGTCCGGGTCGGTGGTATCGAGCGGGAGGGTCCAGATGTCGCGGCCGGTGCCTTGCCCCGCCTGGTGGAATGCCAGGCGGCGTCCGTCGGGGGTAAAGGACCAAGCGACCGGGCTGCCGGTTTTAAACTCGTAGATCTGTTGCGGCGGGCCCGATCCATCCGAACGGACCCAAAAGAGACCCGTGGTGGACTCGTAGACGATATGTTTGCCGTCGGGCGTCCATAGCGGGTACCCGTCCCCATTCTGGACCGGGAGGCGCGTGGTGCTGCCGCGCGCCAGATCGTAAACCGAGATGTCGGCGGTGGTGAAGTACACCAGCCGCTTTCCGTCCGGAGAGAAGCGCGGACCAAGGATCAACGGATCCGTCAGCAATGGCTCCTTTTTCCCCATGGCGTCCAGCCAGGAAAGATTAAAGGTGGTAGCTCCCGATTTACCGCTCAGGTAGACCAGCGTGCCGGTGCGTGAAAAGTCCATTTGGCCGCCCCCGTTCGTAACGTTGCCGGCGACATCCTCCAGGATGGGGGCGGGCATTCCGCGGGTTTGGTAGCGGTCGAGGTCGAACGGCACGGCGAACAGAGTGCCCTGATGAATGTAGAACAGGTGGCCGCTGGGCAGATATCGCCCGAAGTAGCCGCCGCGCTGCACGCTCTTGGTTTCTCCGGTCTTGAGAATCAGAACTTCAATACTGGCGTCGTCGAACGAGCCTACGGCGCCCCCAGTGAAAAGGATGGCCTGGCCGCCCGGCAGGATCTGCGGCCAGCGTTGCGAGGTCCCCTTTTCGGTTGGTTTGCCGAGGCTCTGTGGCGTTCCTCCGGTGGAGGGAACGCGCGCCAGGGGGTCGCCCCCGGCGACCCCGAACACGATATTGCCGTCTTCGCCCCAGTCCGCGCCGCGCATTGCCGCGGCATCGCACAGCGTGGTGGGTGCGCCGCCCTGGATGGAGACCTTTCGCAAATGCCCGTCGGCGAAAAAGCCGATCCATTGGCCATCGGGGGAGAAGAACGGGTCTTGCGCATTTTCCGTGCCCGAGAGGATCACCGGTTTGGACTGATCCATGAGCCGCGTGGCCAGCATGTTGACAGTTCCGCCGGAGGCCCGCACCGGGTAGGCCAGGCGCGTGCCGTCGGGCGAGATGGCGGTGGTGATGCGATTGCCGGCCACGGCCTCCGGGCCGAGATCGGCGCTGAAGCGCAGCAGGGGCTTTTCCACTGGGCGGGTGGCACGCCACAGCAGGCCGCCCACAATCAGCGCCAGCACGGTGCAGAAGCCCGCCAGTGCCCACGGCAGCCAGGAGCGCCGGGTGGTAGCGGCTTGTATCGCCGGCGCGGCGGCCGCCTCACCGGGTTCATCCAGCAGGATGCGCGCTTCGCCGATGTCGCGCAGCCGCTGTTTCGGATCTTTGCGCAGACAGCGCGCCAGCAGGCGGCGGATGTGGGGCGGCGTGCCGGTGGGCAGCGCCGTCCAATCCGGCTCGCGCGTGATGACAGCGGCCATGGAGTCGCTGACCGTCTCACCGCCGTAGAGCATGCCGCCGGTGAGCAATTCGAAGAGCACCACGCCGAAGGCCCAGATATCGGCGCGCTTGTCGACGGGCTTGCCGCGCGCCTGCTCGGGCGCCATGTAGGCGGCCGTGCCCAGGATCATGCCCGCCTGCGTCATGGCCAGGGAAAGCGTTGGCGACATGGTAGGGCTGGCGGCGGATTGCACGGGCGAGTCTTCGGTCGCGCGCGCCAGTCCGAAATCCAGCAGCTTCACCACGCCCTCGGGCGTGACTTTGATGTTGGCGGGCTTGAGATCGCGGTGAATGATGCCCTTCTCGTGCGCCGCTTCCAGACCGGCGGCGATCTGCCGGGCATACTGGATGGCCGTCTCGATGGGGACGGGACCGGCGAGGTCCGCGCCCTCCACCAGTTCCATGATGAGCGCGCCCTGCTCGACGCCGTAGATGGTGGCGATGTTGGGGTGGTTGAGCGACGCCAGCACCTGCGCTTCGCGCTCGAAGCGGGCCATGCGGCCGGCGTCGGCGGCAAAGGCCTCGGGCAGGACTTTGATGGCGACGTCGCGATTGAGCTTGGTGTCGGTAGCGCGGTAGACGGCGCCCATGCCACCCTCACCGAGCTTGGACGTGATGCGGTAGTGGGCGATGGAAGACGGCGGGCCCATGGTGAAGGATTCTGGCATGATATCACTTCCGGGCCGCTAGTATTGCGTCCGCGCGCTAAGGAAGCCGCGATGAAGCCAGTTGGCAGGCGAAAGCGCCAGGCGAAAGCGCCTGCCCCACAAAAGCCCAAGCCCCTGCGCGCCAAGGTGGGACAGACGCTGTCAACCCCGATTCTTCACAGCTTCGCAGTCACTTGGGCGCGTTTACGAGCAGGTTCAGGCGTGGCGCGAACTGGTCGGCGATGCTGAGCGCGATCTCGGCTTGCATTTTCTTGGTGTCGCTCACCTTGCGTTCGAGGCTCGCTACGCGAATGTAAGTCTGGTCCGGCAGACGGATCAAGTTGGCCAATACCCGAATGCCCAGCGGGCTTCGCTGCACCTGGCCGAGCACCACGTAGCTGACGCCCAGGGACGAGCCGATGGCCGCCAAGTCGCGACGGTCTCGCGGCGCCCGCAGGATGGCCGCGTTCCCGACGACGCGGTACCGGCCGGCGCCGGCCGCCGACAGTTCCGCCGTTACCGAACGGGTGAGCGCATCGGCGAAGCGGTCGTAATCCCTGTTGCCGGTTTCGTTATCAAAACGCGCGACGGCTACCCGCATCGCGGGCCGCGCGGTCCACGGGTGCGTGTACACCAGCGCGACTACGCCCATCAGCCCCATCAGAAGCGCGGGCGCCAGCAGGCGGCGAATTTCCCGGCGGCGGTCGGGCGCGGGACGCGTGCCCACGGGCGCGGTGAATCGAGTGCGCGGTGGTTCAGCCATGGAACGCTACGCGGCGCGCAGGTGCGCGATCAACGCGTCGAGCGCGATCGACTTCTGAATGTTGCGGCGCATCAAGCGGACGATCTCGTCCACCTGCGCGACGGCCTTGCGAATCCACGCGAAGGCGATCTGGCCGGCGAGAGCATCCAGATCGCCGCGAATGTCGAAGTTACGGATCTCACCGGAGCCCTGGCCGAGCAGCAGCAGATCGCGCAGCAGCTCGTAGAGCACTTTGAGGTGGAGTTCGAGCTTTTCGCTCTTGGTGCGGCCGATGGCTTCGGAGACCGGCACCCAGGCGCTGAAGGGCGCGGCGCCGGCGGCCACTTTCAGCAGCACCAGCATGGCGGCGCGCCGCTTGTCGTAGTCTTCGAGGTCGAGCGAAATGGCCAGGCCGGGACTGCCGGCGGCGAGCGCGATGCGGCGCTCCGGCTGGTCGAGCGCCCGCGCGCCCACGAAGGCCGCCATCTCCTGGCGCGAGAGCGGCGCGAACTGGAAGGGCACGGCGCGGGAGCGGATGGTGGGCAGCAGGTCGTAGGCGTTTTCCGCCGTCATGATGAGGATGAGGTGCGGCGGCGGCTCTTCGAGAGTCTTCAGCAGGGAGTTGGCCGCCTGGTCGTTGGCGCGGTCCACGTGGTCGATGACGAAGACGCGGCGGCTGCCGTGGTGCGGCAGGAATTGCGCGCGCTCCTTGAGCAGGCGGGTCTGCTGGATGGAGATCTGGCGCAGCGGGCCATCCGGCGCGAAGGTGACGAAATCGGGCTGGGTCGAGAACAGCAGCGGGTCTTCGTTGCGCTTGTCGGCCGGCCATTTCTCGCGCCCGGCGACGATTTCGAGGTTGTGGGGAAGGCTGAGATCGTCCTGTTCGATCTGCTCCGGATGGCGCAGGAACCGCGAGCCCAGGCGGCGCGCCAGCGTGGCCTTGCCGACGCCTTCGGGCCCGGAGAAGAGCAGCGTCTGCGCCAGGCGGCGGTGCGCGATCATCTGCTCCAGCGCCAGAGTGACATGCGCATTGCCCCAGAAATTCTCAAACCTGGTTTGATCAGACATGGCCGCTCACAATCCGCCAGACCGCGCGTTCGATGGTGTCGATATCGGTGCGGCCGTCGACGATCTTGACGCGTTCCGGCTCGGCGGCGGCCAGGGCGTGGTAGGCATCCCAGACGGCGCGGTGGAATTCGATGGATTCGTCATCCAGGCGGGTTTCGCAGTGCGGGGCGGCGGCGTTGCGGGCGCGGGCGCGGGCCAGGCTGGACTCGGCATCGACGTCGACGAGCAGAGTGAGATCGGGCTTGAGGCCGCGGCAGGCGATGCGTTCGAGCGCGGCTACGGCGTCGGGGCCGAGGTTGCGCCCGCCGCCCTGGTAAACCAGCGAGGAATCGGTGAAGCGGTCGGAGAGCACGATTTCGCCGCGTGCCAGGGCGGGCGCGATCCACTCATCCACGTTCTGCGCGCGGGAAGCGAAGTAGAGCAGGATTTCGGTGACCGGGCTGAGTTCCTGGTTGGCGGCATCCAGCAGGATGCGCCGGATTTTCATGGCGATGGGCGGCCCGCCCGGCTCTGCGGTTTCGAGCACGGTGCGGCCCATCGAGCGGAGCCGGGCGGCCAGGCGGTGCATCTGGGTGGTTTTGCCGGAGCCGTCCATGCCTTCGAAAGTGATGAAGAGGGGCTTGTGATTCACGTGAAGACCTATTGTAACGGGTGGACAGATGGCGGGAGCTAGAGGACGGCGTTGGCCGACGGCGCGTGTGCGGCTGGGCCGTGCGTTAGAATGAGGAAGGATGAGCAGGCGGGCAGAGAATTTCGCGACCCTGGCGGTTTGCCCCAATCGCACTGGCTGTCTGGGTCCCAATGTGGCGTTTTCCCTCTATTTTCAATATCTGGCGCCGTGGTCGCTCAAATGCAAGTGAGTGTCATCTAGTCGGAGATTGCACATGAATTTCGATCAAGCCCCCATGCTGGTGATCTGGGAAGCGACTCAAGCCTGCGACCTGGCGTGCGTGCATTGCCGGGCGTCGGCGCAATCCGAGCGGAATCCGCGCGAATTGACCACCGAGCAGGGATTTCGCCTGCTGGATGAGATCCGTTCCTTCGGCGAACCCCTGATGGTGTTTACAGGCGGCGATCCGCTGAAGCGGCCGGACCTGTTCGAATTGATCCGCTACGCCGTCAAGATCGGCCTGCGCACCAACGTGACGCCGAGCGCCACGCCGCTGCTCACGGCCAAGGCCATCGAAGGTTTCAAGGAAGCCGGCGTCACGCGCATGGCCATCAGCCTGGACGGGCCGGACGCGGCTTCGCACGACGATTTCCGCGGCATTCCGGGGACCTTTGAGACGGCCATGTTCGCGCTGCGCCACGCGCGCGATATCGGCCTCGATACGCAGTTGCAGACTACCATCACGCGGCGCAACATGGCCCGCCTTTCCGAAATGGCGGACATCGCCAAAGAAGTGCGCACCAAGATGTGGAGCCTTTTTTTCCTCATCGTGACCGGCCGCGCGCTGGAGGGCGACGACCTGCTGGCGCCCGAGTACGAGCAGGTCTTCGAGTTCATGTACGAGCTCTCGAAAACCGCGGCGTTCGGCATCAAGACCACCGAAGCGATGCACTACCGGCGCTACGTGGCGCAGCGCATCAAAGCCGAGCACGGCGTCACCGAAAGCGAGGCCGCCAAAGGCGTGGCGTTCCGCACCGCGGGCGTGAGCGACGGCAAGGGCTTTGTGTTCGTTTCGCACCAGGGCGAGATTTTCCCGAGCGGATTCCTGCCCATCAGCGGCGGCAATGTGCTTCATGACTCGCTCACCGACGTGTACCGGAATTCCCCCTTGTTCAAGACGCTGCGCGATACCAGCCAGCGTGAAGGCAAGTGCGGAATCTGCGAATATCAAAAGGTGTGCGGCGGATCGCGCTCCCGGGCCTACGCTCTGACGGGCGACTACCTGGCCTCCGACCCGCGCTGTATTTACCAGCCTCACATGGCCGACGCCCTGGCGGGCTGACCTATAAGTTTGTAACGGGGAGCACGCCCCGCGCCGTATCCTCCGAGCGGCGCGGGTTTTTTCATTGGCGAAAGACACCGGCGGCGAGACCGCCGGCGCTACCAGGCTTTGAGAATTGCCGCGAGTTATGATGGCTAGCAATGCGCGTCGACTGGCGGGTGGTCGGGATCTGGGCCTGCTTTGTGGTGCGCCTGGCCTTCTATTCCTCCATGCTCCCGCTGTGGGAGGGCTACGACGAATGGGCCCACTTCTCGGTAGTCCGCCACATGGCCGTGAGCCATGAGGCCCTGGTCGGCCGCGACGCGCCGGTTCCGCGCGACGTCGAAGCTTCGCTCCAACTGGCCCCCGTGCCTTGGGAAATGCGCTACCTCCCGCCGCCCTGGCTCACCCAGGACTCCTACTGGAGCCTCCCGGCGGAAATGCGCGCGCGCCGCGAAGCGGCCTTCCGCACGATACCGCGGGCCTGGAGCCGCGAGGCAGGCGACGGACCGTTCCGCACTTACGAAGCCCTGCAGCCGCCTCTCTACTATTGGATGATGGCGCCGGTCGAGCGCCTGCTCGGCGCGAGCAGTCTGGCCGTGCAGGTAATGACGCTGCGATGGCTTTCCGTGCTGCTGGCCTCCCTGGCGATTCCCCTGGTTTTCGCCGTGGGCCGCCTGGTGCTCGGCGAACCCCTGGCGCTGGGCTGCGCCGCGATTGTCGCGCTGATGCCCGGGGTGGCGCTCGACGTGGCGCGCGTCGGCAACGACGGCCTTTCCATCGTCCTGTTCTCACTGCTCGCGTGGCTGGCTGTCCGGATGGTGGCGCATGGCTGGGATCTGTGGCCGTCCGTCGGGCTGGGCTGTACGCTTGGCCTGGGCCTGCTGACGAAGGCCTATTTCCTCACCGCGCTGCCGGCATTCGCTCTGTTGTGGCTATGGGAATTGCGCCGCGCCCGCGGGAGCAACCGCTCCCTTACGGTCGAGCGACAAGTCGCGGCTCGCAATCGGGAAGGCGGCCGCGCGGTGACGGTGCTGCATGGTCTGCTGGCGGCGGCCATCGGCGCTGCGATGGCCGGCTGGTGGTACTTGCGCAACCTGCGACTCACGGGGACCCTGTCGGGATTGAGCGAGTCCATCACGATCGGCCATGCCGGTCCGGCAGCGATGATCAGGCAGGCCGTTTCCCTCAACTGGGCCAAAGCCATCGATGCGATTCTTTTTTCGCACCTCTACTTCGGCGGCTGGAGTTCGCTCACCGTGCGCAGTTGGATGTACCACGTGTTTTATCTGGTCATCCCGCTGGCGGCGGTGGGTTTGCTGTGGAAGGCGCGCACGCGACAGACCGGGGCGCTGGGCGCGCTAGGCGTGCTTTACCTGGCTTTCTGGGCGGGGCAATGCTACAACGTCGTGCTGCTTTACATGAGCAAGGGGCTGGCGGGCTCGATGGGCTGGTATCTGGACGCGGTGGTGGCGGCGGAGGTGGTGCTGTCGGTGGCGGGCCTGCGCCGCATCCTGCCGGCCAAGGCCGCGCTGTTGTCGGGCGCTGTTCTGTTTGCGCTGCTCGACCTCTACAGTATGCATTTCGTGGCGATCCCGTACTACACCGGGATGATCCGGCACAAAGCCGGTGGCGCGGTGGCCGCGCTGCATCTGGCCGGCTTCCGGAGCGTGGGCCCCGCCGGCGCGCTGGCCCGCCTGACCGCTTTCAAATCCGTTGGCGGACCCGTGCTGCTGGTGCTCTGGCTGGGGTATCTGGCGGCCACGTTTTACCTGGTATGGAAGACCAGTCTGCAATCGGAATAGCGCCCTAACCGGGTGGCTCGGCGAATGCGGGAAACCGCTCCCTCACGGGGCGCCCTCCGGGCCCGGCTCTGTCGCGGCGGGTTCTCGTGGCACGCCACTGGATCTTTTGGACGCAGTCGATTCCTCCGGCCACGGCGTTGCGGGCACGCTCGCCCCGCGCATCGGCGGGCGCTGACGATATGGGCCACCGGTTTGGGGCCGTTTCCGTGAAGGGCGGTATTCCGGGACAAATGGCACTGTAACTGCTGTGTTGAATGGTTCGGAGCGGCCGGTGCGTTCGCCGGGGTGTCCCGGCTCAGGCATTTCCCTCACCCTCAAAGGGGTGGGATAGCTCGGCAATGCTGTTTTATTGGGGTTGCGGCAACGAAAAATATGAGACGATTCAGTGTGAAACTCTTGACGCGGGGTGGTAGTGCGTGCTTAAATCGGGCAAGACTAGTGTAGAATGAAGTTTCTGGCTGGTGGATGTACCGTCGAGTCCCTTGACACGGGGCTTAGCAATCAGTTATGAATAGGTTTTACCGCGTCCGGTTGTAGTGTGCAATTTTGCGTTTGTAAGCTGTGGCACAGAAGAGACAAAACAAAAGCCATGTGCCATGGGGAAAAGGCTTCGGCAGTAAAATCCGGCGTCCGGCTTGGTGGCCGCTGGAAACTCTCCGCCCGACACGGAGAAATCCCGGGGTGAATTAAAGGTTTTGAGTTGAAGTTTGAGGCTCAGGTTGAAAGAGAATTTCAGCCGGTTCAATTTTCGCACTTTACAAGGAGAAGGAAATGGCAGATTTTCGCAGATGGTTTATTGCGCTGGCAGTGCTGGCCCTGATGGCAGGCCTGGCAAGCGCGCAGGTCGGTCTCGCTGGCACTACTACGGCGGGATCACTCTTTTGCAGCGCTAACGCTGCATCAATCCCGCAGCTCCGCGCCGAAGGTTTCACGGAACTCACGGGGGATATTCTGATCAGTTGCACGGGCGGTCCGGCGTACGCCACGGGCGCAACCATTCCCATCACCGACATCACGGTGTACATGGCGCCCAACAGTCCCATCACCAGCCGGTTGTTCTCGAGCACCACCAATGTTTCCGAAGTGGCTCTGCTGATCGACGAGCCGGGTTCCGGGCTGGCCACCAGCGTTACCGGCCAGTACGGCCCGAAGGCTCCGCAGTCTCTGTGCACATCCAATGCCGGCTGCCAGGCATTCGTCGGCGTCGACGCGTCGGGGATTGCAGTGGCCGTTACCGCTGTGGGCGGCTCCACGGCTGCCCAGAACGTGTATCAGGGCTACCTGAACCAGGTTGGCGCCAACACGGTCACGTTCTATGGCGTTCCGGTGCTTCCGCCGGTCACCACGGGCCTTTCCCGCGTTTTCCGCATCACCAACCTTCGTTTCCCGGCCGTCGGGCTCGCCAATCAGGCGCCGGTTAACGCAACGATTTCGACCAGCCCGTCGACGGTCCTTCCGCTGGGTGCGGGCGGGACCGGGAGCAGTTTCCCGGTCGGCGTCGTGATCAGCCCTGGCCTGATTACCAGCAACGGCACGGTAACCTCCTTCTACCAGTGCAACTCCCAGACTACCGCCCTTTCGGACACTCTGACATTTAAGGAGGGCTTCCCCACTGCGTTTAAGACGCGTGTCGTGCCATTGAACAACGTTCAGTATGGCGCCGAGCAAACCAATACCGCTTCACCGTGGTTCCAGAACATCCCCGGCGGATTGTATGGCGGTTTCGCTTCGAACTCCGAATCCGGGCTCATCATCAGCACCGACGTCTCCGGCGGATCTACGGTCTACACCGCGGGCCTGGCGGACTTCGGTACGCGTTTGAAGGCCGTCTTCACCAACATCCCGGCCGGCATTACGCTGTATGTGTCGACCATCAACACTACCGGCGTCCTGGCGACTGCCGGTACGGCCACCTATCTCCAGTCGACCGCACTCCTGGTGGCGACGGGAACTGGCGAGTCCACATCCGATGGCACCGCCTTCACGCCAATTGCTTCGACGGTTGTCGCTACCGGCGGCCACGCCCTTCCGGCGGTTCCGCTCGCGCCCAATTCGAGCGGCGTTGCCACCGCGGTTTGGGAAGTCACCAACTCCGAGCCGTCCACGATCGATACGCTTGCATTCGAAGTGTATATCAGCTACACGGCTAATCCGGGCGCCATCACTACCGCGAACCCGTATGGCTTGCCGCAGATCACCACCATCAGTCCGACGACCAACAATGTGGCCTTGAGCTTCGCTCCCGAGCCGAGCCAGGGCGCGTTCGCCGCGAGCGCTGGTACGTCGGCCGGAACGAACATCATTCCGCGCTTCACGGTACTCAACCCGACCACCTACCAGTGGATCAGTATCGGGCTGTGCCAGACCACGCTGCTGTACCCGTTCGTCACCGCAAATCCGTCGGGTGGCCTCGGGCAGGGCTTTGACACCGGTCTTGCCGTTGCGAATACCTCCATGGATCCGTTCGGTGCCCTGGGTATTCCGACGACGCCGCTCCCCACTAAGGCCAACCCAGCCGGCACGCTGGCTGAGACCGGCTCCTGCACGCTGTATCCGTATGGCTGGACCCTGTCGAGTTCCGGCGCGCAGTCTGCCGCTCCCGCGGTTCTCAAAGGTTGCGACCTGATCTCGAATCCGGTCCAGGGCACGAACTGCTTCCCGGTGGTTTCTCCTGGTACGGTTCAGACCGTCCTGGCTTCGCAAGTCTTCCCGGGCTTCCAGGGTTACGTAATCGCCGTCTGCAACTTCCAGTACGCTCATGGATACGCAGCGGTGACCGACCTTGGCCTGCGCGGGTTGTTCTCCAGCTACCTTGCTCTCGAACTGGTTCCCAACGTTGCTTTGGGCAATGGCCGTGGCGTGAGCATCGAGCAACTCGTTCACTAGAATCAACTCCGATGTTTTTCCTGGAGGGGAGCTTCGGCTCCCCTCTTTTTTTTTGCACTTTCGCGCGGGCCGGCGCGGCGCGAATGGTGTTATAATGCAATTCTCTCCGCGTCCATCCCAATTCCATGAGTGTTCCCCCGGAACCAGGAGGAAGTTTTGCCACGATCCAGGATGATTGTAATCGCCGCGATGCTCGTAGCCCTATTGGGTGCTCGCGTGGCAGCGGCGCAAACGGTTGCGAGCCTCAAGATCATATCGGGCGACGGCCAGGCGGTGAGCCCGGCCTATAACTCCACATTGCAGTTCTTCCAACCCATTACGGTCCAGGCGCTCGATGCCAATGGCAATGGCGTGGCCAACGCCACCATCACGTGGACCGTCAAAACCGGCCAGGCCACCGTTGGTCCAACCAACAACACCAGCGGCGCCACCACCACCACCACCACCGACCCGAACGGCATGAGCACAACGCCGCTGTACCAGACCGGGACGCTCCTCTACGGCACCCTCACGCTGCCTTATCTGCTATCCACCATCGTCGCCAATAGCGGCAACCCCTCGGCGACCTTCTACGAGACATATGCCCTGATCGACCGGAACGGCAACTCGATGGTGACTGCTAACGCACCGACCATGAACGGCCAGTTGCTCGGTTCAACAGTGCCTGCCGGGAATTCTGGCTCGACGCTTCCGAATATCCAGGTGTTCGTTGGCGGCGAAGGATTGGCCGCAGACGGCGTCCCGAATGTTACCGTCCAACTCCTCCTCGCACCTGGCCAGACAACATTGGCCACCATTACGTGCGCTCCATCCAGCTCGTCCAGCTCGTTCGGCAACCCCGGTGCGGTTCTCTCCGGTCCCGACGGTAACGCCACTTGCACTCCCGTGCTCGGCGGCAGCGGCGCCGGCCAGTTCTATGTCATAGTCGGCGGCGTGGCCACCAGCACCGTAAATGGCACCGCCGGGGGCCCGCTCTACCTGCAGGAATACGGCCCTTACAACTTCGCCGCCGTCCCCGGCGCCCCGGCGGCCATCAAGCTCGTACAGGGCAACAACCAGGCTTTGGGCCCCGCGCAATCGTTAGGTAAGCTGATTGCACAGGTCGTGGATTCGAACGGCTACGCCGTCCAGAACGTCAACGTAAACTGGTCCCCCAACCCGGCCGGAGCGCTGGCACTGACGAACACTACCACCACCACGGACAACAACGGCGAAGTTTCCACGCTGGCCAGCTTCTCCGGCCTGGCGGCCGGCAACGTCAACATCACCGTGTCGCTTGTCGGCAACTCCGCCATCAACGCCACCTTCACTGAAACCGCTGTCGTGCCCATTGCGAAACTCCTGAAGATCTCCGGCGACGGGCAGAGCGCGGTTGCCGGCACAGCCTTCGCCGCGCCATTGATCGTCCAGGTCAACGGCAACAGTTTCCCCCTCACAAATTACCCGGTGCAATTCTCGGTTTCCGGACCCGGCATCCTGTCTGCGAGCACCGCCGTCACCAACAATAGCGGGCAAGCGCAGGTCACGGTCACCGCCGGTAACGCTACCGGTACGGTTACGGTGACAGCCAGCGTGGCTGGATTCTCCCAGACCTTCACTCTGACGGTGACGCCCACCGGCCCCACGCCCAACGGCATCTCAATAGTTTCCGGCAACCCGCAGAACGCCGTCATCAACACCAACTTCCCGGCGGCCTTGATCGTGCAGGTGAATAGCAGCGCCGGCCCGGTGCCCAATTACACGGTGCAATTCTCGTCCTCCGGACCCGTGACGCTCTCTTCCAATTCCGGCGTCACCAACAGCGCGGGGCAGACCGGGGTGACCGTGACGGCCGGTTCGGTTACCGGCGGGGCCACCGTGACAGCCTCCATCCCGGGGGGCTACTCCGTCACCTTCAGCCTCACCGTCAATCCCCCAGGTCCGACCCTCACCGCCGCCAGTTTCGCCAACGCCGCCAGCGGCCAGTCGGGCTTCATCTCGCCGTGCGGCATCGCCACCATTACGGCCGCGGGCCTCGATCCTAACGGAGCCGCCGGTCTTTTCCCACCCCCGGTTTTCGGACCGCTGCCGACCTCGGCGAACGGAATCTCGGTCGCATTCACCAGCAACAATATCTATTACGCGCCCATTTTCAGCGCCACTTTGGTCAACGGGCAGCCGCAACTGATGGTGCAGGTGCCGTGCGAAGTTACGCCCGCCGCCAGCGTTCCGGTCACGGTCAACGTCGGGGCCGGTTCCGCCGCGGTCAACGTGCAGGTTTTGGCTGCGGCGCCGGGAATCTTCCAGGTCCCCTACTCCGACGGCGCGCTGCGCGCGGTGGCGCTGCGTGCCGACGGGAGCTTCGTTTCTTTAAGCAACCCGGCGCGACGCACTGAAATCGTGCGCGTCTACGTCACGGGCCTCGGGCCAACCGTTCCCAGCGTGGGAACCGGCCAGGTGGATAACCCCGGCGCCGACCTGATCGGCGCCGATGCTTTGGCTACCGGTACGGTCATTGTCGGGATCAGCGGATCCGGCGGCGCCACAGTCACCAGTGCACGCATTGGCGCCAACATGATCGGCGTCTTCGAAGTGGCGTTCATCGTCCCGGCGAATGCCCCTCAGGGTAACAATATCGGCTTCTCGGTTGGCGTCGTCCCTGCTGGATCTATCAACGCGATTAATAGCGTGATCTGCACGATACCCATCCAGTAGTAAGTTTCCTTTCTTCGGGGGCTGGTCCGCCAGCCCCCTGGCTTCTTCGTTTTTCCTTCGCCCTCAAATCTATATATAGGTATGTTTCCCGATCAGTGTAGATCGGGTGGTATCGATGTAACTCCGTCCCTGTCAGTAAGATCCTGCAATTTCCCTCTTGCAAAACACTAAGTGTCGTGGCACTATTAGTTGTGGCCAGTGGCCAATAGTGGATATAAACGGGATTAATTGTGGAGATCCTGGGTCAACAACTGCTGATGGTCGAGCCGCCACGGGGTATGTATCCCGGACGGCTGGACGATAAAGGTCGCGTGAAGCTGCCGGCGACCTTCCAGCAGTATTTTGCCGTCCTGAAGGAAAAGAAGCTCTTTGTCACCAGTTTGGATCGCCGTACAGCGCAAATATACCCCATCGAAGTTTGGCGCACCAACGAAAAGTTTTTCGAATCGTACCGCGACAACGTGAAGCTCGCCCGCAACATCGCCTTCAACGCGAACGACCTGGGCGCTGAAGCTGAAATGGACAGCCAGGGCCGAGTCATCTTCTCGCCCGAGTTGCGGCGCGAGCTCGAGATCGAGAACCAACCGGTGCGGCTCATGGCATACCGCGGCCGCATCGAAGTGCTCAGCGAAAAGATCTACGAAGAACGCAAGCGCGAGGCGGCGCAGGTCTCGAGCGACGACGTGGCGCTGCTCGAAGCCGCGGGGCTGAACTGATGGCATATGCACTTTCCAGTCATGGCCGCCGAAGCGCTCGAACTCCTGGCGGTGCGGCCCGACGGAGTGTATCTGGACTCCACCACCGGGTTGGGCGGGCACACGGCGCTCATCGCGCAGCGTCTCACCACGGGTTTGGTGATCGCCAGCGATCGCGATGCGGATTCTCTGGAGATGGCGCGCAGCAACACGGCCGAGTGGGCCGGACGGATCCGGTATCACCATGGATCGTTCGAGGACCTGCCATCGGCGTTGCAGTCGAACGGGCTAAACAAGATCGATGGCCTGCTGGCGGACCTGGGTGTGAGCCGGTATCAGCTCACCGCGCCGGAGCGTGGCTTTTCATTTTTGGCGGATGGGCCGCTGGACATGCGAATGGATCGAACCACGGGCATGCCCGCGGCCGATCTGGTCAATTACAACGCCGAAAAGGCGCTCGCCGACCTGATCTTTCAGCTAGGCGAAGAAAGGAGGGCGCGGAAGATAGCCAGAGCAATCGTCCGAGCACGGCCCATACGGAGCACACTGCATCTGGCCGATGTAGTGGAGCGGGCCGTGCCCAGGACGGGCCGTTTGCATCCCGCCACGAAAACTTTCATGGCGTTGCGAATGGCGGTCAACGATGAACCAGGCCAGTTGGACCGGCTGCTGGAAACCGGCCCCGGCCTGTTGCGCAGCGGCGGGCGTATGGTGGTCATCGCATTCATGTCCATCGACGACCGAAAAGTGAAAGAGAAATTCAGGGAGCTGGGACGCCAGGCGCGAGCGGCCATTTTGACCAAGCATCCGCTGCAGCCGAGCGAGGAAGAAATTGCCCAAAACGCGCCGTCGCGCAGCGCCAAGTTGCGCGCCGTCGAGATGAACTAGAGAGGTAACGCAGCCATGGCAACGATGCCACAATTTTTCCGAAGAACAGCCATAGTGGCGGGCGCGGAGGCCCCCGTCACCCGGACGGAAAGCGCGCGAATCGAACGGGACCCGTTCCTGTTGCGCGCGCTTCCGCACGAAGACGTCTTTTTCTATTGCAAGAAAATCGACAATTCGCGGCTGGTGCGCGAAGCCGATCCGGAATCGCGCGGCAAATGCTGGTCGGCCATCGGCGCGGCATGTCTGGCCCTGGCGTTGCTCACCGGTGTTCTGGCGCCTGGCGCGGCCGCCACCCTGGCCGGTTACCGCATCGAAGTCCTGCGCGCCGAAGCACATCGCCTGGCCGATGAGCGCCGCGCGCTGGAACTCCAGCAAGCCGAGCTCCTGAGCCCCGAGCGGCTGGAAAAACTGGCGCAGAAGCAGAACCTTGTGACCCCTTCGTCGAGCCAGGTTGTGCATCTCGACAACCAGTCCGATAGCGCGGTCGCGATGGTGAAAAAGTAAGCGAAGGAGGAGCGTGACACGGTCACGCGGCGCGGCATGGTGGATCGACGTCTCACATGGGTGGCCGGTCTTGTCTTCGTGTGGGGCGCGGCCATCTTCTACAACCTGATCAAGCTCCAGATAGTCCATCACCAGGACTACGTCCAAAAGGCCCGGGCCCGCCAGGAGCACCTCATCCAGATTCCGGCTGCCCGCGGCCCCATCCTGGACCGCACCGGCCGCCCGCTGGCCATGAGCCTGAGCACGCAATCCGTCACAGTCGATCCGCTGAAGCTGCCGGACCTCAAGCTCAATTCCAGCCTGCTGGCGAATCAACTCCACCTCGATCAGGCCGAACTGTACAGCCGTATCAAAGCGACCTTTGACAGTCACCGCGGCTTCCTGTGGGTCAAACGCGACATCACGCCGCAGGAGGCCGAGAACCTCAGAGGGCTGAACCTGGATTGGATTCATATCGAGACCGAGAGCCACCGCCACTATCCCAAGGGCACGCTGGCGGCGCACGTCCTGGGCGGCGTCGATTTCGCGGAGTCCGGCAACGCCGGCATCGAGAAAGCGCTCGATGCGGAGCTTTGTGGCGAGCGAAGCCAGGCCCGGCTGCTCACCGACGCCCGCCACCGCGGCATCGACCAGCAAATGGCCAGCGAGGGGCGTGCCGGCTCGACCATCACCCTGACCATCGACGAGCGGCTGCAATTCGTCGCGGAACGCGAGATTGCGGCCGCCGTGGAGGCGCACAACGCGCTCAGCGGCAGCGTGGTCGTGATGAATCCCTACGACGGGCAGGTT
The DNA here is from genome assembly GCA_050014595.1 of Bryobacteraceae bacterium. Classification (GTDB taxonomy): domain Bacteria; phylum Acidobacteriota; class Terriglobia; order Bryobacterales; family Bryobacteraceae; genus PALSA-129. The sequence continues at coordinate 70,675 of JBEKDA010000013.1, forward strand.
CTGGCGCTCGCCAGTTACCCCACCTACGATCCCAACGAACCTCCCGTCTCGGTGAACGATGCCGGCCGCGAGAACCACGCTACCGGCGTTTCTTTCGAGCCTGGCTCGGTATTCAAGGTGATCACGCTTTCCGCCGCGCTTGAAACCACGTCCTTGGGGCCGGAGAGCCTGATCAACTGCCACGGCGGCGTGCTCACGCTGTTCACGAGAACGATTCACGATTCGCACGGCGGCATGGGCATCGTCCATATGTGGGAGGTGCTGGCGCATTCGAGCAACATTGGAGCCATTGAAATCGGTCTGCAGGTGGGGCGCGAGAAGATGTACGACTATGTGCGCCGCTTCGGCTTCGGCCAGAAGACGGGAATCACGCTGCCCGGAGAAGACCGGGGCCGTCTGCGCCGGCTGCCGCTGTGGGGCGCCACATCGCTGGCTTCGATTTCCATGGGGCAGGAAATCAGCGTCACCACGGTGCAACTGGCGCAGGCCGCGTCAGTGGTGGCAAACGGCGGGCTGCTGGTGAGGCCGCGGCTGGTGCTGAAGACCGCGGGCCAGGCCACTTCGCCCGCGCCCCCGGTGCGCGTCATCCAGCCGGAAACCGCCATCAAGATGCGGCAGATGATGGAAGGCGTGGTGCTTGTAGGCACGGGGCGAGGCGCCAGGCTGGAGGGCTACACGGCGGGCGGCAAGACCGGCTCCGCGCAGATCTACGATTTCGCCGCGCACCACTATACGCACGCTTACAACGGATCGTTCATGGGCTTCGCGCCGCTGACGAACCCGGCGGTGGTGGTGGTGGTGACGCTCAACGGCACGCACGGGCAGGCCGGCTTTGGTGGCGCGGCGGCGGCCCCGGTGTTCCGCGCCGTCGCGACCGAAGCGCTGCGCATCCTGGATGTTCCCAAGGATCTGCCCGATCGGCAGCCGGCAACCCCAACCCTGATTGCGAAAAACGAAGCGATCGACGATCTGGCCATCGCCGACCTGGGCTCGAAGCAGCCCAACATCCTGGAAGATCCCGAAGACGGCGATCGTCCCGCGGCGGCAGCGCCCGCACAGGCGGCTGCCAAGCCCGCGGCGCTTGGTCCGGCGCAATCCGCGGTTCCCAACTTTCGGGGAATGTCCCTCCGGGCGGTCTTGGCTGAAGCGGCGGCTAGAGGACTGACGGTTCAACCCGACGGCAGCGGCATCGCCCGCGTTCAAGATCCGCCGCCGGGCGCCGTCCTACACGCAGGAGAACGCATTCGCGTACAGTTTGCACGATGACCACGGGCGAGATACTCTCGGGCGTTGGGCTGAAACAGCCCCTCGCGCCCGAACTTGCCTCTCGGCCGGTCGCCGGCCTGGCGTACGATTCGCGGCGCGTTGAGCCCGCCTACCTGTTTTTCGCATTCCCCGGCAGCCGCACCGACGGCCGCCGCTTCGCCGAGGACGCGCTCGCGCGCGGCGCCGCCGCCGTGGTCTCCGAATCGCAGCCGCCGGAGGGCGTCTCGCCATGGATTGCCGTGGAGCACGGCCGCCACGCTCTGGCCATCGCCTCCCGCAATTTTTTTGGACGCCCCGATGAGCACATCTCGCTCACCGGCATCACCGGCACCAACGGCAAAACCACCACTGCGTACCTGCTCGATTCCATCCTGCGCGCCGCCGGCCACACCACCGCGCTGGTCGGCACCATTGAGTATCACCTCGCCGGGCGCGTGCTTCCGGCGGCCAACACCACGCCCGAATCGCTCGAACTGGTGAAGCTGTTCGCGGACCTGCGGCAGGCCGGGGGCACGCACGCCACCATGGAAGTCTCGTCGCACGCGCTCGCGCTCGGCCGCGTCTACGCGCTGCACTTTCATACCGCCGTGTTTACCAACCTGACGCGCGATCACCTGGATTTTCACGGCACCATGGAAGCTTATTTCGCCGCCAAGCAGATGTTGTTCGCGGGCGCCGGCGCTCCCCCGCCGCGCTTCGCCGTGCTGAATCGCGACGACCAATTCGCCCGCCGCATCGAGCTTCACCCGCAAACCGAAGTCTTCTGGTATGGTCTTGGCGCGGAGTCCAGCCTGCGCGCGCAACACGTCTTGTCCGGCCTTCAGGGCCTGCGCTTCGACGTGCAGTTCGGCAAGCTGCGTTTCGCGGTGGAATCGCCGCTCATCGGAAAAATCAACGTGTACAATATTCTCGCGGCCTGCGGAGCCGGCCTCTCATATGGCATGCCGCCGGAGACGGTGGCGCGCGGCATCGCCGATCTTCCCGCCGTTCCGGGCCGCTTCGAGCGCGTCGACCAGGGCCAGCCCTTCGTCGTAGTAGTGGATTACGCTCACACCGACGATGCTCTTCGCAACGTCATCGCGGTGGCCCGCGGCCTCAATCCCAAACGCATCATCACCCTGTTCGGATGCGGTGGCGACCGCGACCGCGCCAAGCGTCCCCTCATGGGCTACGCCGCCGCCGAAGGCAGCGATCTGGTGGTTCTCACCAGCGACAACCCGCGCTCCGAAGATCCCCTGGCGATCATGAATGACGCCCTGGTGGGAATCCGCCGGTTCGACGTCGCGCACCTGGTCGAGCCCGACCGCGCCGCCGCCATCGCGCGCGCCCTCAAGGAGGCTCGGGAAGGCGACATCGTCATCCTCGCCGGCAAGGGCCACGAGCCGTACCAGGTTTTGAAGGATCGTACCATTCCATTCGACGATCGGGCGGTGGCGAGAGAACTGCTGAAGGGTTATGGGTACGTCAAGACGTCGTGAGCCATGACCCTGAATTTACAAGAAGTTGCGCGCGCCATGCGGGCCGCCGGGCGCGCTCCGGACATCCCCGTCGCCGGTTGGAGCGTGGACACCCGGACACAAAATCCCGGCGATGTATATTTTGCGCTTCGCGGTCCCAACCACGATGGCCACGCCTTTCTGGCGGCGGCGGCGGAGAAGGGCGCGTCCGCGGTGGTGGTGGACCGGCCGGGAGGTTTGCCGGACGGCGAACTGCTGGTGAGCGATACGTTGCGCGCCCTGCAGGAATTGGGCGCCTGGGCGCGGCGTCAATGGGGCCGGACGGCGATTGGGGTAACGGGCAGCGCGGGCAAGACCACCACCAAGGACGCCATCGCGCATCTGCTCGAAGTCGAGTTTGCGGTGGGACGAACGGTGGGTAATTTCAATAATCACGTGGGCGTGCCGATCTCCATCCTCCGGCTCCCGGACGGCTGCCGCGCCGCCGTTCTCGAAATAGGAATGAACCACACCGGCGAGATTCGCGAACTGGCCGCCATGGCCGCGCCGCAGATCGGCGTGGTGACCAACGTCGGTTACGCCCACGTCGAGTTTTTCGATTCCATTGAAGGCGTGGCCGCCGCCAAGCGCGAGCTCATCGAAGCGCTGCCGCCGGATGGCGTCGCCGTGCTGAATGCCGATGACGCCCGCGTCGCGCGCTTCCGCGAAGTCCATCGCGGCCGCTCCGTCAGTTTCGGCTTTGCCGGCGGCGCCGATGTGCGCGCCGAAGCCGTCGAATTCGGCCCCGCCGGCTCCCGCTTTCGCGCCTGCGGCGTGGACTACGATACCGGCCTGGTGGGCCGCCACGCCGTGATGAACCTGCTGGCGGCCATCGCCGTGGCCCGCGAATTTGGGATCGCGCCCGGGCGCTTGCGCGAGCCCGTCCGCACTTTCGCCATCGGCAAGATGCGCGGCGAAAAAATCGAGCACAACGGCATCGTGATCTGGAACGACTGCTATAATTCGAACCCCGAGGCCGCCCAGTCGATGATCGACGTGCTCGGCGAAACACCCGCCGCACATCGCATCGCCGTGCTCGGAGAAATGCTCGAGCTGGGCCATGCCTCGGACGGCCTGCATCGCGCCGTGGGCCGGTATGCGGCCGGGCATGGAGTGGATCTGCTGATTGCGGTGCGCGGCCACGCCCGCGCCATGGCGGAAGCCGCCGTGGCCGCCGGGCTTCCCTCTTCTTCCGCCCATTTCTTCGAAGACTCCGCCGAGGCCGGGGACTTCGCGCGCCGGGCCGCCCGCCCCGGCGACGCCGTCCTGTTCAAGGGTTCGCGAGGCGTGCACGTGGAGCGCGCTCTGGAAAGGTTCCTGGTCTAATCCACCATGCTCTACTACCTCCTCTACGAACAGCTTTACCGATTCGCCAGCCCGCTCCGCGTCTTCCGCTACACTACCTTCCGCACGGCCTTCGCCAGCCTTACGGCGCTGTTCCTGTGCATCGCGCTGGGCCCGTGGCTCATCGCCAAGCTGCGCGAATTCCAGATTGGCCAGTACATCCGCGCGGAGGGCCCCGCATCGCATCAGAAGAAAGCCGGCACTCCCACCATGGGCGGCGTCCTCATCATCATCTCGATCGTCATTCCCACCCTGCTGTGGGCCGACCTTCGCTACCCCTACGTGTGGATCGCCATCACCGCGCTGGTCGGCTTCGGCTGGATTGGTTTCCTCGACGACTATGCCAAGGTGACCAACCGCCGCAACCTGGGCCTCACCGCCACGCGCAAACTCCTTTACCAGTTCGCGACGGGCTTCGCCCTGGCGGCGGCGCTGCTGGTGATGCGCGCCTACGGCGATTTCTCCACCGCGATGAACATTCCGTTTTTCAAGCAGCTCAAGCCCACTCTGCTCATCGAGCCCTGGCTACACAACCCGTGGACGTATGCTCTGGGCGCCGCTCCGTTCTGCATCTTCGTTTGCCTGGTGGTGGTCTTCACCTCCAACGCGGTCAACCTCACCGACGGCCTCGACGGCCTCGCCATTGGCCTGATGGTCATCGCCTCCGGCGCGCTCACCATGCTCGCTTATGCCGGCGGCCACGCGCAGCTCGCCGAATACCTGCAGCTCGCGCGCAACCCCCGCACCTCCGAGCTCACCATCTTCTGCGGTTCCATGACCGGAGCCAGTCTGGGCTTTCTCTGGTACAACGCGCACCCCGCGGAGATCTTCATGGGAGACGTCGGCTCGCTCGGTTTGGGCGGAGCGCTGGCGGTGGTCGCCGTGCTCATCAAGCAGGAAGTGCTGCTGTTGTTCATCGGCGGCGTCTTCGTGCTGGAGGCCGTCTCGGTGATCCTCCAGGTGGGCAGTTACAAACTGCGCGGCGGCAAGCGCATTTTCCTGATGGCGCCGCTGCATCATCACTTCGAGAAACTCGGCTGGACCGAATCGAAAGTCATCGTGCGCTTCTGGATCGCCGGCCTGGTGCTGGCGCTGTTGGCGCTCTCCACGTTGAAATTGAGATAGACATGGATTGGAACGGCACAAAAGCGCTGGTGGTCGGGCTGAAGAAATCCGGGATGGCATCCGCCGAGCTGCTGGTGCGCCACGGCGCGCGTGTGCGAGTCACGGATCTCAAGGGCCTCGAGCAGCTTCCCGGAGGGTATGAGCTGGTTTCCCGGCTCGGCATTCCCTTCCAAAAGCAAACCCCCGAAGTCTTCCAGGACTGTGACCTCATCGTTCTCTCGCCGGACGTGCCCGCCGATCTCGCGCCGCTGGTGGAAGCCCGCCGCCGCGGCGTGCGCGTCGTCGGCGAAGTTGAGTTGGCCGCGCCGTTCCTCCAGGGCAAGACCATCGGCATCACCGGCTCGAACGGCAAGACCACCACGACCAGCCTCATCGGCCACATCCTGCAGGCAGCCGGAGTGCCCGCGCAGGTGGGCGGCAACATCGGCACGCCGGTCACCGCCATGGTGGAAAGCTCCCGTCCCGGCATGTGGAACGTGCTCGAACTTTCCAGCTTCCAGCTCGAAACCATTTCCGAATTCCGCGCGCACATCGGCCTGGCCCTCAACGTCACGCAGAACCACCTGGACCGCCATCACACTTTTGAGAACTACGCCGCGGCCAAGGGCCGGCTGTTTGAAACGCAGACCCGCGGCGACTACGCCATCCTCAACGCCGACGATCCGGTGTGCGCAGCATACTCGGGGCGGACCGCCGCGCACGTGGAGTGGTTCAGCGGCAACCGCAAAGTCTCTACCGGCGCGGGCCTGTGCGCGGGCAAGTTGGTGCTCGACGGCAAATTGCTGATGACGGCCGGCGAGATCCCCATTCGCGGCCGGCACAACATCGAAAATGTGCTGGCGGCCTCGGTGGCCGCCGCGCGGGCCGGCGTCGATCGCGCCTCGATCGCCGCGGCGGTCCGCACGTTCCAGGCCGTCGAGCACCGCCTCGAATTCGTCCGCGCCGCCGGCGGCATCGATTTCTACAACGATTCCAAGGCCACCAGCGTGGACGCCACGCTCAAAGCCATCGACGCGTTTCCGGGCGGCCTCTGGGTGATCCTCGGCGGCAAAGATAAGGGCCTCGATTACGCCGCCCTGCGCTCGCCGCTGGCCGCCCGCGCGCACGCCGCGCTCTTGGTGGGCGCCGCTGCGCCCAAGATCGCCGCCCAGTTGCGGGGCGCCGTTCCGCTGGTCGATTCCCAAACCGTCGAGGCGGCTGTCGCCTACGCCTACGCCCACGGCCACGCCGGCGACACCGTCCTGCTTGCGCCCGCCTGCGCCAGCTTCGATCAGTTTGAAAACTACGAACATCGCGGCCGCGTGTTCAAACAGATCGTCCAGCAGTTGCCGGAGAAAGACTGATATGGGTCAAAGACTCAAAACCGATTGGATCTTGTTCGTCACCGTGGTGGTGATGGTGGCCTTCGGGGTGCTGATTCTCTATAGCGCCTCTTCCATCATGTCCCCCATGGACCCGCGGCCCGGATCGAGCTGGCATTTCGTGGTGCGGCAGCTCGAATGGGCGGCCATGGCGATCGTGGTCATGATGGCCCTCAAACGCATGCCCTACCGCCGCTTCCAGACCCCCGCCGTGGCCTTCACCGCCATCGGCATCGCCATCATGCTGTTGATCGCGGTCTACATCCTCGACAGCAAGAGCCACCGCTGGCTGCGGGCCGGCGAATCTTTCGGCGTGCAGCCCTCCGAACTGGCCAAGCCCGCGCTCGTCATTTTCCTGGCATTCTTCGTTACCTGGCGCGCTCGCGCCATCAATAACCCGCGCAACACGCTACTGCCGGCGGCCCTGTCCGTCGGTCTCGTCATCCTGCTGGTGGTGGTGCCCGATCTGGGAACCGCCGTGGTGCTGGGCGCCGCTGTGGCGGTGGTCTTCTTCGTCGCCGGTCTGGAGTGGCGCTTCGTCATGATCGCCGCCGCCGTGGCATTGGTCGGCGTGCTGCTCTCCATCGCCCTGTCGCCCTACCGGCTGGCCCGCGTTGTGAAATACTTCGATCCCCAGTTTCACTTCACCGACCGCATCGACCCCCAGGGCCACATCCGGGCCAAGCTCGAAGAATCGCTGGCCGCGCGCGATACCAACTACCAATTGGAGCAGTCGCAGATCGCCGTCGGCGCCGGCGGCGTGACGGGCGTCGGCTTGATGAACGGCCGCCAGAAGGTCGGATACCTTCCCGAAGCTCATACCGATTTCATTTACGGAGTGGTGGGCGAAGAGCTGGGCCTGGCCGGTTGCGTTGCCCTGCTCATGGGCTTCGGCGTGATTTTCTGGCGTGGCCTGCGCGCCACCGTGCGCATGCGCGACGATTTCGGCCGCTACCTGGCTCTCGGCGCGACCGTCGTGGTGGTGGTCCAGGGTTTGATCAATATCAGCGTGGTGTTGGGCATGATGCCCACCAAAGGCATTCCGCTGCCCATGATCAGCTATGGGGGCAGCTCGCTGTTGAGCACCCTCGCGCTGTTGGGAATCCTCATGAATGTGAGCGAACATGCCGGCTGAAGTTCACTGTGGGGCAGACCCCCCGGTCTGCGCGGGACGCCCTCGTCCCGCCGCCGGGATCACGATGACAACCCGCAAAACGCGAGCAGGCCGACGGGGGCGTCGGCCGCGGACCGGGGGGTCCGCCCCACATAGCGGCGCGCCACGGGGGCGTGGATGAAGCACTTCCTGATGGCGGGCGGCGGCACCGGCGGCCACGTCATTCCGGCGCTGGCCGTGGGCAAGGAACTGCGCCGGCGCGGTCACCGGGTCCTTTTCGTCGGCACCGCTCATGGCATGGAAGCCCGGCTGGTTCCGGCCGAGGGTTTTGAGCTGAAGAGAATCGACATCGGCGGCCTAAATCGGGTATCGCTCCGGCAGAAGGTGGCGACTTTATTCCGGTTGCCCTTCACCACCTTCGCTTGCCGCAAATTCGTCCGCCAGGCCGCCGCGGTCTTCAGCATGGGCGGCTACGTGGCCGGTCCTTCGGTGATGGCGGCGCTGGTTGGAGGCGTCCCGGTGGTGGTGATGGAGCCCAATGCCATGCCCGGTTTCACCAACCGCGTCATCGGCCGCTTCGTCGCGCGCGCGCTCATCTCTTTCCCCGAGACGGCTGCCCATTTTCCCTCCGGCAGGACCGAAACCACCGGCCTCCCCGTCCGCGAGGAATTCTTCCGCATCCCGCCCCGGCCGGCCGGCGGCGTCCTGAACATTTTGATCACCGGGGGCAGCCAGGGCTCGCGAACACTCAACCGCGCCGCCCGCGAAAGCTGGCCGCTCTTCCATCGAGCCGCGTACCGCGTGCGCATGGTGCATCAGAGCGGCCCCTCCGGCCTCGCCGATTTGCAGAGCGCCTTTGCGCAAAGCGGCCTCGCCGGCGAAATCGTGCCGTTCATCACCGATATGCCCGCGGCCTTTGCGCAGGCCGATGTGGTGGTGTCCCGCTCGGGCGCCGGCGCGGTTTCGGAACTGGCGGCGGCCGGCCGTCCCAGCATCCTGGTGCCGTTCCCGTTCGCCGCCGACGATCATCAGACCCGCAACGCGGAGGCCATGGAACGCGGCGGCGCCGCCCGCCTGGTGCGCGACGCCGACATGAATGGAGAGAGGCTGTTCGCGGCCGTTTCGGAGCTGTACGCCTCGCCCGGCGTCCTGGATCGCATGGCCGCCGCCGCCCGCGGGTTCGCCCATCCGGGCTCCGCGCAGCGCGCCGCCGACATTTTAGAGGAGGTGGCCCGGGCCTGAAATCCCACGATTTTAATTGACAGCAGCCCCGCAAGCCGAAACAATACGTTAAGGAAATGTTTTTTCGTCCCCAGCACCTGCATTTCGCGGGGATCGGCGGAATCGGAATGAGCGGCATTGCCGAAGTGTTGCTCAACCTCGGATACCAGATCAGCGGCTCCGACGTGAAGCTTTCGCCGGCCACCCAGCGCCTGGAAGCCATGGGCGCGCGCATCTTCGAAGGACACGCTCCTTCCAACGTCACCGGTGCGCGTGCGCTCGTGGTCAGTTCCGCCGTGGACGAATCCAACCCCGAAGTGCAGGAGGCCCGCCGCCTGCAGATCCCCGTCATCCCGCGCGGCGAAATGCTGGCCGAGTTGATGCGCCTCAAGTACGGTATCGCCGTCGCCGGCAGCCATGGCAAGACCACCACAACCTCGATGGCCGCCACCATCCTCAACTACGCGGGGCTCGATCCCACGGTCGTGGTGGGTGGCCGTGTGAGCACCATGGGCGGCTCGGGCGCCCGCGTGGGCCGCAGCGATTTCCTGGTGGCCGAATCCGACGAAAGCGACGGATCCTTCCTGAAACTCGCCCCCATTCTGGCGGTGGTCACCAACATCGACCGCGAACACGTCGACCACTACCCGTCCATCCAAGCCATCCGTGCCGCCTTTATCGAATTCGTCAACAAGGTGCCGTTTTACGGCGCCGCGATCGTCTGCCTGGACGACGCCAACGTGCAGACCATTCTGCCCGCCATCCAACGCCGCGCCATCACCTATGGAACCACCGCCCAGGCCGATGTCGAAGCCACCGAATTGACCCTCGACCCGTTTGCCAGCGATTTCCGCCTCCGCTATCGCGCCGCCGACCTGGGCTGCTTCCACCTGCGCATCCCCGGCCGCCACAACGTGCTCAACGCCATGGCCGCCATCACCGTCGCCATGGAACTCGAAGTCGCCCCCGGCACCATCCGCGAAGCCCTGGCCACATTCAACGGCGTCGACCGCCGCTTTCAGGTGCGCGGCGTCGAGCGCGGCATCACCGTCATCGACGACTACGGCCATCATCCCACCGAAATCCGCGCGACCCTCGATGGCGCCTGCGTGTGCGGTTTCCGCCGCATCCACGTCCTCTTCCAGCCCCATCGCTTCACCCGCACGTTCCACTTGATGGACGAGTTCGCGCGCGCCTTTAACCAGGCCGACACGGTTTTCGTGATGGATATCTACGCGGCCTCCGAAAAGCCCATCGAAGGCGTCACCGCCGAAACTCTGGTCGATCGCATCCGCCAGTTCGGCCACCGCGCCGTCGAATACGTCGGCACCATCGATCGCGGCGTCGAAGCGCTGCTTGGCGTGGCGCAGCAAGGCGACGCCGTCCTTACTCTGGGCGCCGGCAACGTCTGGCAGGCCGGCGAAAAGTTCCTCGACAGACTCCGGAGCATGAACTGACATGGCTCGCGCAACCCAAAAACCGGCCGGCTTCCGATGGCGCCTCTGGCTTTCGCTCCTGGCTCTGGGCGTGGTGGGCGTTTCCACCGCCATGGCCGCTCTGCAGATCCGCCGGTTCGTCGTCACCGACCCCCGCTTTGCGCTCTCCCGCGACGCCGCTTCGCTCACCATCAGCGGCCTGCAGTACACCGAGCGTTCCAAGGTGCTCCGCATCTTCGCCGGCGATTTCGATCGCAGCATCTTCGCCGCGCCCCTCGAAGAACGCCGCCGCCGCCTGCTGGCCGTCGATTGGGTGGAAGAGGCTTCCGTCTCCCGCGTCTGGCCCGATCGCCTGGCCGTTCGCATCCATGAGCGCAAGCCCGTGGCCTTCGTCCTGCTGCACTCGAACGTTCTGCTCGTCGACGCTCACGGCGTGTTGCTGAATCTGCCCGCCCAGGCGCAGTTTACGTTTCCGGTGCTCGCCGGCATCCGCGAGGATCAGACCCCGGAACAGCGCCGCGATTGCGTGCGCGCCTTCCTGCAGGTGGAACAGGAGCTCGGCTATCTCACCAAGGACGTGTCCGAAGTCAACGCCGCCGATCCCGACGATATCCGCATCGTGGCGCAGGTGGAAAACCGCGCCATCGAGCTGATGCTCGGCGACGCCAATTACGCGCGCCGCTATCAGAATTTTCTCGCGCATTACCCGGAGATCGCCAAACGGTCGCCGGAAGTCAAGACTTTCGACCTGCGGTTGGACGACCGCATTCTGGCAAAGGAGTAGCAGGGGCCCCATGGCAGCCAAGCCGATTTACGCAGCAGGACTCGACGCCGGCAGCGGCAAAACCCGCCTGGTGGTTTGCACCCTCGAGGAGGGCCGCCTGCGTTTTCTGGGCTGCTCCGCCGTGCCGTCGCAGGGCTGGTTGAAGGGCTGCATCGCCGATCAGCGCGCCGTCACCGCTTCCATCCTGGCGGCTCTGGGCGAAGCCGAGGCCGCCGCCGGCGCCCTCGTCGAATCCGTGGTCGTGGGCCTCGGCGGGCCCACCATCCGCGGCGCCGCCAGCCGTGGCGTTATCGAACTGGGCTACGTGCGCGAAATCGACCAGCCCGATATCAACCGCGTGGTGAACCGCGCTTCCCACGTGCAGTTGCAGGAAGACCGCATGCTCCTGCAGTTGTTCCCGCAGGATTTCGTGGTCGACGACCACCCCGGCCACCGCAACCCGCGCAAGATGCTGGCGGCCCGGCTCGAAATTAATGTGCACGTGATCACTTGCTCGGTGCAGGAACACAACGCCCTGGTGGGCGCCGTGAACCAGGCGCACCTGGCCGTGGAGGAAACCATCTTCGAAGCCCTCGGCGCCTGCTACGCCGCCGTGCTGCCCGAGGAGCGCCGCGAAGGCATCGCCGTCATCGATATCGGCGCCCAATCCACCCAACTGGTCGTGTATTACGGCGACGCCCTGCACCTGGCCTCCACCGTCCGCATTTGCGGCGACCACTTTACCCGCGATCTCGCGCAGGGCCTCTGCCTCAGCTTCGAAGACGCCGAGCTGGTCAAGCTGGAATATGGCGCCGCGCTCGCCGAGCCCAGCCCCGAAAACGTGCTGGTAGACTTGCCCACTCCAGAGAATCGCGAGCACCGCCACGCCCCGCGCCGTTTCGTCAACCAGATCATCGAAGCCCGCGCCGAGGAACTGTTTCATTTTGTGCGCTCCGAGCTGGCCCGCGTGGGAATGGACCGCGCCTTGATGGGCGGGGTCTTCCTCACCGGCGGCGCGGCCCGCCTGCCCGATCTTTGCGATGTCGCCGAACGCGTCCTGCAGTGCCAGGCGCGCTTCGGCCTGCCGTTTGGAATTCAGGACTGGCCCGAGACCATGAACGATCCCGAGTGGTCGACCGCCGCCGGACTCGCCATGTACTCCGCCAAACTCAAGGCTCAGGAACGGCGGGCAACCGCCGGCTGGTTGGGAAAACTACTGAAATAACTCGATTCGAAAGGGAGCGAACAATGGGGCTCATCAGCGACGCTGACATGGACGATCTGAAATACGAAATCGAAGAAGAGGCTCGCCTCGGGACGCGCATCAAGGTAATCGGCGTCGGTGGCGGAGGATGCAATGCCGTGGCCCGCATGGTGGAAGAGGGGCTGGAAGGGGTCGAGTTCCATGCCATGAACACCGATCTCCAGGCGCTCACCGCCTGCCGCGTGCCCAACAAGCTGCAACTGGGCGTCAAGATGACCAAGGGCCTGGGCGCCGGATCCAACCCCGAGATCGGACGCCAGGCCGCCCTCGAAAACACCGACCGCATTGTCGAGATCCTGCAGGGCGCCGACATGGTATTCGTCACCGCCGGACTCGGCGGCGGCACCGGCACCGGCGCCGCGCCCGTCATCGCCGCGCTCTCCAAGGAACTTGACGCCCTCACCGTCGCCGTGGTCACCAAGCCTTTCGCTTTCGAAGGCCCGCGCCGCATGCGCCTCGCCGAAGAGGGTCTCGGGCGCCTCGCCTCCACCGTCGATACCGTAATCGCCATTCCCAACGACCGCCTGCTCGCGCTGGTGCCCCGCGGCACCAGCTTTTTCGACGCCTTCAAAGTGGCCGACGACCTGCTGCGCCAGGCCGTCCAGGGCATCAGCGACATCATCATCACGCCCGGCCTCATCAACCGCGATTTCTCCGACATCAAAGCCACCATGATCGGCATGGGCTACGCCATGATGGGCACCGCCGTCGGCCGCGGTGAAAAGGCCGCCGTCGACGCCGCCCGCCAGGCCATCAGTTGCCCGCTGCTGGAAGATTCCCGCATCTGCGGCTCGCGCGGCATCCTCATCAATATCACCGGCTCCAGCCGCCTGGGCCTCCACGAAGTCAACGAGGCCTGCTCCATCATCCGCGAAGCCGCCGCGTGCGAAGAGGTGCAGATCAACTTCGGCGTCATCATGAACGAAGCGCTGGCCGACGCCGTCAAGATCACCGTCATCGCCACGGGCTTCCAGCCCGAGAACGCGCCGATTGCCGAGCGCCGCGCGATGCCCGAAATCCGCCACCAGCCGCGCCCGCCGGAGCCCGTCACGGCGCTTCCCATGCCGCCTGCGCCGGCCGTGATTGCCGAGCCCGAGCCGGAGCCGGAAATGATCGTCGATGCCGAGCCGATGCTAGATCTCGAAGACGTCGAAACGCCGGCGTATCTGAGGCAGGGAAGACTGCTGAACTAGAGCTGTAAGCCCCGTCAGCTCGCGGGTTTTACTCAAGCGTCAGCTTGCGTGTCATCCGGCCGCATTCGCCTGTTTGCACCTCTTCGGTGCATAATGGTGCTATAAGAACGGCAAACAAGACGGTACAACAAAGCGTTAGCTTGCCGGCGAACGTCGCCGCTCAGGCTCGCACCCTGGCGAAGAAGCGCAGAGTGAGCACCAACCGGATGCTGGTGGAAGGTTTTCGGCAACTGATGCCGAAGATCGACGATTGGGGCAATCTGCCGGCGCTGGTGCGCGGTCAAGTGGCCAAGAGCGAGGCTCTGTAACACACCCGACTGCACCATCGTGGTTTACCACTCATAAACCAGTATGGTAAACTAGTCTCACCAATTCATTCTAAAGCTATTATGAGACGACATCGAGTTATGGTTCCGTATCCTGCTGAGGTAATTGCCGAGATCGACAAGATTGTCGACCACGGGAAGCGCACGGCATTTCTCGTCGAGTTGGCCCAACGCGAGATCAAGCTGGCCCAGCAGGCCAACGCACTCCGGGCGGCCAAAGGAGCGTGGCGGACAGAGGATCACCCCGAGCTGGCTGAGGGGGCCGCGCGCTGGGTGCGAAGCCTCCGCAAGCAATCGCTCCAGCGCTTCGAAAAGATCGAGCAGCACCGGCCATCGGAGTAAATGCCCACCACTTGCCTGCTCGATACGACTGTCATCATCGACGCCATCAACGACCGCAATGGCCGTAACGAGCTTCTCGCGCAACTGATCGCACAGGGAACTCTGCTGGCCTGCTGCTCCATCAACATCACTGAGGTGTTTATGGGTATGCGCCCGCAGGAGGCCCGGAGGAGCGAAGCGTTTCTGGAGAGTCTCGAATTCTATCCCGTAACTCGGGATGTCGCTCGCGTCGCGGGTGAGTTGTATAGGGAGTGGCGTCAGAAGGGTCTCACACTAGCTCTGCCCGATCTCACCGTCGCGGCCGTCGCGCTTCACAACGGCCTCGAACTCGCCACCGACAATGCCCGGGACTTCCCGATGCCCGAATTACGGCTACTCCCCATGCCTTAGATCAGCCGGTCCCGCGTCCCACCATGCGATAATCGAATTTCCCCATGAAAGCTCGCGTCTTCGTTTCTTACAAGTCCACGGTCCTCGACCCGCAGGGCCAGACGGTCTGCGCCGCGCTTCGCGGCCTCGGCCATCGCACCATCTCCGACGTGCGCCAGGGCAAGATCTTCGAAATCGCCATTGCCGACGGCGTCACGCGCGAGGAAGCTCACAAAGAAATCGAGACCATCGCCCACGAGATCCTGGCCAACCCGGTCATCGAAGAATACAAGGTCGAGATCCTGGACTAGTATTTTGACCGCTAGAAGTTGTTCCGTCGGCCGGCAACGCTCTCTTACGTTCGCGGCTCTGATCCGAGCCGCGCGCGGTTAGCAAGCGGTAATCCAATAGCATCAAATCTCGCGGTCATGGGACTAGATCCCAGGTTCCCGGCGATTCTCGTGCCGGCCGCGGCTAGGACGCCGACTGCGGCCGCCTGGCGCGTTGTGCCAGGTAGTGTTGATCGAGAGCCTGCCGGACCAGCGTCTTGATCACCGCCTGGCGACTCACGTTGAGGTCCCGGGCGGCCTTATCCAGTTCCTCCAGCATGCTGGCAGTGACGTCCACGTTGACGCGCTGAATCGGTGATGACAGAATACAGCCGGCCACCCACCCAGCCGACGGCCAGGAACTGCTCCGCAACGTCGGATCGCTGATCGAGCCAATAAGGCTGGGAGAACAACTCGCACGCCTCCTCGAACCCTATGCCGCGCCTGGGGTTGGCCCTGAGACGCTGGCTCTTTCGAGGACCGAAGCTAAAGCGCATCTGATATGACTGTTATACCACTCTGAGGCGCTCGGCCGCTGCCCAATCCCGGTACCTGCCGGGTCGTACTCGAAAATGTTTTCTTGGGCTCGGAAGATCCGCGCGATGTGCCGGCAGACTCGCGTTGGTTCGCGTCCGTTCGCGGCCCATCTATAATGAAGCATGTGCGGAATTGTCGGCTACATCGGCTCGCATGAAGCTGTCCCCATCATCCTGGAAGGCCTCAAGCGCCTGGAATACCGCGGGTACGATTCGGCCGGCCTGGCCGTCTATGGCGACGACAACCAGCTCGCCATTCGCCGCGCCCAGGGCAAGCTGCGGAACCTCGAAGACGTCATCCGGCTGAACCCGCTCGAGGGCACTTTCGGCATCGGCCATACGCGCTGGGCCACCCACGGCCGCCCCACCGAAGAGAACGCCCATCCGCACCGCGATTGCAAGGGCTCGCTGGTCGTGGTTCATAACGGCATCATCGAAAATTACCTGGCCCTCAAGCACCGCCTCCAATCTCAGGGCCACGTATTCGTCACGGAGACCGATACCGAAGTAATCGCCCACCTGGTCGAGAGCCATTTCAACGGCAACCTGGAAGACGCCGTGCGCGCCGCCGTGCGCGAGTTCACCGGCTCTTTCGCCCTGGCCGTGATTTCGAGTGCCGATCCGCGCAAGATCGTCGCCGCGCGCTACCAGGCCCCGTTGGTGGTCGGCACCGGCGACGGCGAATACTTCGTGGCTTCCGACGTCCCCGCCATCCTCGCGCACACCCCGGACATGATCTTTCTGGCCGATGGCGACATGGCCGTGCTGACCGGCGATGGCGTGCGCCTCAGCGATTTCGAAGGCCACCCCATCAGCCGCAAACGCGAGCACATCCTGTGGGATCCCATCCTCGCGGAAAAAGGCGGCTACAAGCACTTCATGCTCAAGGAAATCTATGAGCAGCCGCGCGCCGTCCGCGATACCACCCTGGGCCGCGTCAGCCAGGAAACCGGCCAGGTGTTTCTGGATGAGATGGATATCGCGCCGGCCGAGTTCACCCGCTTCCGCCAGGTCAAAATTATCGCCTGCGGCACCAGTTGGCACGCCGCCCTGGCCGGCAAGTTCATGATCGAAAAGCTGGCCCGCCTTCCCGTCGAGGTGGATTACGGCAGCGAATTCCGCTATCGCGATCCCATCATGAGCGACCACACCCTCACCATCGTGATTTCGCAGTCCGGAGAAACCGCCGATACCCTGGCCGCCCAGCGCGAGGCCAAGCAGAAGGGCTCGCCCACGCTGGCCATCTGCAACGCTGTCGGCTCCATGATCACCCGCGAGGCCGCCGGCACCATTTACACCCACGCCGGCCCCGAAATCGGCGTCGCTTCCACCAAGGCCTTCACCTGCCAGTTGACCGCGCTCTTCATCCTGGCCATGTACCTGGGGCAGGCCAACGGGTCGCTCGACGAATCCTGCTCGCGTGCGCTCGTGCAGGAGCTGCTGCACATTCCCGGCAAACTCGAAGCGGTGCTTTCCCACGACTCCGTCTACGAAGCCTTGGGCCGCGAGCTGCATCGCGCCACCGATTTTCTGTTTCTCGGCCGCGGCGTCCATTTCCCCATCGCGCTCGAAGGCGCGCTCAAGCTCAAGGAGATTTCCTACATCCACGCCGAAGGCTACCCGGCCGGTGAAATGAAGCACGGCCCCAATGCCTTGATCGATGAGAAACTCCCGGTGGTCGTGCTGGCCACCCACGATTCCTCCAACCGCGAAAGCCGCCTGCTCTACGAGAAGACCCTCTCGAATATCCAGGAGGTGAAGGCGCGCGAGGGCATCGTGGTGGCGCTGGTCACCGAAGGCGATCAGGAAGTGCGCAAATTCGCCGACCACGTCATCGAGATTCCGCCGGCCAGCGATCTGCTCGCCCCCATCCTGGAAATCGCGCCGCTGCAGCTTCTGGCCTATCACATCGCCGTACGCCGCGGCTGCGACGTCGATCAGCCCCGCAATCTCGCCAAGAGCGTCACCGTTGAGTAGCGCCGCCTTGCAACAGTTCACGCACCGGCTCACCGTCCCGACGCAAGGCAAGGGCCTCTACGAAATCACGCGCCCCATCGCCCAGTGGGTGGCCGCCCGCGACGTCTCCACTGGCCTGCTGACGCTCTTCGTGCAGCACACTTCCGCTTCGCTCACCGTCCAGGAGAACGCCGATCCCGACGTGGTTCACGATCTCGCCGCCTTCTTCAACCGCCTGGTCCCCGAGGACACCCGCCTCTACCGCCATACCGTCGAGGGCGCCGACGACATGCCCGCCCACATCCGCGCCGCTCTCACGCTGACGCAGCTTTCCATCCCGGTCCAGGAAGGCCGCATGGCGCTCGACACATGGCAAGGGATCTACCTCTTTGAGCACCGCGCCGCGCCGCACCGCCGCGTCGTGGTCCTGCACCTGCTGGGGTAACTTCGCTTTCAGCCCTCGTAAGGAAACTTGTTGATCGCCTTCACGCACTCCGACAGCGCTTCCAGCATTGTCTTTCCCCACCCGCACGGCCGGTAGGGCGCGTTCTTCTGGTTGGTGAACTTGTCTGTCTGCGCGAAGAAATGCATGGTCGGTTCCTTCGGGGTGACGTACTCTTTCACCGTGATGATGAACTCCACTTCGCCCTTCTTAACCGAAAAGTAATGCAGTTCCGCCATCTCCTGCGAAGCGTGGGTTTGCGCGAACCCCCAATCTTTCATTCAGCCATCCTCCTGACCGGATTCTCCATCATACAAGCTGCCGCCCCGCCCCGCCTACTCGCGAAACCGCATTCACCAGTTTCCGGTAGGGGATTCGCTCGAAGCTCTCGAACCCCAGCCACTCTCCTTCGCGCCAGCTCGAGTAATACCACCGCGCCAGCAGCGCCAGATACTCCCGCCGCACCCGCACGGCCAGCTTACGCGCCTCGACGCCCGCGAAACTCTCCCGCAGCTTGCGGTCCAGCGAGACCGTCACGCCTTCCTCCACGCCGAAGCGGAACCGCTGCCGCTCCTGCCAGTGGCCATCGCGCACTCGCCACATCTCCACCGCATCCGCCTCGAGCGACCTGGTAATCGCCACGCCGTTGAGCCGGTCCACGTCGCGCGCCAGATCGTCGCGCAGCTTCAACACCTCCTGCACTTTCTCGAACCGCTTGTGTTGTTGTGCCGCGTCCTCGAATTTCATCTCCTCGCTCAGCCGGTCGCGGGAATGCCCGATCGCCTCCAGCAGCGACCGCCCGTCCGTCTGCAAGAACTCCACCACCCGCGCCACCTCGTGCCCGTATTCCGCCGTGCCCACCACCTGCTGGCACGGCCGCAGGCACATCCCCATCTCGCCGTAAATGCAGCCCGGATGTTCGGGCGTTGGCGCCAGGTCTTCCTGGCACCGCCGCATCTGGAACAGGTCCAGAAACTGCCCCTCGAACCGCTCCGCCGAGACGCGCGAGCGGAACGGCCCGAAATACAGCCCGGCCGATTTCGTCAGATGCGTCGAAATGTGGCTGCGCGGAAACTCGTTCCCTAGAACGATCTTCACGTACGGCGGCATCCGCAATTTCAGCAGTTCCAGATACGTCTCCGGAAAGTGCCGCCTGGCCTGCTCATACATCACCACGTTCGATTCCAGCCCCGAGCCCGTCAGCCAGTACTCGATCCGCCGCACCGTATGCCGCAGGTTCAGCAAGCGCGAGGGCCGCTCACGTTCCTTCAGCAGCCGCAGCAGCCGCCGCCGCAACAGCCCGGTCCTCGAAAGGTATGGCGCGCCCTCGCGCGGCCACAGCAAAAACACCGCCGGGCAGTTGGGCAGCGCTTCCACCGCCGCGTCCAGTTGCGCCAGGTTTTCGCCGACTTCGATGGCCGTCATGGCCGCCGCCGTGCGGCGAACCGTCGAGTGCCCTCGCCCGTAGCCCGCATGTTCTTAAGGCTACACTGAAATAACAAGGTCATGCCCGAACCAGTTCAGCCCGCCGTCGAATTCTACTGCCCTGCCTGTGCCAAGCCCGTCCCCGATCCGCTGCTCTGCGGCGATTGCCACTCGCTCATCTGCCGCACCTGTGGCGCCCCGCTGGAGCGGATTGACGACCTGGGCATCGGGTGAACGGCAATAACATGATCCGCACCCAAATCAGGTTCGCCAAACAGGATTGCGCGCTTCGTTCACACGCCCAAATCACACAAACTATCGACCGGGACACGGCGCGATTGGCAAGCGCCCCGTTAATAGGAAACGATGGAGGCTGAAGACCAAAATCCGGGACTGACCTCCGCCAGCACATCCAAGGATAGGCACTTCAGTGATGTCTGGGGTTTTCAGGGTAAAGATGCCAGTGGCGCTAACCCCAAATTTCCAAAGTTCAAAAATATGGTTCTTCGACCTCGAATACACCCATAGCGGTCGCGCCCAAGGCTGATGCCCACCATTTGACTCCGTGGTCGCGACGAAGAATTGCGAGTCCGACGTCCATGCTGCCTCGATCACTTCATATCCATGGCTGCCATCGCTCGATCGCTCATCTCTGCTCAGCAGTACCTGACCAGCCTGATGCTTGGAACTCGACCCGCGATTCACCCGTAGCCTTGGTGACGACAATCGCCCGCAGTGCACCATCAGGCGACGTGTACGCCTTTGTTTCCGCTGATAACGGCGCTGTGGCGAGCAGGGAGATCGGTAGCGCAAAGAAAAGCACAGCAAAGCTCACCAAGCAAATGCTCCTCCCGTATAAACGGTAACGCAACGATTGTGGGAATGCCATGGGCAGGAAAACAGGCTTTCTGGGAAAAGCCGCTCTACTCCGGCGCCCAGGTCCGCAAGAACCGCGCCGGCCCGCGCACTACCGGCTGCTCGCCCGTTTCCGGCAGCAGCCATACTTCGCCCGCCCGTACCGCTTCCCCGCCGATCGTACCGCTGCCTTCCACGCAAATCCACAACTGGCACTTTTCCGCGGCCGGCACAAACTGCCCCACCTGCACCAACTCCGTCACAAAGTGCTTCGACCGCACCAGCAGTTCGCGCCCCTCGGCAATCGCCTTCGGCTCGACAGCACCCGGATGCACGCCCAAGTCGGCGATCGCCGCCGCCTGCTCCACGTGCAGCGGCCGATCGCGTCCGTAATCCCACAGCCGGTACGTCACATCCGAATTCTCTTGAATCTCGCACAACACAATCCCCGCGCCGATGGCGTGAACCGTGTGCGCCGCGGTGAAATAGGTCTCCCCAGCCCTCACCGGCATCCAATTGATCAACCGCTCGATTTCGCCCGTCTTCGCCGCTTCCCGCAGGTGCTCGCGCGTGATTGGCTCCCGAAACCCGAGCGCAATCGTCGCGCCCGGTTCCGCGGCCAGAATGTGCCACATCTCGGTTTTGCCGCGCGGCCCGTCCTCGCCATCGTCCGGGTGCACCTGCACGCTCAGACGTTCCGAGGTGAAGATCAGCTTGACCAGCAACGGCAATTCGCGCCCGGTCAGAAACCAGGCCTCGCCGATGGGCTGCGCGGAATCCGCGAACCACGGCGCCAGGCGCGTCGTGCCCCACACCTTTTCCCGCAGCGAAGGCGTGAGACGAATGGGCTTCTCCATGGTTACGAAGTCTTCGACTACGAATTCTTCACGATGAACCCGCGCAGACGGTCCAACCCGCGTTCCAGTTCCTTCATCGACGTCGCATATGAAATGCGTACATGCCGGTCCGTGCCGAACGCCTCGCCCGGAACCACCGCCAGGTGCACTTCCGCCAGCAGCCGCTCCGCCAGTTGCTGCACGCTGCCGATCCCGTTCTTGCCCAGCACCACTCCCACATTCGGATACGCGTAGAATGCCCCGCGCGGCTCCTGGCAGGTCACTCCTGGAATCGCCCGCAGCCGCTCCACCACGAAATCGCGCCGCCGCCGGTATTCCGCCAGCATCGCCGAAACCGATTCCTGCGGACCCCGCAGCGCTTCCACCGCCGCTTTCTGTGAGATCGACGTGGGGTTCGACGTCGAATGGCTTTGCAGCTTGGTCATCGCTCCCACAATCGCCGCCGGCGCCAGCCCGAACCCGATCCGCCACCCCGTCATGGCGTACGTCTTCGAAACCGAGCCCGCCACCAGCACCGTTTCCTTCGCTCCCGCGGCCGACGCAATCGAGTACGGCTTGCTGTCATACAGGAACTTGCAGTAGCATTCGTCCGTCAGCAGGTAGATTCCCCGCGCCGAGGTCATGCGGAAGATTTTCTCGAACTCCTCGCGTTCCACCAGGGCGCCGCTCGGGTTTGACGGTGAATTGATAATCGCCATCTTCGTCCGGTCCGTCAGGTGCGGCTCGATCATCGCCGCCGTCAGCGCGAACCCGTTGCTTTCGTCCGTGTCCACAAACACGCACTTGCCGCCGGCGTAGTTCACCACGTCTTTGTACGTCACCCAGTACGGCACCGGAATCACCACTTCGTCGCCCGGGTTCAACAGCGCCTGCGTCAGGTTGAAGATCGCGTGCTTGCCGCCCACCGTGATCAGGCACTCGCTCGGTTGGTAATCCGTGCCGAAATCCTGCGCGTGCCGCTCGCATACGGCTTTCTTCAGTTCCGCCGTGCCGCCCGCCGGCGTGTACTTCGTGAAGTTCTGCTCCAGCGCGCGAACGGCCGCCTGCTTGATGTTGTCCGGAGTCGGAAAATCGGGCTCGCCCGCTCCGAAGTCCACCACGTCCACGCCCTCCGCGCGAAGCTTTTCCGCGTCCGCCGCCACTTTCAATGTCGAGGAAACGCTGATCGATGAGATCCGTTCCGCGATCGGGTTCTTGGTCGCCTGCATTAGCTTGGTTACGCCCCTTTGTGTTTGGTCTTCGACAATCTCCGGTGCATTCGGGCCTCTACCGATGGCGGCACCAGCCCCGAGATATTCCCGCCCAGCCCGTACACTTCCTTCACCAGCCGCGAGCTGATGAACGAATAGGCCTCGTTCGCCATCATGAACACCGTCTCGATGTCCGGCCGCAGCCGCCGGTTCATCAGCGCCATCTGCAGCTCGTACTCATAATCCGAAATCGCCCGGATTCCGCGCAGCAGCACGGTTGCCTCGCGCGCCGCCGCATGATCCACCAGCAGCCCGTGGAACGAATCCACTTCCACGTTCGGGTACACGTGGACCACCTCCGTGAGCATGGCCCTCCGTTCTTCCACCGAGAACAGCGGCTTCTTGGTGTCGTGGCGCAGAATCGACACGATCAACTTATCGAACATCCGCGCTCCACGCTGGATCAGATCGAGGTGTCCGTTCGTTATCGGATCGAACGATCCGGGGTAAATCGCAATCACACTGGGGGCCTTCCGCGACATGGACAATGCCTCATTTTACCCTTTCTTCTTGCCCGCGATCTGCCATTCCGTGAATGGGGAACGCGCCCCGCGGATCTTGACGTTCAGACAATACGGCACGCCCGCCGCGAACGCGCGCTCCACCGCCGGCGAAACTTCGTCCAGCCGCTCGATAGTTTCGCCGCCGCCGCCGAATCCTTTCATGACCAGATCGTAGCGGGCGGATTGCAGCTCGCATGCCACGGTTGCCGCGTCACCCGTGGCGGATCTTTGCAATTCTCGCTCGAGTCCCCACCCCGCATCGTTGCCCACGATCAGCACCACCGGCAGCTTGTGCCGCGCCAGGCTGTCCATCTCCGCCAGGTAGAATCCCAACGCGCCATCACCCGTGATCATCGCCACCGGCCTCCCCGGATGCGCGAGTTGCAATGCCACCGAGTTCGGCAGCGACGCCCCAATCGTTCCCAGCGGCCCCAACCGCAGCCATCCGCCAGCCTGCCGCGCCTCGAGCGTCGCCCTTCCCCAATGCGCGAAATCGCCGCCATCCCACGAATACAGCACGTCCCGCGGCAGCGCCCGCCGCAATTCCCGGAAGAATGCCGCCGGATGCATCGGCCCGCTCTCATCCCTCCCATGCTCCGCCAGACGCGCCAGCCATTCTTCCCGCAGCTCCCGCACTCGCGCCAACCAGGGCCGCGGCGCCCACGGCTCCGGGCCCGCCGCTTCCGTCATGGCCTCCAGCGCCACGCGCGCATCCGCGCAAATCGCCACATCCAGCGGCCGGTTCAGTCCCAGCTCTTCTTCATGCACGTCGATCTGTATGAACCGCGCACCTTCCGGAAACAGCCGCGCGCCCCCCATCGCCAGCCGGTAATCGATCCTCTTCCCCACCACCAGGAACAAATCCGCCTCGCGGAACGCCGTATGCACCGCATAATTGAGCGCCGGGTCCGCATACCCCATCACCAGCGGATGCTCGTCCGAAACCGTCCCGCGCCCCATGGTAATCGTGTAGAGGGGCAACCAAGTCCGCTCGACGAACCTCCGCAGCGCCTCTTCCGCTCCCGCCCACCACACCCCGCTCCCCGCAATCACCACCGCCCGCTCGGCCTCGCGCACCAGCTCCACCGCGCGCGCGACATCCCCGCTCCCCAACACACTCACCGGCCGCGGCATCGCCGCCGTTCTTGCCGCCGCTGCTCTTCCGCCCTCGCCGGTAAAAACATCCACCGGTACCGTCAAGTGCACACAGCCTCTGCGCCCCGCATTCGCCGTCGCATACGCCTGCCGCAGAAACCGCGGGATCTCGCCCGCTTCCGGCACTTCCGCCGCCCATTTCACCACCGGCCGCGCCATCCCTACTTGATCGATATCCTGAAACGCCTGCCGGTGCGCCATGGTGCTCGGCCGGCTGCCGCTCACCGCGATCAACGGGCTCCCCGCCAGGCTGGCTGTCGCCAGTCCCGTCAGTGAATTCGTATGCCCCGGCCCGCCGGTCACCAGCGAAAGCGCCGGCCGCCGGTGAATCCGCGCCCACGCGTCCGCGGCATGCGCCACGCCCGACTCGTGCCGCATATCCACCACCCGCATCCCGCTCCGCGCCGCCACCGCCAGCACTTCGTTCAGGTGATCGCCCACCAGCGTGAAAACCGTGTCGATCCCCAACTCCACGGCCGTCGCGACGAACAACTCCGCTCCATTTGGCATAGAACCGCCATGCTACTACAATCGAGTCTTGAACTCCCGACGCATCCTCGTTACCGGCGGTGCCGGCTATATCGGCGCCCATACCGTGCGCCTGCTGCTCGAACAGGGCCACGATGTCACCGTGGTCGACAACCTCTCCAAAGGCTACCGCCATAACGTGCCCGCCGGCCGCCTCTTCGAGTTCGACATCGCCGATACCGCCGCGCTCTCCGGCCTCATGCGCCACAAGCGCCCGCAGGCCGTGATCCACTTCGCCGCCTTCATCGCTGTTGGCGAATCCATGCGCGAGCCCGCCCGGTACTTCGCCAACAACCTCGGCGGTTCGCTCTCGCTGCTCACCGCCATGGTCGAAACCGGCGTCCGCCACATGGTCTTCTCTTCCACCGCCGCCGTCTATGGCGATCCGCCCTCCAGCCCCATTCTCGAAACCTTCCCCATCAAAGCCGTCAACCCCTATGGCGAGTCGAAGGTCATGGCGGAAACGCTGCTCCGCTGGTTCGATGAGATCCACCGCCTCACCAGCGTCAGCCTGCGCTACTTCAACGCCTCCGGCGCCGATCCCGCCGGCCACTTAGGCGAAGAACACGAGCCCGAGACGCACCTCATCCCGCTGCTGTTCCGCGCCATCCTCACCGGCAACCCCATCACGGTCTTCGGCGACGATTACCCCACCCCCGACGGCACCTGCATCCGCGATTACATCCACGTCGACGACTTAGCCCAAGCCCACATCCTGTCTCTGGAGTATCTCCTCAACGGCGGCGTTTCCGACCAGTTCAACGTCGGCACCGGCGCCGGTCATACCGTCCTGGAAATGA
Organism: Bryobacteraceae bacterium; assembly: GCA_050014595.1. GTDB lineage: Bacteria > Acidobacteriota > Terriglobia > Bryobacterales > Bryobacteraceae > PALSA-129. The sequence goes on from JBEKDA010000013.1 coordinate 95,931, forward strand.
TCAAAGTGGTGGAAGAAGTAACCGGCAAGAAAGTTCCCTATGTGATCGGCCCCCGCCGCGACGGCGATTCCCCCAGCCTGGTCGCGGATCCCACCAAGCTGCGCAGCCGCCTTGCGTGGCACCCCCGTTATGCCGATCTGAAGACCATCATCGAACACGCCTGGAAATTCGCCAGCACGCACACCGAGCCGCGAACGTAAGAGAGCGGTGGTCCACGAGCACCAAATCACTCGGCCAAGGCACTAATCCTCGACGAGCCGCTGCGCTGGACTGCAATCGGGTTACACTCAGCGCCAAGGAGCATATCCGTGCCCGATACGAATTCCCTTCCCGAAAACCTTGACTCGGTTCTGAGAAAGTACGGAAAGATCTGGATCTGGTCGATCCTCTCGGCCGCCATTGCTGCCTTTTCGGTCAGATCGGCGTCCGGCTTGATTCAAGTATCCAATATGCTTACCTTCGGTGGTAATCAGCGGATTCAGTATCCAGCCGTTCCGATGGTCGCATTCGTGTTGATCCAAACGGGCGCTTCGCTGTTTTCGGTTTACTGTCTGCTTCAGTTTCTGCGTTATCACGTGTTGCCGATCTTGTTTCCTCCCGCTCCGGCCGCCGCCGCTGAGGCCTACACGCTGACCGGGACTCCCGAGGCCGGGCCCTCAGGCGATGAGGCGTCCACGGGCGAGGCTGCGCCCGCCGCGGCCGTCCCCGACGGGGGCGCGTTGCTCTATCGCGCTTTTGCCGCTGTAGTGATCGCAGTTGCCGCGGACGTCGCGGCGGGCGTTGGCGGCGCATTGATGACCCTCGGCCGCAACCTGTTCAGTTGACCGGCAACGCGGGTCTTTACGCCCCCTTCACAACATCCTCGTAATACTTCTCGTACATCGGAATGATCTTCTCCGCGCAGAATCTCTCCGAGGCGTTCCATCGGCCCGCCTTCCGCATCCGGTAGTGCAGATCCTCGTCCGTCAGCAGTTCCACCACCCGCGCGGATTGCGCCGCAACATCGCCCACCGCCTCCAGGAACCCATCCTCTCGGTCGGTGATCAGCTCGGCCACGCCGCCCACGTTCGTCGCCACCGGCACCACGCCGCACGCCATCGCCTCCAGCGCCACCAGCCCGAACGATTCCAGCTCGCTCGGCATCAGCAGCACGTGCGCCAGAGGGATCAGCCGCTCTACGTGGCTCTGCTTCCCCAGGAACGACACGTGCTTCTCCACCTTCAGGTCCCGCGCCAGGTGCTCCGCCGGCCCGCGGTCCGGACCGTCGCCCGCCATCAGCAGGTGCGCCGGCGTGCTCTTGCGCACCTCCGCCAGAATCCGCACGCAATCCAGCGCCCTCTTCACCGGCCGGAAATTCGAAAGGTGCAGCAGCAGCTTTTCGCCCGCCGGCGCATACTGCGCCGCTCCGGCTTTTCGCTCGTCCGGCTTGTAGCGATCGCAGTTTACGAAGTTCTTGATCACGCGGATCTCGTTCGCCACCCCGAACACTTCCACCGTCCGCTCTCTCAGGTAATCGCTCACCGCTGAAATCCCGTTCGAACGCTCAATCGAGAACTTCGTGATCGGGAAATAGGAAGGGTCCACTCCCACCAGCGTGATGTCCGTCCCGTGCAGCGTGGTGATGAACGGCAGCCGCCGCGTGGGCGCCAGCATCTGCTGCGCCAGCATCGCCGAGATCGAATGCGGAACCGCGTAGTGCACGTGCAGCACGTCCAGGCCATAGGACTCCGCCACCTCCGCCATCCGCGACGCCAGCGCCAGGCAGTACGGCGGATATTGGAACAGCGGGTAAGTCGAAACCTCCACCTCGTGATAGTGAATGCGCGGCATGCCCGCATCCAGCCGGATCGGGTTCGAGTAGCTGATGAAGTGGACTTCGTGGCCGCGGTTGGCCAGCTCGAGGCCAAGCTCGGTCGCCACAATCCCGCTGCCGCCGTAGGTGGGATAACAGGTAATTCCGACGTTCACTTTTCGAGCGTAGCACTAACCGGGCGCAGCACTCCAAAACCAATCTGCCCGTGAATGTTTTCGTCCATCCGCGCCACGTCGCCGCCGCCAAACCACACCAGCACGCGGTCTGGGTCCGCCACCGCGCGCTCGTCCCAACTTCCCCACGGCCCCGGTTCCAGCACCGCCTGTCCCCGCAGGCCGATGCGCAACCGCTCTCGCGCCCCGGCCTCGTACCGATACCAGATCTGCCCGCCGTAAAATAACGCCGATCCATTCGCCGCGATATAGCAGCTTTCCCACGTCGCCGGATCGGGCGTTGGCACCTTGCCCGGATCGCGCCACTGAATCCCATCCGCGGATTCAGCCGCACGGGTGTGCCAGGTCTCACCGTCGAACATCGAGTAGGCGCTTTCGCCTGCCAACCGGTTTCTTCACGGCTCAGCGAGCGGTTCCAAATCCTGGCCGTCACTGCAGCGGAATCCGGAACTTGATGCCCGATCCCCGTCCCGGCCGCGATTCCAGGAGCAGGTCCGCGTTCAACGATCGCGCCCGCCGCTTCAGGCTCGCCGGGCCCAGCCGCAGCAGTTCCAGTTCCTCCAGCGAATACGTGCCGGCGAAGCTGAAGCCGTGTCCGTTGTCGTCCACCGAAATCTCCAAGCCACGGTCGGTCTTCTCCACTTCCACCGCCACGCGCGTCGCCGCGGCGTGCTTCTGCACGTTGTGCAGCGCCTCGCGCAGCATGTGCAGAACTTCCAGCGTCATCTCCTGCGGCAACCCCACCGGCTTGTTGGTGCCCAGGAACGTCACCGGGATGCCGCTCTCTTTCTGGAATGCCTCCGCCGTCCGCCGCGCCGTGGCGATCAGGTTGGCGCCGTCCACATCCACCGGACGCATGCTATGCACGAACGCTCGCAGATCTCTCACCTGCGATTGCGCCAGGGATTGCAGTTGCTTCAGGTCCTGCACGCCCGCCTCGAAATCGCGATCCAGCAGTTTACGCAGAATCTCCAGGCGCATCTGCAGACTGATGAAGCTCTGCAACGGCCCGTCGTGGAAATCCGAAGCGATCCGCTGCCGCTCATCCTCGCTCGCCTTCTCCGCCGCCTTCCGCGCCTCGTCCAGTTGCGCCGCCAGTTCTTCCGTCCGCCGGCTTAGCCTGCGCTTGCTGACTGCGAAACCGCACGCCAGCACGCCCGCCAGCACCACCGCTGGAAGATGAATCCGTTGTTGCGGCAGGACCGCGCAGAAAACCGTGCTGCCCGCGGTGATCACTCCCACCTCCACCGGCCCGTAGAACACCAGCGCTTCCGTCAGCAGGTAAAGGAAAAACACCGACTCCAGCCACATCAGCCGCGGGCTCCCGTAATAGGCCACAATCAGGAAGTAGACCGTGTCCGCAAACAGCGCCAGCAGGCCCAGCATCCCGCGCTGCGCTTTGCCGCGCAACTCCGCCAGGACGCTCGCCACCAGGAACACTCCCAGTAGCGCTACGAACGGCAGGTTGCGCCCGGTGTCAACGCTCGCTACGATCAGCGCGACGGCTGCCAGCAGCACGCGAGCCCTGGACAGGTACCGCGGCCATTGGAATTCCGGAGGAAACATCAGTCCCTCACTTCCGGTAGAGGTAGAGGGTGTGACTTCGCCCCTCGCCGTCGTCGGCGATGTTCTCCACCTTGTCCGGCGTCCAGTTCTTGAATTCGAAATCGTGCGCCACCACTCGGGCGCCTTTCTTCAACTGCTGATCGAGCATCGGCTGAACTTTGTCGATAAACCCCGGCAGCAGGTAAACCGTGATCAGGTCCGCTGAACTGTAGTTCTGCCTCAGCAGGTCCCCGTTGACGATGTGCGCGTTCTTTTCCAGGCGCAGTTTCAGGATCTTGTCCGTGCTCAGCTTGCACAGATCCTTGTCCAGTTCCACCCCGATTGCGTCCGCATGGAACTTCTGCGCCGCCATGATCACGATGCGCCCGTCGCCCGACCCCAGATCGTACACCTTCTCCCCGGCCTTCAAGCTGCCGAGCTGCAGCATCTTCTCTACGATGGTTTCCGGAGTCGGGTAGTATGGCGCCAGTTTTTCGGCGCCGCCCGTTTGTGCCGCCACCAGCCCCCGTAAGAGCATCACCAGCAAGCTCAGTTTAAGCATCACCGTAAACTCGAATTTACCACTTGGCAGCCTTTTCCACTCACTTGTTCAAAACCCTGTGGAAAAGTCGCCTCTGAGGGGTCCAATCGTACGTTCCGTAACGGGTTTGTCACGCTCTGCACAGCAATTCAGCAAATCGCCCTACACCCAGACTTTTTCGAGCGGCTCGCTCCGCTTGCACATTTCGCACTGCGCCCTGTCGGGGTAGTAACTGGCGCGGTCCAACTTCGCCAGGTAGTACAGCGGCAGCGATCCGAAATTGAGCGTTCTGGGCGTCGGCTGGTAAATGATCACTGCCAGACCCACCACCTCCGCCCCGCGCGATTCCAGAAGCTGCTTCAGTTCGGCCAGCCTTTGTCCGGTGCGCAGAATGTCGTCGACGATCACCACCTGTTCGCCTTTCGTCGGCTCCAGGAATTGCCGGAAGTGCAATGGTTCTCCCTCGTGGTCCCGTTCGGCCCAGTAGACCTGCCGGCAGCGCAGCGACTCGCACACTCCGTAGGCCACCGGCAATCCGCCCGTCATCGGTGTGACGATCGAAAGATCCCTCACCCCGGCCCGGATTTCCGGGTTGGCGCGCAGCAGGCGGCTCAATCCCACCGAGAGCATCCGCTGATGCTGGTAGTAGCGCAGCGCCAGCGGCACTTGCAGATACTCGTTGGAATGCATCCCCGTGGGGTATTCGTAGTGGCCGTCGCGTAGCGCTCCCGTCTCTCGCAACACGGCCACGACCTCGTCTTGGGTCGGAATCAGGTGCATAATCTAGCCTGCTTTCAGTTCGCTCCATGGCCCGTCAGGACGCGCCGCTTGGTGTGCAACAGGGCTTCCCATCGATCGCCCGGGACCAACTATCAATGTACTGCATCCACCCAGCTCAATGCTGTACGGTGATCAAGGTCCCCGCCTGCGTCGCCAGGCCGTTGTAGGTGGCCGTGATCGGCTGGTCCCCATCCGGGATCGAGAGCGGCACCACCACGTTGAACTGGAACTCGCCCGGCGCCGTCAGGCCGGCAAACTGCACGGTCGCCGTGACGCCGCCGATCTTGATCACCGGCGGTGGCGACAGGATTCCAAACTGCGTCTCCGCTCCGCTCACCACTGGAACGGAAGTCAGACCAAAGCCATTGGCATAGATGACCACCGTCTCGCCCGGTTTCGCCGAGGTGGTCGAACCGGGATACAGTGCCGCCGGCCCGAGCAAGCTTCCGTTGGCGTGTGTCGCCGCTACATAGGGCCCGCCGTTGAAGACGAAGAAGGAGGGAGACTCCGGCTGCGCCTGTGCAGTGAACTGAGCGCTCACCGTGCCATTGGCCGTGACTTGCACCTGTACGGATCCCGACATGGCATCCGGCGGCGTCAGGATATTCACCTGCGTCTGGCTGATGTAGTACACGTAGGCCGCTTTTCCGTTTACCGTGGCCCTGACGCCGTCGAGTTGCGTTGGCAGCTGGCTCTTCACAAAATCCGAGGCCTGCCAGATGCGCGTATCGCCGGCCGGCGCAAGATTCACTCCTTTGATCTCGACCCAGGTATTCGGCGCAATGGTCGGACTTTCGCCCTCGGCATTGGCGACTTCTGAAATGACCGGACCGTAAGCGATGTTGAAATCCGATTCCATCATCACCACCGCGTATGGGTTCCAGGTTGCAAACATGTAGAAGAGTTTCAGAGTGCTGCCGGAGATGATGGTGAATCGCTCGACGAAGGTAGGGCCGTAGACGGAGCCGCGGGTGGTGTTGGGATCGTTTTCCGCGCCGATGGTGGGACCGGCGGGCCCGGCGGAGTTGGGTGCGGAGGTGACTCCGGCGGGCATGGCGCTGGGGCAATTGTTCTCAGCCGCAGTCGCGTAGTAATAAAATATGAAATTCCCAAATCCTTTATCGCGGCAGGCGTTGAAGACGAGCTGAGGCGTGCTCCACGGACCCCAAGGCTGCGGAGCATACGCGAAATACAGGCCTTCAGTCGAGTGGGAATTCCGGCCTCCGTCATACACCATGAGCCAGAGGCCGAGCGGCTGCGAATAGAAGACGGAAACATTGACGATGGTCGGGTTGGCCGGGTCGACGTCGGTGACAATGGGAACCGCGCTCGATTCGGCTGAGGACCAGGTGGGCTGGCCATTGCTCATTCCCGAGAAATAGCGTGTAGCGCCGTTCCCGTTCGGATCAAGGCCGCTGGCGAACTCGGTCGAGGGGATGATGGACAGATAAACGTTGCTGGCTTGATACGCTCCCGCGCCAAAAATCAACATCACCGGTTCAGGCGATACCGGTGGAGGAGTGCCCAGGAGGCCCGCCGGCGCCAGGTAGAATGCCGGCTCGATGAAATGTCCGTTGGGCAAAGCCGATATGGTACGCCCCGAGGTGAACGCCTGCGTGGCCTCGTCGAAAGTCGCCAGGAGGGAGTAATCGTGACTCTGGTCGTTATTGCCGTTCCCCAAGTTCACGTTGCCGGTCTTGATGCCCAGATAGATCGTGCCATTCAGGCTGACACCGCCACGTGGAGTATTGTCAATTCCCATGTCGACTGGCGTTCCATCGGGTTGCGGCGGCGGCAGGACTTCGAGGCCGTGATTGCCGTTCAGGAAGAAATTGAGCAGCAGTCCATCCGACGCGCTCGCGGTGGTGCTTCGGGCGATGGGATCGTGGGCGCCCCATCCAAACGAATTCTGCACGCTGGTCCAGGCGCTGTTCCCGGCCGCGCCGATGGTGTCGCCGAAGGTGACGATCAGTTCGCCGTTGTTCTCAAATGCGACGGGGACGTCGTCGCCCAATACATCGGCCTTGGTCGCCGTCTGGCTGACGGTGGGTTTGCAGGTGGGCGTCTTGTTGTTGATGGTGGCGTCCCATACGGCCCAGTCGCAATCGCCGTTCACCTGATAGAGCTTGACGGAGGAGTTCTGGATGTACGTGAGCGCTGGAGACTGCGCGAATACCGCTGGCAGTCCGGCTAGCGCGATTAGCGCGGTAATGAAGCTGGGATATTTCATTGGTGAACCGTTATCAGCGTTCCAGTTTGAGTGCTTAGTCCGCTGTAAGTCGCCGTGATGGGCTGATCTCCATTCGCCAGCGAGGCTGGCACCACCACGTTGAACTGAAACTCGCCCGGCGCGACATTCAGGCCGGCAAACGCCACCGTTGCGTTTACCCCCCCGATCTTGATCACCGGCAGCGGCGATAGCGTTCCCGACTGCGTCTCCGCTCCGCTCACTACGGCCCCGGACGTTGGCCCGAAGCCGTTGGCATAGATGACTACCGTCTCGCCCGGCTTCGCCGGAGTGGTCGAGCCGGGATAGAGGCTTGCCGGCCCGAGGTAGTTTCCATTAGCGTGCGTCGCCGCCACATACGGTCCGCCGTTGAACACGAAGAAGGAGGGAGACTCCGCCTGAGCCTGTGCGGTAAATTGAGCGCTCACCGTGCCGTTGGCCGTGACTTGCACCTGTACGGATCCCGACATCGCATCCGGCGGCGTCAGAATATTCACCTGCGTGGGGCTGATGTAGTACAGGTAGGCCGCTTTTCCGTTGACCGTGGCGCTGACGCCGTCCAGTTGCGTCGGCATTTTATTGTCTACAAAATCGGAGCCTTGCCAGATGCGGGCATCGCCGGCCGGCGCAAGATTCACTCCCTTGATCTCCACCCACGTGTTGGGCGCAATGGTTGGACTTTCGCCCTCGGCATTCGCGACCTCCGCAATCACCGGACCGGAAGCCGAGCTGGGAGGGCCGACAAAATAGGCGGTGACATATAAATCGTTCGCCAGGACATCGGTGCCCTCAAAGCCATTGCCAAAGGAGAAGCTCCACTCGAAGCCGGCAGCCGGACCAGCGGTTTGGCAGGCGTCCTGAATCGTCGCCCCCTCGCAGGCCCAATAGAGATAGGGCTGCATGTTGTTGAACGGGCCGACAGCGATGTCGGGCGTCGTCACCACGGGCGTGCCCGGGCTCAGGCCCAGTTGGCCGTAGAATAATTCCCCGAACGGGTTGCCGGCGGCGGCGTCGGTGCAGACATAGGAAACGTCGCAGCCGGGGTCAACCGGTGGCAATTGCCAGTGTGTCTGGCCGAGGTAGCCGGCGGTGTTCATGTTAGCGACGAATTGGGAGGCCGAGTTCCAGTTCATCGCGCCGCCCTGGTTGACGCATATGTTCGGGCTGCTCTGGTCCTTGCAGGGCGGCAGGCCGAAGGTGTTGGAGGCCGCCAAATTGGCGTTCGCCAGCCAGGTGACGTTGGTCACAGGATCATACACGGTCTGCCCGCCAGGATTGACTTCCAGTCCCGTGCCCGTGGCGGGCGGCGTTCCGGATATTTTGCCCGCGATCATCGGCAGCGCATACAAGAAATTGGGCGCGGTGTTGCTGCCCTGGAACCCGCTGTTGAAAGAAAAAGTGCCATAGCCGGTGCCGTTCGGGGGGGTGGTTTGCGACCAATAAAGATTGGGCTGGAAATTGCTGAATGGACCGGCCGTGTTGTTGGGGATGGGAACGGCGGTATTGGGCGCCGTAAGGCTCAATGCATTGTAGTACAGCCAACCCAGCGCGCTGGCCGAGCAATTGAATCCGAACGAATTGGCTTGTGGTCCCGTAAAGTTGCAGCCGCTATCGGCTAACGGCGTGGTCGGGAGTTGCCAGTTGGTGTGCCCCAGATAGTTGGCGGCGTTCATGGCTTTAACCCATGCGGTCGCGGCCTGGTAGCTCATCGAGCCGCTTGGATTGACGCACGGTTGCGTGCCGGAAGCGTTGCATACCGGAAGGACGAACCGGTTGCTGGCTGCCAAATTGGCGTCGGCGAGCCAACTGATCTTATTTACGGTGTCATAGACAGTAATGCCGTCCGGGCTGAGGACCAACGTCGCGCCCGCCAGCAATGGCGACAACGCGCAGGCGACGAGTGCAGCGGCCCCGATCGTGGTCCGGATCAGTGCAGCGCCGATCCGCAGCGCCAGCACGGGTGGCTGAAGTCCCCTCCTCATAAGATCCCGATGGTTTGTGAACGACTGCCCGGAATTCCGCACCGCCGCGGTCGCGCCTCCTGTCTTCATCGGGATCTCCTCCATGCACGAATCCCCCTCGGGGATTCATTAGAGGAATTGTACAGAGGAGCCGCTCGCCGCGGACCCTCAACACTACCAGTCACGCGGGCCTGTTCTACTTCACCAGCCGCTGCCTCAGCGCCTTGGCTACCGCCTCCGATTTGGAGTGCACTTGCAGCTTTCCGTATATGTTCTGCATGTGGAAGTTGATGGTGCTGAAACTCACACCCAGTTCGCCCGCGGCGCTCTGATAATTGTGGCCTTCCACCAACAGTCGCAGCAGGCGCAGCTCATGCGGTGTCAGGTCGTATTCCACGCGCTCGGGAGGGCGAATCTCGCGGAACAGCCGCAACACCCGCCGCGCCACCTCCGGCGACATCGGCGCGCCGCCTTGCAACACTTCCCCCAGGCACTCCAGCAGCTTGTTGGGCGGGGTCTTCTTGAGCAGGTAGCCGCTGGCTCCGGCGCACAAAGCCTCGAAGATCCGCTCATCGTCCTCGTAGACCGTGAGCATCAGCAGCGCCACCCCGGGATACTTTTCGCGCAGACGCGAGAGTCCGTCGATGCCCGACATGCCGGGCAGCCCGATGTCCACCAGGGCGACATCCGGAACTTCGCTCCAGGCGCGCGCCAACGCATCCTCCATGGACCGGAACACCAGATGGCAACGGTAACCGCCCGTGCCGTTGATGAGCGTCCCCAGACCGTCGCGAATGCGGCGGTCATCTTCGATGATCGCCACGCTGATCGGTCCGCCATTTTTCCGCGGCTTCGCTGATCCGTTGATTCCCAAGCTACCAGCCTACCGGAAACGTCCGGTCATTCTGCCCCTCAATACTGATAGGCTTCTTGCCCGCTCCAGCCGCACGGTCATGCGCAGCGTCGTCCCCTGGCCCAACACCGACTGCCATTCCACCTCGGCGCCCAAAGCAGCGGCGCGCTTTCGGATGTTAATCAGTCCATGGCCGTCGCTCTCGGCGCCCACATCGAAACCCTTGCCGTTGTCGCTCAGGCGCAAAACCAGGCCATCTCCGGCGCGATCCAGCTCGACTTCCACGCGGCTCGCGCCGGAATGCCGCGCGATATTGTGGATTCCCTCTTTGAAGATCAGGTAGATCTGCCGCCGGACATTCGCTCCGATCCGCAGATCGTGATCGGCCACCGACGAGCGAAACTCGAGCGCGATCCCTTGCGCACCCAGCAGGTCGGCCGCAAAACGCCGCATGCGGTACACCAGGTTGCTGAGCCGGTCGTGGTCGGGATTGATGGCCCACACGATGTCACTCATGGAATCGACTAGTTCGCGCGAAATTCCCGCGATCTCCGAGAGCGGTGTCCCGTGGCGCGCGTCCTTCCCCGCTCCCCGCTGCGCCACCTCGCTCAGAATCGCGATTTGCGAGAGACTCGATCCGATATCGTCGTGCAGGTCCGTAGCGATGCGCGTCCGCACGTTGGCCACCGCCAGCAATTGCGCCAACCGGTACCGGTACAGCGCATAAATAAGCAGCGCCGCCGCGGTCCCGCAGGCCAGCAGAAACCACCAGGTGCGCCACACCGGCGGCAGGATGGTGAATTCGACACTCGCGGGTTGCGGGCTGGAGACGCCGTTGCCCGCCACCGCGCGCACCAGGAAGCGGTAACTCCCCGCCGCAAGCCTGGCATAGATGACCGTGCGCTGATCGGTGGGCGCGCTCCAATCGCGATCCGCGCCTTCCAGCATGTATTGATAACGAAGCGTCTCGCCCGGCAAAAATCCGAGGCCCACGTAGTCCACGCGCAGCGGGCTTTGCGGCAGCCGCAATCCGGAGACGGCCGATTGTCCCAGGTCGGAGATCGCCTGCGCCACGCCGCCCACGCTCACACCGGTAACCAGCACCGGGGGCGGAGACGGCGGGCGGTCCACCGTGGGAACAAGCTGCGAGAGGCCCAACGGCGTGCTGAACCACATGCTCCCCTGCCGGTCCCGAAATGCCAGCTCGAGCGCGCCCGGAGCCACGCCATCCGCGGTGGTGTATCGCTGGATGCGGCCCAAGCCTGGTAGCGCCGGCGGTCTTGCCGCCGGTTCTCGGCTTCCTTCGGGCTGCGGTTCGAACCGGTCGATGCCGCGGCCCGTGGCGGCATAGATGCGTCCCCAGCGGTCTTCGGCCAGGCCGCCGATATCGCTGCTCGAGAGACCTTGCGCGGCGCCGTAGACAACCAGGTGCGGCCGCTCCTCGGTGGGATCGTCGATCCGGATCAGGCCCCGCGAACTCCCGATCCAGAGCCGCCCCGCGGAGTCGACAAAGAGCGACCCTGGAACGCCGGAGACGCCATCGCGGTCTCCGAACACGGTGAACCGGCCCTGGCGATAGCGCGCCACTCCGCCGTGGTACAGGCCTGCCCAGATGTCGCCCCCGCGGTCCTCGGCAAAAGCAGTCGGAACCGGCTTCGCAGGCAGGCCGTCCGCCTCGGAGAAGGCCTGCACGCGCCCGGTGTTCCGGTCCCAATATGCCAGGCCATCTTCGTTCCCCAGACCAATGGTCCCAATCCAGATGCCGTTGCGCGAGTCCGCAAACACCGCGAAGATTTCGTCGCCGGGGAGGCCATCGCGCTTCGTGTAAATGGCCTTCGGACGCGCGCCCGCGAGGCCCTCCACGCTATCCTCCCGGGCAAACCGGAAGAGTCCCTGACCGGTGGCCATCCACCATTCCCCGGCCTGGTCCTGCACCACCGTTTGTCCCCGGCCCCATCCAAAATACGTGATCTGGCTGGGCCAGGCCGGCCGGACGGGAATGAACCTCCGGCCGTCGAACTTACCCATCAGCAGGCTATCCTTCGTCCGGTACGAGACGCACATTTCGCCTCGCCGGCTTTCCATGAGCGACGCCACCGAAGGGGCTCCGTCCGTTTCCGTGTAGGTGGTGAACCCATTGCGGGCCATCTTCATCGCGCCGGAGCCGAACGTGCCGATCCAGAGATTCCCATCGCGATCTTCGGCCAGCGCGCCCACGGTCCTGGCGCTCAACCCCTGCGCCACCGAGTAACCCTGGAACTCGCGCCCGTCCACGGGCTGCGAGGGAGTCCATTCGGCGAGTCCGTCGACCGTGCCCACCCACAACTTTGCATCCGAAGTTTCGAGGAGCGATTCGATACGCGCGCCGGGAAGGCCGTCTTTCGTCGAGTACGCCCGCGTGGGCTTCGACGTGGCATCCAAATGCACCAAACCGAGCCGCGTCCCCACCCACAATCCGCCATCATGGTCTTCCAGCAAAGCCATGATGGACGTGTTCGGCAGGCCGTCCGCGGTGCTGTATGCCCGCGTGTTACCGTCCGGATCGCGGCGGTAGAGTCCATTCAGCGTGCCGACCCACAACGCTCCGCGCCGGTCAATCGCGAGCGTTGTAACGAACGGATCGGTCATCGGCACATCGACGCGGCGAAAGGCGGTATCCTTCGGCCCCAGGTAAAAGACGCCTTCGCCGGTGCGCGTGCCACACCAGATTCCACCCGCGGCGTCCTCCCGCACTGTCGCCTGGATGAGTTTGCCCTTGCCGCCCAGCGGATAGCGGTGAAATCGGGATGCGCCGGCGCCCTTCGGGTCGAACCGGGCGAGCCCGTCGGTGGTCGAGATCCAGTAGTCGCCCTCACGCGTCTCGAGAAAGTCGGTGACTACATTGCCGGGCAGGCCCTGCTCGGTATGGTAATTGGTGAACTGGTATCCGTCGAAGCGCGAGAGTCCTTCGGCCGTGCAGAACCACAGAAAGCCGTGCGAGTCCTGAACGATGCAGAGAATGTGATCGCGGGCCAGGCCATCGGCCGTGGTGTAGGTCCGGATGGGCAGGCGCTTCGCCTGAAGGAGCGATGCTGCCAGCAGCAACGCAGCGAGCCGGATTCCGAGGCGCCTCATTGGCGATCTATTTTAATACGCGCGCCGTCAGTTCGCTCCGTGGCCCGTCAGCACGCGCGGAATGGTGCGCAGCAGGATCTTCCAATCGAGCGCCAGGGACCAGTTGTCGATGTACTGCATATCCATCTTCATCCAGGTCTCGAAATCCACCTGGTCGCGCCCGCAAATCGCCCACAGGCAGGTCAGCCCCGGCCGCATCCGCAGCCGCCTCCGCTGCCATCGCTGATATTGATCCACCTCGCTCGGCACGGCCGGCCGCGGACCCACCAGCGACATATCCCCCCGCAGTACGTTCCACAACTGCGGCCATTCGTCGATCGAGAACTTGCGCAGGTACCGCCCCAGCGCCGTCAGCCGCGGATCGTGCGGAATCTTGAACACGATCTCGTCGCGCGTGTTCAGGTGCGCCAGGCCGGGTTTCAAATCCTCCGCATTTTCCACCATGGAGCGGAACTTGTAGAACAGGAACCGCCGCCCGTTCAGCCCGCACCGCACCTGCCGGAAGATCGCCGGCCCCGGCGACGTCAGCCGGATCGCCAGCGCAATCAGCGCCATCAGCGGCGCCAGCACCACCAGGCCCGCCGCCGCAATCACCACGTCCGTGGAGCGCTTTACCAGCAGCCGGATTTCATCGTAGGGCGCCGCGGAAAACGTCAGCAGCGGAATGGTTCCGAACCGGTCGAGGGAAACCGTGCTGTTGACGTGCGGGAAAAAATCCACCGCCACGCGCGTGCGCACTCCCTCTTCATCGCACAACAAAAAGATTTCTTCCAGATCGGCCAGGCTCTCACTCCCCACCGCGAAGACCACTTCATCCACCACGTGCTGCCGCAGAATCGACGGCAGTTCCCCTATCGGCCGCACCGGATGCGCCGCGCCCAGTGCGATCTCTCCCGGCGCCGCGCCCGTGTGTTCGTTCAAAAACCCGCGCAGCCGTACGCCATACACGGCCGATTCCTCGAGCAACCGTCCGATCCGCAGCGCCCGCTCGCCCGTTCCCACCACCATGACGTAGTGCGGCGCAGCAAACTCCCGCCGGATGACGCCCACCACCCGTCCCGCCGTCAGCCGGAACAGCAGCAGCAGCACCCAGGCATACGCCGAAAACAGCATCAGGAACGGGCGGCTGAGTTCCATACGCAACAGATACTCGAAGACCACCACGCAGACCGCGCCGTAAAGACATTGCCGGAAGGAATCCCGCAGGATGATGCGCGGATGTCCGGAATCGAGTTTCTCGTATACCTCCAGCCACAGCCCGATGGCAACCCATGCCACCAGAGAGAAGCCGAGCACCAGCGCTTTCTGTTGGATGGTCAGGAAGAATTGATGTTGGAGTGGCAGCCAGGAGCGTGTCTGGTAAGCCGCCTCAAATGCCGCCGTGGCCAGGATGAGATCCGATAGCCCAAACAAAACACGGGCTTTACGCTGGCGAGAGAACATCCGAGTTCAGCATAGCATGGTGAACCGGCAAGGGGTCCGTATCTAATACAGGGACCCGAGCCACGTCACCCGTTCACTTACTGGCGCGGCAGCGTAATTTCGACACTGAACGTCATCCACTCAATCTTGCCAAGCTTTTCATCGGGCGTGTCGCCCGAGTGGCTGATTTTTGCATCGGTGATCCACAAACGGCCTTTCCCCAGTAGGGAGGTGCCGAGCTTTGCTAACGCCTCCTCGTATTTCTCCGGCGTCGGGGAGCATGTGGGCTTTTCCGTCCCGGGCACCTTGCGGGGCATTTTCTTAACGCTCTGGCCGTTGGCGATCAAATGGCAGAAAAGGGGGAAAGCAAGGATCGCACGTTTGTTCATGACTGATTGACAGTCTTGCATATCGCAACCGATATCTGGGCGACCGACCGATGTTGGGTCAAAATTCTGAGGCTAACCCCTTTGTTTTGGTCCAAAACCGACTCATACCTGGGTCGGTTTCCTCGAAATGCGGCTATAGTTCCCCGTCGAAATCGCCGATATGGATATTTGAAGGCGCCTGTTTGAATGTATAAGGGCTGAAATGGCGAAGGGTTCTCCTGAAGGGTACAATGCCGAGACCGGCTCTGAACAGCCGGCTCAGAAACTTCAAACAGGAGAACCCAATGAACGTCAAC
>JBEKDA010000014.1:0-103978 GCA_050014595.1 Bryobacteraceae bacterium
AGCCCGGCCATCCCAGCAGCTTTGTCAGTTCGTTGTCCCGCAAACCGCGAGTGTACCGAAATTAGCCAACTCATGAAAGCCATCCCTGCTTGAGGTCCATCGAATTCCTGCGCAGAGCCATCCATACTATCCTTGAAGTATTCGGCTTTGGTTGGCGCCATGAAGGGATTCGGCTGTCTCACTCCCGCTGTTCTTGCGTTTCTTGTGTGTCACGGCCCGGGCTTCGCTCAAGTCACTGCCGCGATTTCCGGACAGGTAGTGGATGCATCGGGAGCCGCCGTCCATGGCGCTTCCATCACCGTGAAGAGCCTGGAGACCGCGGCCGCCCGCTCCGCCACCACCGATGAGGCCGGCCGCTTTACCTTGCTTTCTCTTCCCCTGGGACCCCAGGAGGTCAAAGCCGAAAAGGCCGGTTTCAAAACCGCCATCCGCACCGGCATCAATCTGCAGCTTGGCCAGAATGCGGTAGTGAACCTGCGGCTGGAAGTGGGCGAGCTTTATCAGCCGGTGACGGTTTCCGGAGACGCTCCGCTGGTCAATACCACCACGGCATCGGTCTCCGGGTTGGTGGGCGAGCGTCAGTTGAAAGACCTGCCCCTCAATGGCCGCAGCTTTGACAACCTGATCGCCCTCAACCCCGCGGCCATCAACTATAGCGCCATGAAAAGCGCCAACACCAGCACCAGCGACGGCAACACGTTCTCCGTGGCCGGACGGCGCACCGGAGACAACCTGTTCCTGCTGAATGGCATCGAATACACCGGCGCGAGCCAGCTTGCCGTTACGCCCGGCGGCGCGAGCGGTGAGCTGCTGGGGATCGACGCCGTCCGCGAGTTCAACGTCCTCACCGATACCTACCCCGCCCAATATGGAAAGCGCCCCGGAGCGCAGGTCGGCATCGTCACGCGCTCCGGAACCAACGCGCTCCACGGCACGGTTTTCGAATTCCTGCGCAACAGCGCGCTCGACGCCCGCAATTTCTTCGACCAGGCTTCCGTCCCGCCGTTCCGCCGCAATCAGTTCGGAGGCGCCCTCGGCGGCGCGCCACGCCAGGATCGCTTCTTCCTGTTCGGGAACTACGAAGGCTTCCGTCAGTCGCTCGCGCTGAGCAGCGTCAGCGTGGTGCCCGATGCCCAGGCGCGCCAGGGCCTGCTGCCGAATGCCGTCACGGGCGTTTACGCGCCGGTCGAGAATCTGAAAAGCTCCATCCTGCCGTACATGGCATTCTGGCCCCAGCCCAACGGCCCCGAGCTGCTTTCGAACGGCATCGTGAGCGGCGCGGCGCTCTCCTACAACAATCCCAAGGAATCCCTCCGCGAAGACTTTGCCACGGCGCGCGCGGACTACCTGATCCGCGCCAGCGATACTCTTTCGGCGGCCTACACGCTGGATGGCGGGCACAGCCTGATCCCCCTCGCCGACCCGCTCTTCGCCTCTTACACCACCCTTGGCATGCAGGTCGCCAGCCTGGAGGAGACTCATATCTTTTCACCGCGGGCGCTCAACACGCTGCGCCTGGGCTACTCGCGCGCGGCGTTCAATCTGCAATCCTCGCCACTGGCCTCCTTCCCGTCCGCCTTGTCATTCGTGGACGGAGCCGGACCGGGAGGCATCGTCATCAACGGCGGTGTCACCACCACCGGCAGCAACGGCGCCATCACTTCCGCCGGCCCCAACAACGCCGCCGGAGTCTGGAATCGCCGCAACCTCTTCACCTGGTCCGACAGCGTGCAGATTGCCCGGGGCATGCATCAGATCGGCGCCGGGGTCTGGCTGCAGAGGCTGCGCGACAATGAAGACACCGCGTCGCGCCAGCTCGGGGTGGCCAGCTTTTCCAATCTGACCACTTTCCTGCAAGGCGCCGTCACGACCTTTCAAGTGGTGCCCGACCCCAACGAGCTCGGATGGCGCAGTCTCTACGGAGCCTGGTATTTCGAAGACGCCATCAGGCTGCGGCCCAATCTCAGCGTGCAGGCCGGCATCCGGCACGAATTCACTACCGGCTGGAATGAAGTCTCCGGAAGGGCCGCCAATTATGTCACGGATTCCTCGGGCGTGCTGGTCGCCACTCCCCGCATCGGCGGCTCGGCCTTCACCAGGAACAACGCGAAGCTGCTGTTCAGCCCCAGAATCAGTTTGGCCTGGGACCCGTTTGGGAACGGCAAGACCGCGGTCCGCGCGGGATTCGGCACGTACTACTCTTTGATCGATGCGCTGAGCTTTCTGCTGAATTCGCTTCCTCCGGCCAACGGATCGGTGTCGTACGCCGCGGCGCCCTTGTCTTCGCTTCTGCCCGTGGTGCCCGGTGTCCAGCCGGCGCCGTCCTGCGGACCGGCGGTTTCCGCGCCCTGCACGGTCTACGCGCCGCAGGGCATCCAACCCGACGCCAGGACTCCCACGGTGGAAGAGTGGAATGTCACCATCGAGCGCCAGCTCGCCGCCGGCACGCTGGTTCGCGTGGCCTACCTCGGGTCGCACGCGGTTCATGGCCTGCTCAGCGTCGACCCCAATACCATTCCGGCCGGGATCTGTGCCAACGCGAGCGGTTGCCAATCGGGCGGCGTGGCCGCGTCCTTGCGCGGCCTGGTGCCGCAAGGCGCGCAGTACATCCCGGCCGGCGCGCGGCCGAATCCCTACTTGTCCGCCGGCTTCTTCTGGTATACCGAAGGCAACAGCAGTTACAACGCACTCGAAACCGAGATCTCCCGGCGCTTGAGTCGGGACCTGGAATTCCGCGCCAACTACACATGGTCGAAAAACCTGGACATGAATTCGGGGCTCACCGGCGCGCAGTCGCAGAATCAGGCGCAAATGATTCTGGACGCCCGCGATCTGCCGCGCGATTGGGGATTGTCCGCCCTCAACGTCGCCAGCCAAGCCGGCATCTCCGCTCACTACGAATTGCCGTTCGGCCACCGCAAGCCGACGGGCGGCTGGCAGTTCAATGGAATCGCCACGCTGCTGTCGGGCTTTCCCTTCACGCCGCAGGTCGGCGCCAACCGCTCCGAAGATGGAGACACGCGCAACCCCGATCGGCCGTCCATCAATCCCGCCTTTACCGGACCCGTTGTCTTGGGCAGTCCCAACCAGTGGTTCAATCCAAACGCCTTCACCCTGCCGGCCTTCGGCACTTATGGAAACCTGGGTAGAGCTACACTGACCGGGCCTGGCCTCGCCACCCTGGATCTCTCGCTCATCAAGACCACGGCGATCTCCGAAAAGGCCAGCCTGCAGTTTCGCGCGGAACTCTTCAACCTCCTGAACCACGCCAATTTTGGCCCGCCCAACGCCATCGTATTCACCAACGGCACAACCACCGCATCCACCACCCCCGCCATCAGCCCCACCGCCGGACTGATCACGGCAACCGCCACCACTTCGCGGCAGATTCAACTCGGACTCAAGTTGATTTTCTGAGGAGGCGCCCACGGTAGGCGACGTCGCGCATCGCGGCCTTGACACCACCGCCGCAATGTACATATAGTTCGAGTGTTAAACAAACTCTGGCCGGGCGCACCCGCCCGGTTAGCCGCGCCCTGCCGGGGAGTGAGGAGAAACTTGTGTTCAAACCACGATCGATTCGATGGCCGCTAGGCCTGGTCTTATTAGGGTCCGCAATCGTCCCGCTGGCGAGCTTGGCTTTTCAGGACGCTCAGCCCGCCGCTCCGGAGTTCAAGCCCACCGGGAGCCATCCACCCATCCCCGTGAGACTCAGCCCCCAGGACGATCACCAGCGGCTGATGGACGTTCTGCACATTACGGAAGTCCGCCGGGGAAGAGACGGGAATAATAAGGACTCGCCGTATTATGCGAACTACGATGAGTCCAAGGCCAATCCCTACCCGGACCTGCCTGACCCGTTGAAGTTGAAGAACGGCAAGAAGGTCACCAAGGCCGCGGACTGGTGGAGCAAGCGCCGCCCCGAGATCGTGGAAGATTTCGATCGCGAAGTGTATGGCCGCGTTCCCAGGAACACACCCAGGGTGACATGGGAAGTCACGAACACCACCAACGGCATGAACGGCGAAATCCCCATCATCACGAAGCAGCTTGTGGGCACGGTTGACAATTCCATCGACCCCGACATTGAAGTGAAGATCCAGTTGAGCGTGACCACCCCGGCGGATGCCAAGGGTCCCGTGCCGGTGATCATGGTATTCGGCGGCGGCTTCGGCTTTGGGCCTCCGGGAGCGGGACGCGGCGCGCCCGGCGCCGCCGCGACACCGCCACCACCTCCTACACCGCCCTACGGGCCAAATGCTTTTGCGCCCCCGCCGGCCGCCATGCGTGGCGGACCCCCGGGTGCCGTGCCTGCAGCGGCTGCTAACGGTCGCGGAGCAGTCCCAGGCGCACCAGGCGCCGCGGCGCCACTTGCCGGCCGCGGAGCACCAGGGGCGGGCGGCCCGGGCCGTGGTCCGGCTGGCCCCACCTGGCAACAGCAGGTTCTCGCCAAGGGCTGGGGATACGCCTCCTTGAATCCCGGCAGCATCCAGGCCGACAACGGCTGGGGTTTGACGCTCGGCATCATCGGTCTGATGAACCATGGCCAGCCGCGCAAACCCGACGACTGGGGCTCCCTGCGCGCCTGGGCCTGGGGCGCCAGCCGCGCCATTGACTACTTTGAGACCGACAAGGCCGTCGATGCCAAACGCATCGCCATCGAAGGCCACTCCCGCTACGGCAAGGCCGCCCTCGTCGCCATGGCTTATGAGCCGCGCATGTGGACGGCCTACGTCAGTTCCTCCGGTGAGGGCGGCGCCAAGCTCCACCGCCGGGATTGGGGCGAAATCGTGGAGAACGTCGCCGGTTCCGGCGAATATCACTGGATGGCCGGCAACTTCATCAAGTACTCCGGTCCGCTGCACTGGAACGATCTGCCCGTGGATTCTCACGAGCTGATCGCCATGTGCGCGCCGCGCCCCGTCTTCATCAGCGGCGGCGCCACCAACGGCGATGGCTGGGTCGACGCCAAGGGTATGTTCATGGCGGCGGCCGGCGCCGGGCCGGTATACAAACTGCTCGGCAAGAAGGATCTGGGCGCCACCGAGTTTCCGCCGATTGAGACGCCCCTGACGGATGGCGACATCGCCTTCCGCCAGCATAGCTCCGGACACACCGACGGACCCAACTGGCCCGTGTTTATACAATTCGCCAGCCGCTACACGCAGAGTGGGCCGTCGCGGTAATCAAGACTCGAGAACGTCTTCGCAGCGTTCGAAGGAATTGAGCAGGTGTAGTACTCCGCAGGCGCCTGCTTTTTCAACCGTGTCAAGCAGCCCCGTGTTGGATGGGATCCTTCAGGAACGCGTCAGTTCGAGCCGCAATCGCGTCAACTTCCAACGGCGGCCTCTCGGGCCTACCGCATCTGCCCGGCTTCGGTCTTCATGATTTGCGCGTTTTTCCACGCCTGCTCGGTGTATGGTCCCGTGATCTTCGCGCAATCCTCGCTGAACTTGGCGCCTTCCAGCACTTTGGCTTTGCTGTTGGTCATCTTGCCCAGTTGGTAATTGGCTACGCCCAGATGGAACAATGCCGGCCCCATCATGGCATCGTTGCCTTTGATCAGCGGCAGAGCGGCCCGCAGATCCTTGTCGGCCGCCATGTACTGTTGCTTTTCGCCGTGGATCACGCCCGCGATCCAGTGGCCATACTCAAGAGATATATTGCGTCTCCGCTCCCAGTCGGAGGCCGCGATGTAGTCCGGCTTGGTGTGCTTGCTGGCCGCCGCCACCAGGCGGTTGGCGTAACCCAGCGCCTTGTCGGGCTGCTTCGCCTGCGCGTTCCGCGCCGCCACCATCAACAGGTCTTCGTTCTCCGGCAAATTCTGCAGCCCCTTCTCGACTACTGCCGGAATCTTCGCGGAAGCGCCGGTCTGCTCCAAGGCCCCCAGGTAAGCGCCATACCCCTGGTCCAGATACTTGCTCTTGGGATTCTGCTCTTCCAGCGTCGACATCAGATCCACCGTCGTGGCCGCCGGCCCTTTTGCGGCCACTACGTACAGCGCGTACTCGGTATAAGATTCGACGTCCTGCGCGTACTTCACCCGGTCGGTCCAGGCTGGCTTCTCGTCGGCGCTGGCCGGAGCCGCCTCGGCCGCAGCCTCCTTCGCCAAGGCGCCGGTTTCCACCGCCAGCTTTTTTACCAGCGCGGCATCACCTTTGGCTTCGGCATCCTTCAAGGCTTGGAAAGTGCTTTCCAGGTCGGCGGCGGCCACCGGCACGGGTGCGCCCACCAGAACAACCGCTAAAGTCAGAATCGAGAGGTTCATACCTGATTCTCCTGCCTATTTAAGGTATTAGGACTTGTGAATCGTACATCTCAATTCTGCGCGTTCTTCGCTCACAATGCAAGCCTCCGTAAACGCAAAACGGGCCCGGAAGCATTGACGCCGCCGGGCCCGCCTGAGATTACAGGGTCCGTTAGAAGTTCACGCGCACAATGAACTCGAGGATCCGGCCGCCCGGATCGTTCGTGTTCGAGATGTCGGTGTAGGCGCTGGTGGTCAGGCCGAAACTACTGCTCGACGGGTTGACGTTAGCGAGATAGAAGTCGGTCAGGTTGAGGCAATTCAAGCAGTTGGCCTGAATCAACAAGTTGGCCTTTTCGTGGGCGAAAGTCGTCCGCTTACTCAGGCTGGCGTCGAAGTGGTTCTGCATCGGGCCATAGATGAACACCCGGTAGCCGAACTTGCCGGGCGCCAACTGCGGAGCCACGTAGGGCGCCGACGAGTTGATGTTGGTCCAGGTATAGCCGCTGGCTTCAAAGGCCGCCTGGGAGTTGTTGATGAAGGTACTGCCCGCGGCCGTGCCTGTCGGCGACTTCGGCAGCCACCAGACTTGACCAATACCGTTCGAGCCGGTGCCCTTGGTAATGGCCATCATGCTTTGGAGTTGCGCCGTGGTCATGTTCTCCAGCACGACGCCGGTGTCGCTGCCGTTCATGCCGGTGCGGCTGGCGGTAAGCTGGGTGGGCGTTCCGGTCTGGTTGCGGTCGATGCCGGTGACCTGCCAGCCGCCAAAAACCTTATTCATGAGGCTATTGCCGGAAAGGAACGGCTTGCCGGCGCCAAAGGGCAGCTCATAAATGAAGTTGAGCTTGAAGGCCTGGCGAATGTCGTAGCCCGGAGGCAGCTTGTCCAGCGCCAGGTTGCGGAAGGTGGTCGGTTCGGAGTAGACACTGCTGTTGCCTGTGGAGCCATTTGCGAGGGACTTCGACCACACATAATTGGCCTGGAGTTGCAGCCCGGAGGCCAGACGGCGCCGGTACTCGAACACGCCGGCATCCCAGAAGGAGCTGGTCCCATTGTTGACCAGCCAAGCTCCGCTGTTGCCCACCGACGGGTTGACGACGAACAGGTTGGCCGGATAGCCCGCCGAAATCAGGTGTCCCATGTAGGTGGCATTGTACCAAATGACGTTAGCCAGCGAACCCGCCCGATTCTGGCGGACATAGGTGGCATACGAAGAGTTGTTGGTCAGCGAGCCGAGGGCGGTTTGCAGGATCGGGATGTTGACCTGTCCGGGCAAGCCCTGGTTGCCGAAGTTGTTGCTGTTGGTGTTGAGGATGTTGCCGCCGCGCGCAATCAGCAGGTTGTTATACGCGTTGTAGAAGTCGGTCAGGAACCCGCTCTCGAACAGGTTGACTTCATTGACTTGCACCTGCCGCCAGCCATGCACTTCGTGGTTGCCCTGGTAGCGGATTTCGATGACGTTGTTGTGCGCGAACTCCCGTTGGAAGCCCACGTTCCAGCTCTCCACGTATCCCAGCTTCAAATTGGGATCGAACGCGTTGATGGAGGTCGAGACACTCGTATTCAAGGGGTAGGTCGGCGCCGTAGGAGTCGGCATAACGGGGAACGTAGGTTGCGAGAAAAGCACGCTTCCTGGGGGGCCGAAGACCGACGGGTAGTTGACGGGGTCGACGCTGGCCGGGTACGTCAAGCCGGGGTTGCTGCCGTACATGGAGGACAACTGGGCAATGTTCTCCCGAATGGTGGACATGGAGAAGCCCGCGCGCAACACGGAGCTCCCCTGGTGATCGCCGAGAAGGGCGCGGAGCAAGCCCTTCGTGGTGGGAATCTGCCAGGCGAGGCCCACGTTCGGGTCCAAACTGTTGGGGGGATTGTATGCGGTGCCGGACCCAAGCTGCGTGAACGCCGGAATGGACGGCGCATAGGTGCCGGCGCCCGCTACCGGCGTCATTCCGCCCGTGGTAACGCCGGGCTTGAACATGTTGCCGATGCCGGAGATGCCGTAGACGGCCTGGATGCTAGACGCGGTATAAGTGCCGCTGAGGTTTATGGGGGACCCCTGCGCCTCGAAGCGCAGCCCGAGGTTAAACGTCAGGTTCGGGGCGATGCGCCACTGGTCTTGCGCGAAGAAACCGAACTGGCGCTGCTGGTCGCGGTTAATCAACGGCTGGTTGCCGTATTGATGCGTGGTTTCGCTCTCGACCACTTGCCGCGTGATAGAGGACACGCGGCCGGTGAGGGTGGCGTAAAGTGTTGCCGCGTTGTCCAAATAGGTCTGCGTGGCGCCGGGCATGGAGGCCGTTGTGAACACGTCGGTCGAGCCACTGTGCACCGGGTCGCCGTTGGTGCTGGGGTTTCCGAAGGTGATGCCGGGGAAAGTCTCGCTGCCGAAGTACTGGCCCCAATAGTTGATCTGCGCGAAATCGCCGCCGACGGTGATCATATGCGCGCCCTTCAACCACGACAAAGTGTCGCTGAACTGCTTCACCGGGTCGTTGCGCCTCTGCGGGGCGGTCTCGCTGCTGATCCCCGAATTCAGGCCGATTCCGAAAGTGGGAATATAGCCCCTCCATTCCGCATAATTGGCCGGGGACGAAGCGCCTGCGCCGAACACCACGGTGCCGCCATTGAGCCCGCCCTGGAAGGCGTTGGTCAGGTGCGACGTGATGGTGGATCGCAGCGCGATGGTGCCCATGAAACGATTGCTGGTTTGGCCCGTGGCGACGGTAGAGCCGAGGATGTCGCCGGTGCCCGGGTAGATCGGCACTACGCTGTTCAGCACGTCCGGAACGGCGTTGTACATGTTATAGCTGTACGTCAGCGAAAACTGGTTCTTGCTGTTCAGGTTGTAATCCATGCGGGTCATGGAGAAGTGGCGCCGGTCAGTGCCGGCCGTGGTATAGGCACAGGTGTTGGTGTCGTAATCGCTGCTGGGAATGTTGTTCACGAGACTGCCGCAGTTGCCGGTCAGCGCCAGGACCTGGCTGAACGTCTGAGCGACGATCGGATCGGGCGTGGCGTTGAAACCGGCCGCCTTGGCGAGGCTGAGCACATTGACCGTGTGCTGTACGCCCGCCGAATCCGGGTACGTGTAGGCGCCGGCGGCCGCGGCCGGTGTGATGATGGTGCGGCTGAACGGCGCCGACTGCGGCAGTTTGCGGAATTCCACGTTGGTGAAGAAGAATAGCTTGTTCTTCAGGTTCAGGACTTTCGGAATATAGACCGGGCCTCCCACGTGGAACCCGAACTGGTTGAGTTTCACAATGCTGCGAGGCAGACGGTTGATCGTATTGAAGTAGGAATTGGCGGTGAGGGCCGTGTTGCGGTTCTGCCAGAAAGCGCCGCCGTGAAACTCGTTCGTTCCACTGCGCGTCACAAACTTGACCTGGGCCGCGCCTTCCCCGGTGGAATCTGCGTTGGCGGCCGCCCCGCTCAACACCACTTCCTCGACGGAGTCCTGTAGAATCGGGATGTACGTGAAGTAGCTGCTGCCGCTGCTGCTCTTGAGAGTGTTGTCTTGGGTGTTCAGACCATCGACCGTAATGCTGATCGCTCCGCTGGGAAGACCGTTGATGGTGGAATTGCGGTTGGCGCTGCCTGATTGGATCCCAGGCAGGGACATCAGCATATCCAGACCGTTGCGCGAAAGCATCGGCAGTTCCGTCATCTGCCGTTTTTCCAGGCTGTTGGCGACGTTGGCGGAAGAGGTCTGCACCAGTTCCTGGGTACCGGATACCTCCACGGTCTCGGTCATCTGACCGATTTCCAGCCTGGCGTTGACCGTCACCGGAATGCCGGCGTCCATCACCACGCGATCGATCACCGTGGTGCGGAAGCCCTTCATGGTCACACTGACGCGGTACGGCGCTTCCGGCATGCTCGGCAGCGCCCACTGCCCATGCTCGTCGGTGGTGGCCTTGAAGCTGGCCCCCGTATTGCTATTGGTAACTGTTACCTCAGCGCCGATGACTACGGCGCCCTGCGGATCAGTGACTGTTCCGTCCATTCGCGCAGTGGTGATAGCTGTCTGTGCAAAAGCAATGCACGCGGACAGGGCCAACAATGCGAGTACTTTTCTCATTCGTTACAACCCCCTAATTCTTAAATAGACCCGGAATCTTTTACCCGCTCCCCTTACACACAACTCGCCGGAGCGGCACCAAAACTAGACCGGTGATGCCTAGAAGTATCCCACAAGTCCAAATGCGTTACAAGATAAAACGATGAAATTATCTGATTAAACCAATCTATGGGTGCTGAAAAATCAAACACTGCCCACTCAACACCCCGCTCACTTGCAAGAACTGGGGAAATTTGCAACACTATATCCGCGACTGCTGCCGCAGTGCGATCCTATCAGCATGCCCGAACTGCCCGACGTCGCCCTCTACGTCGAAGCCCTCGCGGCCCGCACCATAGGACACCGTCTCAACCGCGTCACCATCTTTAGCCCGTTCCTTCTGCGCTCCACCGCCCCGCCTGTCGAAGCCACCCACGGCAAGAATGTTCGCCAGGTCCTCCGCGTCGGCAAACGCATCGCCATCGGCCTCGAAGACCACCTGTGGCTTGCCCTGCACCTCATGGTCGCCGGCCGGCTGCACTGGCGCGCCACTCCTGGCAAACCAGTTGCCAAACGAACCGCCAAACCCGTTGCCGTCCGCGGACTGCTCGCCGTCCTCGCCTTCGATTCTGGCGCCCTCACCTTCACCGAAGCCGGCAGCCAGCACCGCGCTTCGCTCCAGGTGCTCTCCGGCCCGGATGCCCTCCACTCGCTCGACGCCGGCGGCCTCGAAGTTCTCGCAGCCTCGCTCCCCGCTTTCACCACCGCCCTGCAATCCGCCAATCACACCCTCAAACGCGCGCTCACCGACCCGCACATTTTCAGTGGGATCGGCAACTCCTATTCCGATGAGATCCTCCATCGCGCGCGCCTCTCGCCCGTCGCGCTCACCCAAAGACTCCCGCCCGCCCAGATCGAGCGACTCTACGCCGCCACGCGCGAAACCCTCGTCGAATGGACCGATCGCCTGCGCGCGCAATCCCGCGGCGCGTTCCCTGAGAAGGTCACCGCCTTCCGCGAAGGCATGGCCGTTCACGGCCGCTACGGCCTTCCCTGCCCCCGTTGCGGCGCTCCCATCCAGCGCATCCGCTACGCCTCCCACGAAACCAACTATTGCGCCCCCTGCCAGACCAACGGCAAACTTTTGGCCGACCGGGCCCTTTCCCGGCTTCTGCGCGAAGATTGGCCGCGCTCCCTCGACCAGCTCGAAGCCCTCAAAAGCCGTTGACCGCCGCTTGCGCCGCTCCCTTCCACTGCTG
Organism: Bryobacteraceae bacterium; assembly: GCA_050014595.1. Taxonomy (GTDB): domain Bacteria; phylum Acidobacteriota; class Terriglobia; order Bryobacterales; family Bryobacteraceae; genus PALSA-129. The sequence continues at coordinate 11,570 of JBEKDA010000014.1, forward strand.
TTGCATCGGAGAGCCCGGATCACAGGGAGGCATCTTCTATAGGGTCGTTCCCGGCAAACCGTCTGCCGCTAGAAGGCCAGGCGAAGATCGAACTGCAGTTCACGGTTGCCGTAGAACTGCGAGGTCAGCTTGCCGAACGTTGTGGATTGGACGCTCATATCGCCCAACCACCACGTCAGGTGATTGAACACGTTGACTCCCGTTGCACGGAAGGTCACGGTCTTGCTCTCCGTGATGTGAGTCACCTTCTGTACCGCGGCATCCATATTCCAAACCCAGGGGCCGTTGAACAAGTCGCGCTGCATCGCACCGATGGTGCCGGCGCCCGGCTCAAAGAACACCTGGCCGGAGAAAGGCGCCGACCCGTCCGGAGCCACCCCGCGGCCGTCCGTCGGGTTCTTGTTGGCGAACGGGAAGTACCACATGCCATCGCCGCGCGTGTAGGTCTGGAACATGGAGTCCAGTTGGCCGGCGGTGAGGTTGGTAGTAGCCATATTGTTGGCGGACCGGGCTGCGCGGTTCAGAGTCCCGCGGCCCCCGGAAGTGACGCCGAAGGGGGCGCCGGATTGCAGCGTATAGATGCCGGACACGTACCATCCGCCGACGATCTTCGACAGGATGCGGTTATGAACGTCAAAGAGCCGGTTATGGCTGAAAGGAAGCTCGTAGACGAAGTTCACTTTGATGATGTGCGTGAGGTCCATGCTGGCAACCCGGTGCCGCTCGATCTTGGTGTTATTGATATCGAGGAAGGGTTCGAAGTCGGTCTGCTGGTTTCCCTCCGCGTCGCTCAGCACTTTCGAAAAGGTGTAGTTGGCCTGGAACGTCAGGCCGTGCGACAGGTTGTGGCGGACGTCCATTTGGAGCGCGTTGTAAGTGCTGTTACTGTAATTGGTCATCACATTTCCACCCAGGATGTTCGGGTTGGCGTAAAAATTGTAAGGACCATTGATACTATTGGTTTGGTAGAAACTCGCCAGTTCGCCCACCTGCCCGGTCTGCATATAACTCTTCACGCTCGAATTGGTGAGGTATCCGGCGTTAGGCATGGCGTTGAAGAACGGGGTCGGCAAGCTGCCGGCGATCGCGGAGTTGTAAACCGGATTGAAGGTGCCGGTGGCCGTCTGCGCCAACCAGCCATTGTTGGCCGCTTGTAAGAACGGTTGCAGCAACTGGCCGATCTGCACCTGGTTGTAGTCGAACGCGCGAATCTCCTTGGTGCCGTGATTGCCGACGTAGCGCACGTCGATCAGCGTGTTCTTGATGGAGCGCTGCACGCTGATGTTCCATTGCTGCACGTAGGGCGTGGTCAGTTCCGGATTGGGGAAAGCCAGGGCCGATGAGGAACTGAGTGCGTAGTTGTCCGCCAGGGTGCGCGGAACCTTGTAGGTGGGAACCACCACGGGGATGAGGCTGGAGGCAAAGTTGCCGTCGAGCCCGGTCTTGCTCGACGTGGACGAGAGGCCCGCATTCGTGCCCAGGCTGTTGTCGGCCGCTCGCACGATGTTGTCGTTCACATAGGCGATGGAGTATCCGGCGCGGATGGCCCACTTGCCTTGACCGGTGGGATCCCAGGCCAGGCCGAGATTGGGGGCGAAGTGCCGCTTGCCGGCGTTCCAAAGTGGACGCCCCACGGAGCTGCCGGCGAAGTCCAGGACAGTGTTCGGATTGAATACCGTGGCGATGGGGTTATTGTTGGTCAACTGCGGCGCCAGATACAGGCTGTCACGCTCGGTCATCGCCGGGTAGTAGTCCCAGCGGACGCCCAGGTTGGCGGTCAGGTTGCGGGCGATCCTCCAGCTATCCTGTGCGTAGGCCGCGTAATTGTTCTGGATGAGGTGGCGGAGGGCGGTGTAGTTGTTGACGAACCCCGAGGTCCGGCTGGAGACGTTGAATGTCTGGGTGTAGCTGCTGTAGAGACCCGCGAGAGTAGCCATCAGTCCGTTGGCGGCGCTGAGGTCGGTCGCGCTGGCGCCCGGCATCTGCGTACCGGTCAGGCCCGCTGTGTTGGTGCCAAGGCCCAGTCCGTAGCTCGGCGTAATGCCGGCATCGTTGTAGGTCTCGATGCGGGTATCCTGCATCTGGTATCCGAACTGGAACGTGTGCGCGGCGTGCACCCAACTGGCGTTGTCCGAGTAGTGATAGGTGTCGGTATTGCGGCCCTGCGTGCGCAACACGCCGCTGACCGGGTTGGAGTACGTGGCGCCGGTGATGAAATAGTTCGGAATGGTTTGCGTATCCAGGAAGATGGCCGGCGCCCAGTTGAAGCCGAATCGCATTTCGTTGGTCAGCGTCGGCTTGGGATTGAAGCGCCAGGAACTGGAGAGAAACTTGGTGGTATCGCTGTTGCTTTGCAGCGGGTTGACGGAGTAGGTCGGGTCCTGATCGGGGCGGTCCAGGTTGTCCCGGTTTTGCATGTAAGTCAGGGCAAAGCTGGTCCGGTCGGAGAAAATGTAGTCGCCCCGGGCGGTGACGTTGTCCCGGATGCGGTTGTCACGCCGCTGGGTGGTGTATCCGGCGGTGTTCCGCAGCAGCGCTGTCGTCGAATCGCCGACGTTGAAGCTGTTGATCTTATCGGGCGTGGGAACCAGGGCCAGGTAGCTGTTCATAACCGAACTGGCCGACAGCCCCATGGCCTGAAGAATATTGACCTTGTGAACAGTGCCGCCGGTGTCCTTATAGGTACAGATCCCGTTGCGGGCGTCCGAGGTCAGGATGGTATAGGTCTGGGTGGTCTGCTGGTGCTGCCGGTAAGCTTCGTAATCGACGTAGAAGAACAGCTTGTTCTTCAGGACCGGACCGCCGATTTTGCCGCCCAACTGGTTCAGGTTCATGAAGGAAACCGGAACGCCGGACGCATTGTTGTAGAAGGAATTGGCGCGGAAGTAGTTGTTCCGGTTCTGCCAGAATACGCCGCCGTGAAAACCGTTGGAGCCCTGCGGGGTGACGAACGCCACCTGCGAGGCTCCGCCGTAGTTGGCGGCGCTGGCGTTGGAAGTGGAAACGGTCACTTCGGCCACCTGGTCCAGCAGCAGCAGGTTGGGCAGAAAATCCATGTCGTTGGTGCGGATGAAATTGTCCTGGATGTTGATGCCATCCATGGTGACGTTGCTGTACGTCGAGCGCTGTCCGTCGATTACCGTGGTGCCGGTTCCGTTGCTGCCTACGCCGGCCTGCGTGCTGAGGAAGGCCAGCGGGCTGCGGTCGGCCACTGGCAAGTCGGCGATCTGTGACTTCGCAATCGTGGTGCTCACCTCCGAGTTGGAGGTCTGCACATTGGTTCCGACGGCGGAGACTTCCACCGTTTGCGTAATACCCGCAACGTCCAGCTTAACGGCCGGCACATCAAAGGAACGGCCCGGGAGCACCTCGATGCCGGTGCGCACCGATTTCTGAAAACCTTTGGCTTCAATCACCAGGTCGTAGGTGTTGGCGGGGACGCTCAGAATGGAAAACGATCCGGCATCCGTGCTTTTAGTCGCGAATACCACCGCCGCCGAGCCAGGCAAATGCAGGCTCACATCGGCCTCCGCAATCACGGCGCCGGAAGAATCCAATACGGTGCCGGTGACCGCGCCATTTACCTGAGCGTTCAACATTGTGGCCGCAACGAGCAGCCCACAAAGTAGCAAAAGGAAACGTGAACGAGTCATAGAGTACCTTCCTTCGAAGTTCACCCGCGGGGACACAAGAGTGACTCGGTGGGGCCAACAGCGTCTACCGATCTCTTGGAGATGAGACCCGAATCGCTGAACCCGATACGGAACGCGAGTTGCGGCGCTACGCGCCAACCAGCTAGTTCTTAAGTAGACCCGTGATCTTCACCCGGTTCGCTCACATACAAATCCCCGGAGCGACTCACTAACAACAAAGCGTTATACCGGAAGTATCCCACAGGCCCAAATGCATTACAAGAAAGAAAAGTCATGTCTGACCTCTATCTAAAGATATATGGACCTTGAAGAATTAAACGCTACCAACTCAATACCCCGCTCAATTGCCACAGTTTGTCGGCTTTTTCGGCACTAAGCCGACGCCGGCGGCGAAGTGCAATCCTGTCGACATGCCCAAACTGCCGGCGTTACCCTCACGCCGAGGCCGTCGCGGCCCCTTCCTGCTGCGCTCCACCACCACCCGTCGAAGGCCCCCCACCGCAGCCAGAGGTGGCATTCGAGGCCAATGCCGATGCGCTTTCGACGCGGAGCACCTGGCGGATGAGATCCTCCCTCGGCCAGCGAAGCCCTCAAACGCCACCCACCACCCCTTGCGTTGCTCCCTTCCACTGCTATAGCATCGGAAAGTTGGCCGTCAGGAGGCCGCTTTCATGCATCGCCGCAATTTTTTCCAGCTCGCGCTGGGTGCCACCGCCGTCACCGCCGCTTCCGCCGCAGTCAGTGGCCGCACCCCCGAAGATGTCGCCACCGACGAAGACTACTGGTCCGAGATCCGTTCCGCCTTCTCCATCGACCGCAATTTCATCAATCTCAATAACGGCTACGTCAGCCCCTCGCCGCGCGCCGTCCAGGACGCCATGCGCCGCTACCTCGACTACAGCGACATGGGCCCCTATCCCACCATGGTCAATGTGCTGTACCGGGAGCTCGAAGCCGTCCGCCGCCGCCTCGCCCAATACGCCGGCTGCGACCCCGAAGAAATCGCCATCACCCGCAACGCCTCCGAATCCCTCGAAAACGCCCAGTACGGCATCGATCTCAAGCCCGGCGACGAAGTCCTCACCACCAACCAGGACTACCCTCGCATGATCGAAACCTTCAAACAGCGCGAGCGCCGCGATGGCATCTCGCTCAAGATGATTTCCTTCCCCGTCCCCAGTCCCGGCATGGACCTTTTGGTTCGCCTCTTCGAGCAAGCCGTCACGCCCAAAACCAGGCTCATCCTCTTCTGCCACATCACCAACCGCACCGGCCAGATCTTCCCCGTCCGCCGCATCTGCGATATGGCCCACGCCCGCGGCATCCCCGTGATTGTCGATGGCGCTCACGCCATCAGTCACTTCCCGTATAAAATCTCCGACCTCGATTGCGATTACTACGGAGTAAGTTTGCATAAGTGGACTTGCGCCCCCATCGGCACCGGATTTCTCTATGTAAAGAAGTCCCGCATCGCCGCTACCTGGTCGCTGATGGCTTCCGGCGCTGCGCAGAAAGACGATATCCGGAAGTTCGAAGAGATCGGCACGCATCCCGCCGCTAACCTGAACGCCATCTCGGAAGCCCTGGTCTTCAACGACAACATCGGAATCGATCGCAAAGCCGCGCGTCTCCGCTGCCTCCGCGACCGTTGGGCCCTCCGTCTCGCGCAGAATCCTAAATGCCGGATTCTGCATAGCCCCGATCCCGCGCAATCCTGCGGCATCGGTTTCCTGGCCTTCAACGGCATCGAGGCCGGCAAGATGGGCGCCGCGCTGGTCAACAAATACAGTATCTATACCTCCACCATGGGGCACGAAGAATACACGGGCCTGCGCATCACCCCCAACATCTACACCACCCTGAAAGAGATCGACGTCTTCGCCGACGCCGTCGAAAGAGAGGTCAAGCTCGCCTGACTTCTGTAGGACAGGCCTCCTGGCCTGTCTCGCCGGTGCGCGCGACAAGCCCGTCATTGGACCGGTTCAAATCCTCTGGCCCCGTATGAGAAATGCGCGCTAGCTCAGCGCGGCGTCGAGCCGGTCGAGGAGCATGCCGGCGTCGGCGCGGGAGAATACCATCGGCGGCTTGATTTTGATGACGTTGTGAAAGGGGCCATCGGTCGAGAGCAGCACGCCGAGATCCTTCATGCGATCGACCAGGGCCGAAGCTTCCGCGGCGGCCGGTTCCCGTGTGGCGGGGTCGCGCACCAGTTCGAAGCCGAGGAAGAGACCGAGGCCGCGCACATCGCCGATGATGGGGTGGCGCGCGGCGAGCGCTCGGAGACCCGCCAGCAGGAATTCGCCGGTCGAGAGCGCGTTCTCCCGCAAAGCTTCGTCGCGAATGACATCCAGGACGGCCAGTCCCACGGCGCAGGAAACGGGGTTGCCGCCAAAGGTGTTGAAGTACTCCATGCCGTTCGAGAAAGAGGCGGCGATTTCCGCGGTGGTGACGACGGCGCCCATGGGGTGGCCGTTGCCGATGGGTTTGCCCATGGTGACGATGTCGGGAACGGCGTCCTGGGTTTCGAACATCCAGAAATGCGAGCCGGCGCGGCCGAAGCCGGTCTGGACTTCGTCGGCAATGGTAACGCCGCCCGTGGCGCGGACGGCGGCGAAAGCCTTCTTCAGATATCCGGGCGGCAGAATGATCTGGCCGCCGCAGCCCAGCGCGGATTCGCAAAAGAAAGCGGCCAGACCGGTGGCCTGATCGGCGGCATGACCGGCGGCGTCGGCAACCGATTCAGCGTAGCGCGCGCCGGCACCGGGGCCGCGGTGCGGGCCGCGATATACGTCCGGCATCTGCGCCACGTGGACGTGCGCGGGCTTGCCGCGTCCGCCCGGACCATTGAACTTGTAGGGGCTGATCTCGACCAGGGCATTGGTGTTGCCGTGATATGCCGCGTCGACCACCACAACCTGATTGCCGCCGGTGTGGGCCCGCGCCAGGCGCAGCGCAAGCTCGTTGGCTTCGCTGCCGCTGGTGACCAGGAAGGCCACGCGCAGCGGCTCGGGCAGCGTGGCAGTGAGGCGCTCAATGTAGCCGGTGAGGTGCTCGTGGAGGTACCGCGTGTTGGTGTTGAGCAGCGCCATCTGGCGGGCGGCGGCTTCCACCACGCGCGGATGAGAGTGGCCCACGTGGGCTACGTTGTTGACACAATCCAGGTAGACGCGGCCGGTGGCATCGTAGAGATGCTGCTTCCAGCCGCGGATGATATGCAGCGGATGGCGGTATGAAAGACTGAGCGAGGGGCCAAGCGTGTGGCGGCGCGCGGCGCCAAGTGAAGCGGCGGTTCTCCCGCCGCGAGAGAAGCCGCAGACGCGGCGGAAAACCTCGTTGGGCCAATCCGGCGGCAGGGCCGCCAGGCGCTCGATCAGCGTCCAGGCCGGCTGGTTCGAGATGTTGAGATAGTCGTTGCCGGGCGCCTGGGCGGCTTGCCACGCGGCATAGCAGACGCTCGAGGCCAGGCGCGTGGCTGCCAGTGTGTAGAGGGCTTCCACTTCGGGAGCGGTGAGCGGGCGGCCGTGATGGTAAGCGGCGCCCACTTCGGCGGCGGCTGCGATGGGGTCGGGCTTATCGAGCATGGCGTAGGCCAGCGCGATGGCGAGGTCACAGACGGTGGCCGAGTGGACCACGTCGCCGAAGTCGACGAGCGAGACCACCCGCGATCCGGAGGCGTCCACCAGGATGTTGTAGTCGTTGGCGTCGTTGTAAATGACGCCGGCGCGCAAGGCGGACCAATCGATCGTGGCCCAGGCGTCGAAGATGGGTTCGATCAGGCCGCGCCGCTCTTCGGGGAGCAGATCGAGATGCGCGCGGGCGAGCCCGGCCTGGCGGAGATCCCAGTGAAACGCGCGGTGCGCGGCCGGATGCGAAAAGCTTTCGAGCGCGCGGTCCATGCGGGCCAGAGCGGCGCCGAGAGAGCGCAGAAGCTGCACGGAGTGCGGCGCGGCCTGGGCCATGCAGATGCCATCGACCCACGTCAGCAGCCGCACGAAGTACTTCACGCCGTCGGAGCCGGTGACGGAAGCGATGGTGGATCCGCCGGAAGCCGGAACCACACGGGGGAATTCGAGTCCGGTGGGGTGCGCGCCGAGAAAGTTAAGGAGGCTGTTTTGGAGGTCGAGAACTGCGGGCGATTCCTCCTGGTTGGCGATCTTGAGGACGAACCGGGCGCCGGCGGCATCGCGCAGGTGGAAGTTTTGATCGCGCTCGCTGGGGAGCGGCGAGGCAACGGCATCCAGGCCGTATAGTTCACTCGCTCGCCGGACGGCCTCCTCGGCGGAGAAGCGGGGTGCTTTGTCGACCCGGGCCATAAGGATCAGGGTAACAGGGGGGGCCGGGAGCCAGGGGCAGGCGCGCGGATGCTAGTATAGGTTTTTCCGGCGTTGCAGAGCCCTTCTGCCACTGATCCCAAATGAATATGTACCGATCCGTGCCGAAAGTTCCCGATTTTCCAGCCATGGAGCGCGCCATGCTGCGCTTCTGGGAGGAGAACCGCATCTTCCAAAAGCTGCGGGCGCAGACCGCCGGCGGGCCGCGCTGGTCGTTTCTGGACGGGCCGATTACCGCCAACAATCCCATGGGCGTGCACCACGCCTGGGGACGCTCGCTGAAGGATATGTACCAGCGGTATCACGCCATGAACGGGCACGAGCTGCGTTATCAGAATGGTTTCGATTGCCAGGGGCTGTGGGTGGAAGTGGAAGTCGAGAAGAGCCTGGGGTTGCAGACCAAGCGCCAGATCCGCGACTTCGGCATCGAGAGTTTTGTCCGCGCCTGCAAGGAGCGCGTGCTCACGTTTGCGGCGCGGCAGACGGAACAATCGGTGCGCCTGGGATATTGGTGCGATTGGGACTCGCCCAAGCTGCTGATCGAGCTGCGGGACGCGCTGGCCGATGGCGACCGCGTGGTGGCGGCCACGCTGCCCAGCGGACACAAAGAGACGGCGCGGGCGAGCGAGATTGTCCGCAAGCTGGGGTCGCTCGAGTACGGCGGCAGCTACTTCACGTTTTCCGACGAGAACAATTACACCATCTGGGCGTTTCTGAAAAAGTGCCATAGCCAAGGATTCATCTACCGCGGTCACGACGTGATGCCCTGGTGCGGCCGGTGCGGCACGGGCCTCTCGCAAATGGAAGTGGCCGAAGGCCGGCGCATCACGGCGCACACCTCGGTATTCGTGAAGTTTCCGATTCGCGGCCAGGAAAAAACCGCGCTGCTGGTTTGGACCACCACCCCGTGGACCCTGACTTCGAACGTCGCCGTGGCCGTGAACCCCGAGATGACCTACCTCAAGGTGCGGCACGGAGGTTGGCAATACTATGTCGCCAAGCGAAACTTCGAGCGCGACCGCCTGCAGGATTTGCAGGTGGAAGGCAAGCACGAAACGCACAAGCTGCCCTCCATCCGGACCATCCTGAAGGGCACGGGCGGGGTGGAAGTGGTCGAAGAGCTGCCGGGCAGCGCGCTGCTGGGCTTGACCTACGACGGGCCATTCGATGAATTGCCGGCGCAGAATACGCCGGGCGGCGTGTTTCCCTATGGTTTCACGGGCGGCGGCGCCACGGCGGCGGCTTCGCACCGCGTAATCGCGTGGAGCCTGATCAGCGAGGCGGAAGGCACCGGCCTCGTGCACATTGCGCCGGGTTGCGGCGCGGAAGATCAACAGCTCGGCAAAGAAGAGGATCTGCCGTTCATCGCGCCGCTGGACGAGAGCGCGGTGTATGGCGGGGGCTTCGGGGAGTTCACCGGCCGCAATGCCAACGACGTCTCCGACGATGTGGTGACGGCGCTCAAGGCTTCGGGCCTGCTGGTGGCGCGCGAGAAGTATCCGCACGTCTATCCGCACTGTTGGCGCTGCAAGTCCGAGCTGGTGTTCCGGCCGGTGGACGAGTGGTTCATCCGCATGGAGTGGCGCGACCGCATCCAGCGCGAGGTGCCGCAAATCCGCTGGATTCCGCCGGAGGGCGAAGCGCGCGAGATGGACTGGTTGCGCAACATGGCCGACTGGATGATCTCGAAGAAGCGCTTCTGGGGGCTGGCGCTGCCCATCTGGGTGTGCGGCGCGTGCGAGCACTTCACCGTGATCGGCGGCCGCGCGGAGCTGAGAGAGAGAGCCGTGCAAGGGTGGGACGCCTTCGAGGGCCATTCGCCGCACCGGCCGCACGTGGACGCGGTGAAGATCCGCTGCGAAAAGTGCGGCGCGCTGGCTTCGCGCGTGGAGGACGTAGGCAACCCGTGGCTGGACGCGGGGATTGTTTCGTTCAGCACCATGGGCTACTCGACGGACCGCGCCTATTGGGAGAAATGGTTTCCGGCGGATCTGGTGCTGGAGAGTTTTCCGGGGCAGTTCCGCAACTGGTTTTATTCGCTGCTGGCGATGAGCGCCATGATGGACGGCCGCGCGCCGTTCAAGGCCTTGCTGGGCCACGCGCTGGTGCGCGACGCGCGCGGCGAGGAGATGCACAAGTCCAAGGGCAACTCCATCGCCTTCGATGAAGCCGCGGAGGCTTTGGGCGCGGAGGTGATGCGCTACATCTACGCCGAGCAGAAGACCGCGCAGCATTTGAACTTCCCGGATCTGCACCCGACCGGCAACGCCGGCCAGACCATCGACGGCGATGCGCGGCGCAAGCTGCTCACCTTCTGGAACTGCTACAGCTTTTTTGTGATGTATGCCTCGGCGGACGGCTGGAAACCGGGCGGCGCGGCGCCGGCGCCCACCAACGAGTTGGACCGCTGGGTGTTGAGCCGCTTGCAGCGCCTGGTGGACGCCGCCAACCAGGCCTTCCTGAACTACGAACACTTCCGCGTGATCGAAGCCTTCCAGGAATTCGACGAGCAGTTTTCCAACTGGTATCTGCGCCGCTCGCGGCGGCGCTTCTGGCGGAGCGACGCGGACGCCTATCAGACGCTGTATACGGTGTTGACCACGGTGACGCGGTTGATGGCGCCGGCGCTGCCGTTTCTAACCGAGGAGATTTATCAAAACCTGGTGCGGTCGGTCGACGACGCCGCGCCGGAATCGGTGCATTTGACGGCCTACCCGCAAGTGGATGCCGGCTTGATCGACGAAGAGTTGGAACGGAGCATCGACGCCGTGATCCGCATGAAGAACCTGGCGTTGAACCTGCGGACGCATAGCAAGGTCAAAATTCGCCAGCCGCTCGACACGCTCTACGTGCGGCCTCGCGATGCGGCGGAGCGCAAGGTGCTGGAGAATGCGGATTATGCGGCCCAGGTGCTGGAAGAGGCCAATATAAAGCGCGTGGCGCTCATCGAGGATGAGAAGACTTTGGTTGCGGTCCGTCTGAAGCCCGACGCTAAAAAGCTTGGCCCGCGCGTCGGCAAGTATCTCAAGGCCATCGGAGCCGCGCTGGCGGAGTCCGATGCCGCTGCGGTCCTGAAGGGCGGCGCGTTGACCTTGCAGGTGGAAGGCCAGACCTTCGAACTGGCGCCCGAAGAGATCGCCGTCTCCTACGAAGGCCCGCCGAATCTGACATGCGGCCAGGAACAGGGCACGTTCATGGCGCTCGATACGACGCTGACCCCCGAGTTGCTGCTCGAAGGCATGGCGCGCGATTTCAACCGTCTGGTTCAGGATCAGCGCAAGGCGGTCGGGCTGCAGATTTCGGATCGGATTGCGGTGCTGTATGCCGCACCGGCGCGGATCGCGGAAGCGATTGCGGCGCACCACGAGTATCTGTGCAACGAACTGCTGGCGGAGCGTCTCGAAGCCGTCGCGGCGCCACCCGACGGAGCGGCCAAGCTGGCTTTGGGCGGAGAAGAAATATTTGTCGCGGTTACCAGGGTTTGACTTGCACAGGAATCTTTGCAAGACGCGGAAGACGGAGCGTAATCGTCATCCGCTCAAGCGCAGGCGTCGCGCCGGCCCGGAATTTCCGGAGCTGTTAACCAAAGCGAACTTGTGATTGTGGATCAACTTAGTCCATAATCATCTCACCCTATTCAAAGGAGGGTGACCAAATGCAATTGACGCTGCTCTACCCCGGAAGCCGCAGAATCGACGCGGTGGTTCTGGCCGCTGATTATGGCCGCATGCGGATCGTCATACCGAATCGGCGTGACACTGTGGAACTGCGCCTGACAGGGCGCCAGTGGACCTCGGAAGAGGGAGAGTCTGTCGAGATCGAGGCAATCCTGGCCTGTGCCTGGACGGGCGAGAGTTTCCGGCAACCCCGGTACCTGGCCGCCAGCGCCGCCTGACGGCCCGCGGGTATGGACCTGGAACTCACCGGCTTGCGGCGGCGGAAGACGGAATTGGAGGTGAGCCTGCTTGCTGCGGAGACTCCTGCTGAGGTGCGCGGAGGCCGGCGACAATCAGGCGGCCGGGCGCGTGCGAACGTTGCGGGTAATCTGATCCCCATCGCGCTGACGGATGAGGCGAAGATCGTAGTCGATCTGCAGCCCCAGCCAGGCAGCGTCTTTCACCCCGGCCCGAACGCCTCTAAGATGGCCTCGGCAATCCGTTCGCTGGCGTGGCCGTCGCCGTAGGGGTTGTGGATGCGGCCCATGCGCTCTCGCTCGTTGGGATCGTCGAGCAGCCGCTCGGCTTCGCGCACGATGCGGTCGGGATCGGCGCCGACCAGTTTCACGGTGCCGGCTTCCACGGCTTCGGGCCGTTCGGTTTTTTCGCGCATCACCAGGACCGGCTTGCCCAGCGACGGGCCTTCTTCCTGGATGCCGCCGGAATCCGTGATCACCAGGTAGGCCCGGCGCATCAGGTCGACGAACGGAACATAATCGAACGGTTCGTACAGGATGATATTGCGCTCCTTGCCGAGTAGGCGCGTCACCGGGCCGGCCACGTTCGGATTGTAGTGCACCGGATAGACGATCTGGACGTCGGGCCGCGCGGCCAGGCGGAGCAGGGCGCTGCAAATGGCTTCGAGGGGCGCGCCGAAATTCTCGCGGCGATGAGCGGTCACCAGCAGGAGCCGTTTGGAAGGATCGAGGTCCGGCCACACGGCAGCGGGGAGTTGCCCGGCTTCGAGTCTATCGCGCACTTGCAGAACCGCGTCAATGCCGGTGTTCCCGGTGACCGAGATGCAGTCCTCGGGCACGCCTTCACGCCGCAGGTTGGCCGCCGCGCCGCTGGTGGGCGCGAAGTGCAGAGTGCTGATGCGCGTGGTCAGGACGCGGTTCAACTCTTCCGGAAAGGGTTGTTGGAGGTCGCCCGTGCGCAGCCCGGCTTCCACGTGGCCCACGGGGATGTGCTGGTAGAAGGCCGAAAGCGCCGCGCAGAACGTGGTGGTGGTATCGCCCTGCACCAGGACGATGTTGGGCCGCTCGGAGACCAGGACGCTTTCGAGCGCCTTCAGGACGCTCGCGGACAATTGCGCCAGGCTTTGACCGGGCTGCATGAGATTGAGGTCGAAATCGGGGACTACGTCGAAGACTTCGAGCACCTGGTCGAGCATGGCGCGGTGTTGCGCGGTGACGCAGCACTGCACGTGAAAATCGCGGCTCAGGCGCCGTAGAAGGAACAGCACCGGGCAGAGCTTGATGGCCTCGGGGCGCGTTCCGAAGACCAGGAGAACTTTGATCATGCGGTGGTCTTTACTCTAACCCGGCGAGTGCCAGGGTTCAAGCGTGGGGGCTGGACGGGTAAGATACATTCATGATGCGCTCGATACTGGCGGGACTGGTTTTGTGCGGAGGTCTGATGGGAGCTTCGGATTTCAACGAGGCGCAGGCGGCGCGGTTCGCGCGGCTGGCGCTCGATTGCGTGCACAAGGAGTATCCGAATAAGATTGCGCACTCCATGAATTCGGATGCCGATGTGAAGCCGCCGCGGGAACTGACGCCGGCCTTTTACGGGTGTTACGACTGGCACTCGTCGGTGCACGGGCACTGGCTGCTGGTGCGGCTGACGCGCCTCTTCCCACAAGCGCCCTTTGCCGCGGAAGCGCGGCGAGCCGTAGGGCAGAGCCTGACCGCGGCCCATATCGCGCAGGAAGTGAAATACCTGGACGCGGAGGGCCGCGCCGCCTTCGAGCGGCCGTATGGCCTGGCGTGGCTGCTGCAACTGGCGGCGGAGCTGAAGGAGTGGGACGACGCGCAGGCGCGCCAGTGGGCCGCCGCGCTGAATCCTCTGGTAGAGGCGATCACCGCGCGAATCGGCGGGTGGTTGGGCAAGCTGGAAAACCCCATCCGCGTCGGCGAGCACAACAACACGGCGTTCGCCATGGGATTGATGCTGGACTATGCGCGCATCGAGGGCGACACGCCCTTCGGCAAACTGGTGGAAGCCCGGGTGCGGGACTATTACGTGAAGGACCGGAATTGCCCGCTGGCGTATGAACCATCGGGCGAGGATTTTCTCTCGCCGTGCCTGGCGGAGGCGGATGTGGTGCGGCGCATTCTGCCGCAGGCGGAGTTCGCGCAGTGGTTCACGGCCTTCCTTCCGCGCGTGGACCTGGAGCCGACGCAGGTTCCCGATGTCACCGATCCGAAGCTCTACCACCTGGCGGGGCTGAACCTGAGCCGCGCCTGGATGCTGGAAGGCATCGTGTCGAAGCTGCCCGCCGCGGACGCCCGCCGCCGGCCGCTGACGGCGCTGGCGGGCCGGCTGCGTCAGACGGGGCTCGATAGCATCAAGAGCGAACATTACCAAGGCGGCCACTGGCTGGGCAGTTTTGCGGTCTATTTGGTGAGCGGCCGGGGGTTGAAATGAGCGGGCGCGTCCGGCCCTTTGGTGTCCTGGCGATGCTGGCCCTATGGACGGCGTGCGAGCGCCCGCAGCCGGCGGCGGATCCTCTCCTGGTCGCGGAGATCGACGGCATCCGGGCGATCGACAATCACGCGCATCCGGTGCGCGTCACGGCGAGCGGCGAAAAGCCGGATCGCGATTTCGATGCGTTGCCCGTGGACAACATGGAGCCGCAGTCCGATCCCGTAAACCTGCGGCCGGGAGCCCCCGCGATGCTGGACGCGGCCAGGGCGCTCGCGGGCAAGCAGCAGGCCATGCGCGAGAAAGGCGAGCAGTATCCGGCGTGGGTGCTGGACCAGATGGGAGTCGACGTGATGCTCGCCAACCGCGTCGAGATGGGTCCGGGTATTCAGCCGCCGCGCTTTCTTTGGGTGGCGTATGCGGACGCGCTGATCTTCCCGCTGGACAATTCGAAGCTGGCGGCGGCCAATCCCGATCGGAAGGCTTTTTTTGCGCTGGAAGACGTGCTGCGCGCGCGCTATCTGACGGCGCTGGGGATGAATCGAGCGCCGGCAACCCTGGGCGAATACCTGGCGCGTGTCGTGACCCCGACGTTGGAACGTCAGCGCTCGGGCGGCGCGGTGGCGGAAAAGTTCGAGGCGGCGTATTTGCGGCCGCTCGATTTCGACAAGGTGGAGCGCAGCTCGGCCGACGCCGTTTACACCCGGTTTTGCGCCAAGGGCGCGGCAGCCGAAGCGGAATACAAACCTCTCGAGGACTTTTTGTTCCGGTATATCGCCGCGGAATGCGGGCGGTTGGGCATGGCGGTGCACATCCACACCAATGCCGGCGCGGGCGGATACTTCCACGTGGGCGGCGCCAATCCGCTGCTGCTCGAAAGCGTGTTGAACGATCCGGATCTGCGCAAGACCAGGTTCGTAATGCTGCACGGCGGGTGGCCGTTCACGCGGGAGATTACGGCGCTTCTCACCAAGCCCAACGCGTGGCTGGATTTTTCGGCGCAAAACCTGGCGCTCACGCCGGCCACGCTGGCGGGAAATCTGCGCGAGTGGCTGGAATACGTGCCGGAGAAGGTGCTGTTCGCGACCGACGCTTACCCGTACATCCCGGAAATGGGATGGGAGGAATCGGGCTGGATGGCGGCACGCGCCGGGCGGCGGGCGCTCGCCCTGGCGCTCACGGGAATGCTGCGCTCGGGCCAGATCACACGCGCGCGCGCTTCGCAGTTGGCGCGCATGGTGTTGCGCGACAACGCGCGGGCGCTTTACGGTTTGGCCGACCGGCGCGCCGCGAAATAGAGCTCCACGGCCTGCCGCAGCGGCGGCAAGGGTTCGAGGCCGGCGCGTTCGATTTTGCCGTTCGAGAGCGCGGAATACTTGGGGCGCTGCGCGGCGGTGCGGTATTCGCGCTCATTGGTGGCCAACAACAGCGGGTCAATCTGCGCCACCTGGAAAATGGTGCGCGCGAACTGAAACCAGGAGATGGGCGTGCCGCCGCCGATGTGGAAGACGCCGTCGAGATTGCGCTCCACCAGGTCGATGGTGCGGGCGGCCAGCAGAGGCGCATAGGTGGGCGACGCCACATGGTCTTCGACCACGCGGATGGCCTGGCCGGCGCCGGCCAGGCGCAACATGAGCTCGACGAAGTTGCCGCGCGCGGTCGCCAGTCCGCCCGGTCCGAAGACGCCGGAGGTGCGGACCACCGTGGCGCGATCGAGATAAGCCTGGGCGTACAGTTCGCCGGCCAGTTTTGAGACGGCATAAGCGCCCAGCGGATGGGTGGGGTCGTCCTCGGTATAGGGGTGGCGGGCGCGGCCGTCAAAAACGTAGTCGGTGGAGAAGTGGACCAGGCGGGCGTCGATCTGCCGGCAGGCCAGCGCCAGGTTGCGCACGGCCAGGCCATTCACCAGGAAGGCGGCTTGCGGCTCCTTTTCGGCGACATCCACATGGTTATAGGCGGAGCAGTTGAACACCACCTCGGCATCGGAGCTGGCCAGCGCTCGCTCCACGGCGGCGCCATCGGTGATATCGACCTGGGCGCGCTCCCAGCCGGTGACCGCATAGCGGCGGACTCTGAGTTCGCGGACGAGTTCGACACCCAACTGGCCCGACGATCCAAACACGACTGCTCGACGGCTCATAGGAAGACTTCAGGATAACGTTTTTTGGCGGGTTACTTCCAACGAATCAGGAAGGCGGCCGCGGCCACAGCCAGGGCCAGCGGGAAGAGCATGGCGCCGATCCATTTGCGGCGCCCGCGCGTGAGCCAGGCCAGGGGATCGGGCGACTCCTTCCCGGCCGCCACGGCATGCAGCTTCCGGTTTGGTCCGGGGAACTTGCCCAGAGCCTTGTCGATCATGCGGCGGCCTTGGCGGTCGGTGATCAGGATGGTGCGCGCATTGCGCCCGTTGGTGGATTTCAGGAGGCGATGGCGAAGCGCCGCGGGAACATCCTCGACGGAGCGGTACACCCGGTCGGAACCGCCGGCCGAAATCAGCACCGACGAGGTTTGGAACAGGCCCGCCGCCGCGGGGTTCCGCTCGCCGCAACCGGGGCAGCGCGGCGCGGACTCTTTGAACTCCCGCCCGCAACGCGCACAGGCCGTCATGCCACTACCCGCGGAGCGCGCGGCTTGGCGGCCGGGGCGCCCTCGTTGCCGAGGTGCTCGTGTACTACCTGGATGAAACCCAGAGCGGCTTTGGAGAGCGCTTTGTCTTTGCGGTAGATCAGGCCCAGGCGACGCACCAACGGTTCCGGCGCGAGCGGCAGCGCATGGAGCTTGCCGGCGGCGATCTCTTCGCGGCAGTTGGTTACGGCGAGGAAACTCACGCCCAGCCCGGCCATCACGAAGCGCTTCATCATCTCCGTGGAGTCCAGTTCCATGGAGATACGGATTTCGTCTTCCACCGGCTCCAGCCACTGGTTCAGGCGCGCGCGCGTTTTGCCCTCTCTGGAGAGCAGGAGGAAACTGCCGGCGAGGTCTTGCGGGGTGACGGATTTGTTTCCAGCCAGGGCGTGTCCGGCGGGAACGATGAGGCGGATCTCGTCGTGGTAAATGCTCACCACCTGCAGGCGCTTCTCATCGGCGGGAAGCTGCGTGAGGCCGAAATCGGCGGAGTTCTCCAGCACGGCATCCACCACGTGCGAGCCGTATGAGCGGTCGACCTGTAGTTGAATGGCGGGAAAGAGCTGGCGGTAGACCGAGAAAACTTCGGGCAGGATGTAAATGCAGGTGGCCTCATTGGCCGCGATCACCAACTCCCCCCGCGGATTGGTTTCGAGCTCGGCGATCGAGTCCTGCACGCGGCGGCGGAGGTCGAGAATCTGCTCGGCGTAGTCGGCGAAGATGCGTCCGGCGGTAGTGAGGGAGATGCGGCTGCCGAAGCGTTCGAACAACTCGGCGCGCAATTCCTGTTCGAGTTGGCGCACTTGCGCGCTGATCGCCGGCTGCGTCCGGTAGCAGGTCTGGGCGGCCTTGGAAAAACTCTTCAGCCGGACGATTTCGAGAAATGTATGGAGCTGGTCGAAGTCCATAAACCGCTGCCCGGTCAGTTGGAACCGGCGGTCCAGTCAAAATTATGAATCGGCGGGATAGAAATAATGAATTTCCCACGCGCCGGGCGTGGATGGTAAGTATTGTACCAGAGGCCCCGGGTGGTGCGGTTAAGGAATGGGATTGTCGCAGATCGCAGCGCCGCACCTTTCACCCGGGCCGGACGCTTGACCGTCTGTTAGATTCTTTGCCGGCCATTCCTAAAACAAGGCTACCTCAACAATGCCCCGGTCTTGCCCTGTGAAGACTCGGCCGCCGTTGCACTTCTGACTTCTGACTTCTGACTTCCAAATCCCGCAGGGATTTCAAGGGCGAAGCCCTTGGGCTAGGGCGTCTCTTCGGAGGCCCTTTCGGCCTCGGCGGCGGCTTTCGGACCGGCGGCCTTGGCTTCCTCAATCAAACGCTCGGCTTCTTCCACTCTGGCCCGCGGCACCTTCACCTCGAAGCCCAAAGACGGAATTATCGAATTGCGCACCATGATGGACGGGATGCCGTTCGACTCCAGAACGCCGCGAATCATGTCAGCCTCGATTTCGGCGTCCACAATGGGTGCGTCATAGAGCGTGACCATGTCCAAATCGGAGGAAGGGTCGAGTTGATCTTCGCCCGCGGAATCTTCTTCGTGCCCGGGATCTTGCGCCATGCCTCCAGGATATCGCAGAATATCCATAGAGGCCCCCATTCCCATGACTGACGAAATGAAAGAGCGCACCGAGGACACGCAATCTTACTTCACCGGCAACATCGCATGGTTTCTGGCGGGGGCGTTTATCGGAGCGGCCGTCGCCGTTTTGTATGCGCCCAAGAGCGGCAAGGAAACCCGGCAGTACCTGGCCGGCAAGGTGCAGCAAAGCAAAGATGCGGTGTCCGATACCAGCAGCAGCATTGTGGAAGCCAGCCGCGACATGTTCGAGCGCGGCAAGCAACTGGTGGAAGACGCCGCCGATCTGTTTGAACGCGGCCGCAAACTAGTCAAAGGTTAAGCGGCCGGCATGCCCGTTCTGGGCGATTTTGAAATCCTGCGGGTGAACCGGACCGCCTACTGGTGGGACGGCGGGGCTCTGTTCGGCGTGGTGCCCAAGACGCTGTGGAGCCGCCAGATTCCACCCGATGAACTCAACCGCATTCCCCTGGCATTCAACTGTTACCTGATTCGCACCGCGAGCCACAACATCCTGATCGAAACCGGGCTCGGCGATAAATTCGACGCGCGCCAGCGGGAACGGATGCGCATCCCGGCGGTGACCGAATCGCTGCCGGCGGTGATCGCGGCGCAGGGCATCGACCCCGCAACCATCGACATCGTCATCAACAGCCACCTGCATTGGGACCATTGCAGCGGGAATACGATTCTGCGTGGAGACTCGGTAGAACCGGCGTTTCCGCGCGCCCGCTACTACGCTCCGCGCGGCGAGTGGGAGCACGCGCACGAGCGCAACGTGCGTGACGCTGTCGCCTATATCGACGCCAACTACGATCCGCTGGTGGAATCCGGCCGGATGACGCTGGTGGAGGGCGATTGCGAAGTGCTGCCGGGTATCTGGATGCGGACGGCGCCGGGGCACACGCGCGACATGATGGTGGTGACGGCCGAGAGCGCCGGTGAGACGTTCTGCTTCCTTTCCGACCTGGTTCCCACTGCGGCCCACCTGCAGCCCACCTGGGTGCCCGCGTTCGACCTGTACCCGATCGAGACCGTCGCGACCAAGGTGCGCTGGCTCACTTCGGCGGCGGAAGGGCAGTGGCTGTGCGGCTTCGGGCACGACAGCGTGGCGTTTGCGCGGATAGCGGCGGATCCCAAGAAGCAGTTCACCGCGATGGCGGCGTGAGATGCGAATTGCCAGCGTAGAGAGCGCTTCGCAGATCGCGCAGGTGCGCGAGCTGTTCGAAGAGTATTGGGCGTCGTTTGGTTTCACGCCGTGCTTTCAAAACTTCGGCGCGGAAGTGACCGGGCTGCCGGGCGACTACACGCCGCCGCGCGGACGGCTGGCGCTGGCCATGATCGATGGGCAAGCCGCGGGCTGCGTGGCGCTGCGGCAGTTCGACGCGGAACGATGTGAAGCCAAGCGGCTCTTCGTACGGCCGCAGTTCCGCAACCGGGGCGTGGGACGGCGGTTGCTCGACTGGGTGATCGCGGAGGCGCGCGAAGCGGGGTACCGCGAAATGGTGGGCGACACCATGCCGGTGATGGAGAAGGCGCTCGAGATGTACGGCCGGGCCGGCTTTGAGCGGACCGAGCCCTACTCCGGCCATCCGACGCCGGGAGCTATTTTCCTGCGGTTGAAGCTGCAGGCTTGAAGCGCTCGTCGATTTCCACCTGGTAGCCGCTGGAGAGACGGTTGGTCTCGTTCGCCATTCCCACCACCGCCATCGTTTCCGCGAACATCCGGTCGGTCATGCCGGCCTTGCGCGAAGAGACCGTGTGCGAAGCGATACAGTAGCCGCACTGGTTGGTGGCGCTCACGGCGAGATAAATGAGCTCCTTGGTGAGCGCGTCGAGCGCGCCCGGCGCCATGATCTCTTTGACGCTCTGCCAGGTGCGGCGCAGCGTGACGGGGTCGTTCGCGATGGCTTTCCAGAAATTATTGATGTAGTCCGTCTGGCGCAGCGTCATGATGTCGTCATAGACGGCGCGGACTTCCGGGGTCGCGTCGGCGTATTCGATGAACGGAAGAGTGGCCATGCACCGATTATCGCGCGCCGGCAGGCCGGTTATTTGCCGTCGCTCTTCATTTTGCGGGCGATCAGGAAGGCTAGCTCGAGCGACTGCTCGTAATTGAGGCGCGGGTCGACTTCGGATTCGTAGGCGCGGGCGAGGTCGGTTTCACTGGGGCCGCGCGAGCCGCCGATGCACTCGGTAACGTTTTCGCCGGTAAGTTCGATGTGGACCCCGCCCAGCGTCTGGCCCATCGCGCGGTGGATGTCGAAGGCCTGTTCCACTTCGGAATGGATATCGGCGAAGTTGCGGGTCTTCCAGCCTCCGGCGGTCGTCTGCGTGTTGCCGTGCATGGGGTCGCAGACCCACAGAACGCGCCCCCCTTCGGCGCGGACGGCCTCGACGAGGCGCGGCAGCGCGTCCTGGATGCGGCCGGCGCCGAAGCGATGGATCAGCGTCAACCGGCCCGGATGGCGGTTGGGATCGAGAGCCCGCAGCCAGCCGGCGACCTGCTCGCGGGTGAAGTCCGCCCCCACTTTGACGGCGACGGGGTTCTGGATGCCGCGCAGGAATTCCACGTGCGCGCCGCCCGGATCGTTGGTGCGCAGCCCCACCCAGGGGAAATGCGTGGTGAGATTGAAATAGCCCGGGCGGCGGGGCACGGTGCGCGTCTGCGCCGATTCGTAGCCCAGGTGCAGCGCTTCGTGGGTAGTGAAGAAATCGATGCGGTCGGTTTCGCCGGCCCGCACTCCCAGCACGTTTTCCATGAAGCGCAGCGCATCGCCGATGGTTTCGACCATGTGGTGGTATTCGTCCGCCAGCGGCGAGTGTTCCACCCAATCGAGATCGAAGTATTCGGGATGGTGCAGGTCGGCGAATCCGCTCTTGACCAGGGAGCGAATGAAATTCAGGGTGAGCGCGGCGCGCTCGTAGCCGCGCAGCAGAAGCTGCGGATCGGGTGTGCGGGCTTCGGCCGTGAATTCCGGGCGGTTGATATTGTCGCCGCGGAAGCTGGGAAGGGTAACGCCATCGCGCGTTTCTTCGCTGGCGGAGCGCGGCTTGGCGTACTGCCCGGCGAAACGGCCGATGCGGATGACGGGTTTCTGAGCGCCCACCACCAGCACCATGCTCATCTGCAACAGCACCTTGAGCATGTTGGTGATGCGGCTGGGCGTACAGGCGGCGAAGCGTTCGGCGCAATCGCCGGCTTGCAGAACGAAACGTGTTCCGGCGGCAGCCTCAGCCAGTTGCTGGCGCAACTGCACGATTTCCCAACTGGTGACCAGCGGCGGAAGGACGCGCAATTCGGCCAGCACGCGGTCGAGCGCCGCCGCGTCGGGATAATCGGGCTGTTGCAGGGCCGGCCACCGGCGCCAGGAATCCGGCTGCCAGGGCAAAGCCTCCTCGGGGATCTCGGGGGACATGAAGTTTCACGGTAACACAGGGTTTCATGCGAATATGAAAATGGAGGGCCTGCGGACGCAGATTGAGATGAGCGAAAAAGAGCAACTCCACCGCTTAATCGATCAGCTTCCGGACTCTGAGATCCCGGCCGCCATGCGGTTCGTGCAGTTTCTCGCCTTCCATGAAGCCCCAATCGAACCCGAGATGCTCGCTCGCATCGACGCGGCGCGCGCGAATCCGTCACCCGGCATCCCGCATGAAGAGGTTCTGCGGGAATTCGGTCAATGAAACGATTCATCTGGGAGCCTGCGGCACAGGGGGATCTACGCAGGCTGGAAACGATTAAGTCCACCGGCGCCTTACGTGCCTCCAACCTCAGCCCGAGCTTCTGCACCGCCTCGAAGAGTGAGTTCCCCTGGGAATCCGCTGCATTGCCTGGCGCAGGGATCATCCCAACTCCCGCCGCTACTCGCATCAGTCCTTTGGCGTCCTCGTCGGACACCTCCGGTACAGCCTAAACCGGGTTCTGCGCGAGAATGGAGCCGCGCTGGGCCGTTGAGCACACCCCGTCTGCTTGTCGTGCGGACAGCGGCTGTCTGGATCAGGTCGGCGGCCGGGCTGCGCCCGGCTGGACCCATTGACAATCGGTCCGCAGGTTAACAACCTGCCCCACGTTGTCCTACTGCAGTTGTACCAGCCGCTCGCCCTGCCGCTCACCCACCGTCGCCGGCGCCAGATCCTGCTTGCCGCGCCAGAAATCCATGTAGGAGATCTGGTGCACACAGGCCACCGTGCAGTGCGGCGCGCAGCTCTTTTCCGTGCGGTACTCGCGGCGAACGTCTTCCACGGTGTACTCGGCCAGCGGCTTGCCGGGGTAGCCGCGCTGCTGCGAACAGTAATGCACCAGGCCGTTTTCGCAGATGTAGAGGTAGCGCGCGCCGGCGCGGCAGCGCCAGCGGTTGGGCTTGCCGTGCGCAATGTTGTCCTGGAAATAGTTGATGCGCGCGTAGCTCGATTTTTCCATGGCGCGCATGGCGGTGTAGACTTGGCGTTCTTCGTCGCGCAGCGGCTGCAACTGGCCGTCGCCGTCGTGAATGATGCCGACGGTGGACGTGAATCCCAGCTCGATGGCGCGCTTGCCGATCACCAGAGCGTCTTGGGGAGTGCGGATGCCGCCGCCCACTACGGAATTGATGTTGACGTGAAAATCGGCGTGTTCTGCCAGCAGTTCGAGCTTCTTGTCGAGCACTTTGAGGCTCTTCTTCGAAACGTCGTCGGGCATGACATTGTCGATGGAGATCTGCAGGTGGTCCAGTCCGGCGCGGTTGAGGCGCTGGATGCGTTCGGCGGTCAGCAGGTAGCCGTTGGTGATCATGCCGGCTATCATGCCGTGTTGGCGGACGCGCGCGATGAGCAGATCCAGGTCGGGATGCAGCAGTGGTTCTCCGCCGGAAATGGTTACGATGCTGGCGCCCAGTTCAGCCAGGCGATCCAGACGTTGGTGCATCACGTCGATGGAGACCGGCTTGGAGCGGTCGTCGTATTCGTTGCAGTAGGCGCAGGCCAGATTGCAGCGGCGCATGGGGATGACATGCGCCAGAATCGGGTGGCCTGTGGAGGCGAGCCCCTTGCCGATCATGCGGAATTCCCGAACGCGGCGGCTGACCGCCTTCCAACCCCTCCGGAGATGCAGGAACGAGTGCGACATACCGCGAAGTCCTTCCATTACAACATAGTCAGGGTATTTTGCCGAGGATTCGGGGGCGATTGGCGGGGAATCGGGGTCGAACGGTAGAGATGGGAATGGAAAGGAGCTTTGCTTAGCTGAAGGCCTTTCGCCTGGTTCTGATTCCCCACACCACTTTGACCACGCGGATCGCCGGTATTTGCGAAGCCTGCCGGCGGCGGTGCCGATTCTTGCGCCAGGATCTTCCGGCGCTCTTTCTCCACTCGCTATGCGATCTTGAGGCGACGGAACACGGGGACCTTGGCAAAGTCCAGGAGGAATGCAAAGACCGCCGCCACCCCGAGTGTTGCTCCCACAGCCCATATCGGCAGAGGAGTCATGCCAATTCCGCAAATCGCCAGCGTTCCGGCGATCAGCAGATCGACTACCGACGACCCCATGAGCCACAGGCTGGGACGCGAGGACCCCAGGCGCTGGCGTTCCCGATTCGTATAAGTCGTGGCTTGATTGCCGAACACAATCGCCACGAAGGCCACGGTTCTCAGTGTTTCGATTCCCAGACCCAGGCGGAACTTGGCGACGGCCAGCAGAGCGGTGCAAAACACTAACTCGGAGATTCCCATGAAGACACCCGCAATCGTCAATTCGCCGATTCGCCAGGCATTGGGCATGGGGGACGGTCGCACGTTGTCCGTCGTCAAGGACATGCCGAGCAGGTCCCCGGTGAGCATGATAATGACCATTAACATGGGCGTCAGAATCGCATGTCCGGTCATCACCAGACCTACGGCCAGGAAGAGTACCTGCACAGTTTTCTTGGTAAGCGAGTTTAGCGCATAAGTCAGGATGCGCTGGAACGTCACGCGGCCTTCTTTTACCGAAGCCACGATACCGCCGAGTCCCGGTTTGGTCAGTACGATGCCGGCCGCCGACTTGGCCACGTCGGTCGCCGTCGATACCGCGATTCCCATCTGCGCCTGGCGCAGCGCCGGCGCGTCGTTGGCGCCGTCGCCGCACATACCGACGGTGTGGCCGCTCTTCTGGAACGCCTTCACCAGGTTGT
Organism: Bryobacteraceae bacterium; assembly: GCA_050014595.1. Taxonomy (GTDB): domain Bacteria; phylum Acidobacteriota; class Terriglobia; order Bryobacterales; family Bryobacteraceae; genus PALSA-129. The sequence continues at coordinate 36,278 of JBEKDA010000014.1, forward strand.
ACTTTCCCTCGGGAAGGACGCCGGCGAAGACCGCGAAATCCTCGGGGCGTACACTGTCGGGGATCGGTCCAGGTGGAGAGACGGCCCCATCCAGACCTACCGCGCGGGCCACAATGGTGGCCGTCGCCGGAGCATCGCCCGTCACCATTACGGTGCGAACGCCCAACGTGTGCAACTCCGCAATCAGCGCCGCCGAATCCGTTCGAGGCGGATCGCTCAGAGCGATCGTTCCCGCCAGCTTCACCGCCTCCGGCGGACCCACCGCGACCGCCAGCACCCGGAAGCCCTGTGCCTCCAGTTGGTCCGCTGTCGTGGACCCATCGGGCGATGCTGAAGTAACGCCCATGACCGCGGCAAAGGCTCCCTTCACGACACGCACCGTGGCGCCGCTCGCGTCCACGGCCGTGGCTTCGGACATCTTGGTGGCGGAATCGAACGGCACAAACTTACGCAGTTTCGGCAGATCGGAGGCCACCGCTTGCGAGGCGGCCGTGCGAATGGCTGCGTCTACGGGATCCTGCCCGCCGTCCGAGCTGGCCAGGGCGGCCATTCCCAGAACGTGCGATTCGTCAAAGCCGGGCATGGGGCGTATGGCCGTCACTTTCAGCTCGTTGCGCGTCAACGTGCCCGTCTTGTCCGCGCACAGGACGTCGATGCTGGCCGCTTCATCCACGGCGGAGAGCCGCGTCGGAAGGACACCCAGGCGAGCCAGAGCCCGCGCGCCGAGCGCCGCCGCAAGCGTAAACGTAGCCGGCAGCGCTACGGGGATCGACGCCAGAACCGCCGTGAGCACCAGCGGAACGATCTCACCAGGCGGCAGCTTGAGAGCGTAGGCATACCCCACCAGCATCACGATGATGCCGCCATTGAACATGGCGAGATTGCGCACCACGCGCAGAACGGCCTTCTGTTGGGAACTTTCCACGTGCGCCGTGCGAACCAGCTCCGCGGCGCGTCCAAACTTGGTGCGCGTTCCGGTCGCCGTAACTTCCGCCACCGCTTCGCCGCGCCGCACCAGCGCCCCCGCATAGGTTTCGAGGCCTGCGCCGGCTTCGATGGGTATTGATTCGCCCGTGAGCATGGACTGGTCGAGCAGGATCTCGCCTTCGGTCAGACGCACATCGGCGGCAACCACGGCGCCGACCGATAGCTTCACAATATCGCCAGGCGCCAGTCCGGCGGCGGGTACGGTCGTCCAGGCATTATCGCGACGGACCGACGCGTTCAGCGCGAGCTGCGACTTCAGCGCGGCAAGCGTCGCCTGAGCGCGCCCTTCCTGCAAGAACCCGAGAGCCGCGTTGAAGGCTAGCAGAACCGCGATGATCGCAGCCTCGACATGCTTGCCGAGCGAAACCTCGAGCACGATGGCAGCCTCGAGCATCCATGGAACCGGCGCCCAGAACTTGGCCAGCGCCCTGCGTAATGGACCGGAAGACGGGTCGGGCACGGCGTTTGGACCGAACTTCTCGATCCGGCGGCGGGCTTCGTCGCTCGTGAGGCCGGCCGGGAGCGGAACATCCTTGGTGGAAGATGGTGGAGTCATTGAAGCGGCTTCGCAGGCACTTGCATTTTATAACTTTTCCTCCCCTGCCTTCCCGCGGCAGACGTGTTGCAGGTGAGTGTGAGTGGCGCGAGCACGCTGGCCTACCCGTACTTTTGAGTGCAATAGGTCATACTGGCTTCAAGCCCCCATGTCCAAGAAGAAGACGGCCCCCGCGCCAACGGCGAAATCCGCCGGCCGCGAAACGGCTCGGACAACCGCGCCCGCACAGCCGCCGCAGCCCAGCCGGTATCTGTACAGCGCCACGATTCTACTGAGCGCGTTTCTCCTTTTTCTGCTGCAGCCGGCGCTGGCCAAGGTGATCTTACCTTGGTTCGGGGGTGTGGCCAGCGTGTGGACCGTGGCCATCCTCTTTTTCCAGGGCGTGCTTCTGCTGGGGTACACGTATGCGTATCTCAGCGTGCGGTACCTGCCGCCGCGAGCGCAGGCCTTGCTGCATGTGGCGCTCCTGGCGGCCAGTGTGCCGCTCTTGCCGCTGGCTCCGTGGCGCGTGTGGCAGCCGGGCAGCGCGGGCGACCCGGCGGTCCAGATCCTGTTCGTGCTGTTGGTGTGCGCGGGGCTGCCGTATTTTCTGCTGTCCACCACCGGGCCCTTGCTGCAAGCCTGGTACGCGCGGTCGCAACGGGTGGCATTCCCGTACCGGCTGTTTGCTTTGTCGAACGCCGGTAGCCTGGCGGCGCTGCTGGTGTATCCGTTCGCCATCGAGCCCTACAGCACCACGCGGCAGCAACTCGCGGCCTGGTCGATGGGATACGGCGCCTTTGCGGTGGTGTGCTGTCTGGCGGCGGCGCACTTCTGGCTCCGCCACGGAGAGCCGCTGGACCAGAAGCCGGATCCCAAGGCCAAGCCGGCGCCGCTTCCGGGGCGCCGCGACTACGCGCTCTGGACCATGCTGGCGGCCTGCGGCTCGGCACTGCTGGTGACGGTGACCAACCACATCTGCCAGAACGTGGCGCCCATACCGCTTTTGTGGGTCTTGCCGCTGGCGGTCTACCTGCTCACGTTCATCCTGTGCTTCGACCGGTCGGACTGGTATAAGCCTGCCTACATGCGGTGGCTGCTGCCGGTGGTGCTGGCGTTCCTGTTTTACAAGTCTCTCTATCCCACATTGATCAGCGGAGCCGTGACGGAAGTGGCGCTGTTCCTGGCCGCGCTCTTTGTGGCGTGCCTGTTCTGCCATGGAGAGCTGGCGCATCGCAAACCGCCGTCGGGACGTTTGACCTCGTTCTACCTGTCGATCGCGTTGGGCGGCGCCGTGGGATCGCTGGCCGTGGCGCTGGTGGCGCCGCGGCTTTCCACGTGGCAGGTGGAGTTCCCGGAGACGGTGTTGGCCTGCGGGCTGCTGGCGGTATCGGCGTGGCTCGCGCCGGGATGGCCACGGCGGTTGTCGCAGGGAGTGCTGGGCGCGACACTGGCGCTGCTGGCCCTGGGCCTGCTGCAGGTCCAGTTCCACGGGCTTACACTGCTGGCGCGCAGCTTCTATGGGTCGCTTTCCGTCCGCGATGACCAACTCCTGCACGGCTTGTACCACGGCACCATTCGCCACGGAGCTCAGGTTCGCAACTCCAGGTACTTCGGCGTGCCCACCACCTACTACAGCGAGAAGTCGGGGGTGGGCATCGTTTTAAGACAACGCGCCGAACCGTGGCGCGTCGGCATCGTAGGACTGGGCACGGGCACGTTGGCCGCTTATGGATTGCCGGGCGATTCTTTCCAGTTCTACGAACTCGACCCACTGGTGAAGAAGTTGGCCGATTCCGAGTTCAGCTTTCTCAAGCTGAGCCGCGCCACGGTCAACGTGGCTATCGGCGACGGCCGCCTGTTGCTGAATCGCGAGGCTCCCGGACAGTTCGATTTGCTGGTGATCGACGCCTTCTCGGGCGACGCCATCCCGACTCATCTGCTCACGCGCGAAGCCTTCGAGCTTTACTTCCGCGTGCTCAAACCGGGAGGGTTGTTGGCCATCCACATCACCAACGGGTTCCTCGATCTGACGCCGGTGCTGGCCAAGGCAGCGGCGGAGATGAACCGGCCGGCCGTCTTAATCAACAACGCGTGGAACAGCACGCGCTATGCGGATGCCGCGAGCTGGGTCTTGATGGGCGGGGATTTCAACAGCATCGAGGCGCTGCGCCGCGCCGGCGGAATCGTGCTCATCGCCCCTCCAGGATTCCGGCTTTGGACCGACGACTACAGCAGCCTGCTGGGACTTTTCCGCTAGCCAGCGCTCCCACCCGGGCGGCGATATAATCTCCACGATGCATAACCTCCGTCTGCCACTTCTGATCGGCGCTGTCACCGCCCTCGCCATCGCCGCCACTTACGACGCCGCGGTCTTCGGCTCTCTGCAATGGCGCAGCATCGGCCCCCTGCGCGGCGGGCGTTCCATCGCCTGCGCCGGCAGCTCCGCGCGCCCCAATGAGTATTACTTCGGCGCCACCGGCGGCGGTCTCTGGAAGACTACCGATGGCGGCCTCACCTGGCGCGCGGTCACCGATGGCCAGATTCACAGCTCCTCGGTCGGCGCCGTCGCCGTCGCCCCCTCCAACCCCGACGTCGTCTACCTCGGCATGGGCGAGACCGAACTGCGCGGCAACATCATGCAGGGCGATGGCCTCTACAAATCCACCGACGCCGGCCGCACCTGGAAGAACGTTGGCCTCGCCGACACCCAGGCCATCTCCCGCATCCGCGTCCACCCCACCGATCCCAACATCGTCTACGTTGCCGCTCTCGGCCATCCTTACGGCCCCAACCGCGAACGCGGGGTATTCCGCTCCCGCGATGGCGGCGCCACCTGGCAGGCCGTGCTCTTCCGCGACGATCATTCGGGCGCGGTCGATCTCGTGATGGACCCGCAGAATCCCAACGTCCTCTTCGCCGCCATCTGGGACGCCAACCGCACACCCTGGGGACTGACCAGCGGCGGACCCTCCAGCGGTCTCTATAAAACCACTGACGGCGGCGACCACTGGACCGACATCACCCGCAACGCCGGCATGCCCGCCGGCGTCGTCGGGAAAATCGGCGTCGCCGTCTCCGGCGCCGATTCCAACCGCGTCTACGCTCTTGTCGAAAACGAGAACGGCGGAGTCTTCGTTTCCGACGACGCCGGCGCCACCTGGAAAAAGATCAACGAAGATCGCAACCTCCGCCAGCGCGCCTTCTACTACACCCGCATCTACGCCGACCCCAAGTCCAAGGACACCCTCTACGCCCTCAACACCGGCTTCTACCGTTCCAACGACGGCGGCAAAACCTTCCGCGCCGTCCAGACGCCTCACGGCGACAACCACGATCTCTGGATCGATCCCGCCAACCCGCTCCGCATGGTCGAAAGCAACGACGGCGGCGGCAACGTCTCCATCAACGGCGGCCAGACCTGGACCGGCCAACAATACGCTACCGCGCAGCTTTACCACGTGGCCGTCACCACCGACATTCCCTATCACGTGTGCGGCGCCCAGCAGGATAGCTCCACCATCTGCACCCCCTCGACAGCCGGAGGCCGTGGCGGGCGCGGCGCCGCCAACACTTACGGCGTCGGCGGCGGTGAGAGCGGCTACATCGCTCCCGACCCGCGCAATCCCAACATCTTCTTTGCCGGTTCCCAGGGCGCGCTGCTCACCCGTTACGACCGCCGCACCAATTACTCTCGAGATGTCCAGGTCTACCCGCTGTTCTTCTCCGGGGAAAGCGCCGGTTCCCTTCCCGAGCGCTGGCAGTGGACTTACCCCATCGTTTTCTCCCCCGTCAATCCCGACATCCTTTACACTTCCTCGCAGCACCTCTGGAAGACCACCGACGACGGTCACAGTTGGACCCGCATCTCCCCAGACCTCACCCGCGCCGATCCCAAAACTCTCGGCGATTCCGGCGGCCCCATCACCCACGATCAGAACGGCCCCGAAATCTACGGCACCATCTTCACCATCGCTCCGTCCCGCAAAGACGTGAACACCATTTGGACCGGCTCGGACGACGGCCTCGTCTACATCACCCGCGACGGCCAATCCGAGTCCCCGCACTGGACCAAAATCACTCCGCCTGGCATGCCCGATTTCGGCCGCGTCAGCTTGATCGATGCCTCGCCGCACTCGCCCGGCGCCGCTTACGTGGCCGTCAAGAATTACCAGAACGACGACCGTCGTCCCTACGTCTTCAAGACCGCCGACTACGGCAAGACCTGGATCAAGATCGTCACCGGCATTCCCGAGAATGACTTCGTCCACGCCGTCCGTGAAGATCCGGTCCGCCAGGGCCTCCTCTTCGCCGGCACGGAACATGGCATTTACGTTTCCTTCGATGATGGCGCCGAGTGGCAATCCATCGCGCTCAACCTGCCCGATACCCAGGTCTCCGACATCGTCATCCAGGGCGCGGACGTCGTCATCGCCACTCACGGCCGCTCTTTCTACGTGCTCGACGACATCAGCCCGCTGCGCCAGTTGAAACCCACCCTGCTCACCGAGAGCGTCCACCTCTTCCAGCCGCCCACCGTGGAGCGCAATGTCGACCAGGCTCGCGTCGATTACTATCTCGCGAAGCCCGCCGACAAGATCACTCTCGATATCCTCGATTCCAAGGGCCAGGTTGTCCGCTCCTTCACCGGCACTCCCAACGCCGCTGCCGGCGGCCGTGGGGGACGTGGGGGACGCGGCGGTGGTGGCGCCGGTGGTCTTGCCACCAGTAGCGCCGGTGGTCTTGCCACCAGTGGCGCCGGTGGTCTTGCCACCGGCGAGCCGCCCGCCGCCGGCGACCCAGGCGCCGAAGGCGAGCCACCACCCGCCGCCGGCGGTGGCGGCGGTGGCCGCGGACGCGGCGGCGTCGTCAATGCGCCCGACCGCGCCGGCCTCAATCGCTTCACCTGGGATATGCGCTATCCCCCCGCCGTCACCTTCGAAGGCATGGTCCTCTGGAGCGGCAACACACAGGGCCCCGTCGCCGTTCCCGGCTCTTACCAGGTCCGCCTCACCGCCGACGGCCAGAGCCTTACCGAAAAGCTGGTCATTGAAAAGGACCCGCGCCTCGACAGCGTTACCGTGGCCGATCTCGCCGAGCAGTTCACCCTCGCGCTCCAGGTCCGCGATGCGCTTTCCCAGGCCGACGAAATCGTCATCCTCATCCGCGAATTAAAAAAGCAGATGGACGACCGCCTCAAATCCTCAACCGACGCCGCCCTCAAGGCCTCCCTCGACAGTTTCCGCGACAAACTCGGCGTCATTGAAGAAGAGGTCTACCAGGTCCGCAATCGGAGCGGCCAGGACCCGCTCAACTTCCCCATCAAGTTGAACAACAAGATCGCCGCTCTCGGTTCCAGCATCGAGCACGGTGACGGCAAACCCACCGCCCCCTCCTACGAGGTCTTCAAGCTCCTGAAGGACCGCCTCGCCGAGCAGCAATCCGCGCTCGACACGCTTCTCAAGACGGATCTCCCCGCCGTCAACAAGCGTCTCACGGATCGCTCCCTGAAAGAGCTGGTCCCCACCAAGACCGAAACCAAACCCCCCACCCCGGCCCCCGCGCCCGCGGGCTGACGTATGTCCGGTCTCGATCGCCGTGGCCCCGTGGCGCACGCACTCGTGCGTGCCGCGTCGACACTCGTGTCGACGCTTTTCTCCGCGTCTCCGTGGTGAATCTTAAGTTCCAAGGAGCAACCCATGAACCGCCGTCGCTTCCTCCAATCCGCCGCCGCTGGCGCCCTCGTCGCCTCGGCCGCTCCCACTCCCAAAATGATTGGCCTGCAAGACGCGACGTTCCCAACATCGCCCAAGCCCAGGAGAAGCAGCTCGACGGCCAAAGTTCCACCAACCTCTGCTTCAACAATCCCAACTACCGGAACTGGCTCCTGGGCACGGTGGAAGACTATTGCCGCTCCCATGAGATCGACGGCATCATGTGGGGCTCGGAACGCCAGGGCGCTTTCGCCGACTCGATCGGCGCGGCCCACGGCGGAACCCCTCGCAATCCAGCCGCCGTCACGTGCTTCTGCGAGCACTGCGAGCGCAAAGCCAAGGAACGCGGCATCGACGTCCCTCGCGCCCGCGCCGGATTCAAAGCCCTCGGCGAATTCACCACCGCCGCGCGCCAAAACCAGCGCCCCGTCGATGGTTACTATGTCGCCCTATGGCGTCTTATGCTGCGCTACCCCGAGTTACTCGCCTGGGAAATGCTCTGGACCGACAGCCTGCGCGAAACTTACGCCGCCATGTACGGCAAGGTGAAATCCGTGAAGCCTTCGGTCGGTGTCGGCTGGCATGTCTGGCACAACAATTCCTTCAGCCCCATTTACCGCGCCGAGCAGGATCTCTCCGAGCTCTCTAAGTACTCCGACTTCCTGAAGATGGTGATGTATCACAACTGCGGCGGCGAACGCCTGGCCGCTTACATCCGCTCCGTCGGCGCTACCATGTACGGCGACGTCCCCCAGCAGGAGTTGCTCGACTTCCATTACCGGGTCATGGATTACAAGAGGGAAAAGCCTCTCGCCGAAATCCCCAAATCCGGTCTCTCCGCCAACTACGTCTACGAGGAAACCAGGCGCGCTCGCGAGGCTCTCAACGGCGCCAGGACCCAACTCTGGCCCGGCATCGACATCGACATCCCCACCGCCCAAACCAACGCCCGATGTACCCCCGACGGCACCTAAGACGCTGTCCTGGCCGCCTTCCGAGGCGGCGCCGGCGGCGTGTTGCTTTCCCGCAAGTATTCCGAAATGAAACTTGCCAACCTCCGCGGCGCGGGCGCTGCACTGAAAGAACTCGGCCTGGTGTGAGCTGGGTGGGACAGGCTTCAGCCTGTCAAAAGCGGGCGAAGCCCGCTCTTCAACCCTCCGTAAATTTGCGCCTCTCCGCAGCGCTATGGTATAGACCCTTTATGGCGGTGCGAGGGGTGTCGTGGATATTGCTGGCGGCCGCGGCCGCGCCGCTGCTCGCGGCCACCGCCCCAACCTACGTGGGCGCCGCCGCCTGCGCGCAATGCCATATCGATGCGCAGCGCACCTGGGCCGCCTCCCGCCACAGCAAGATGGTGCAGCCGGCCACCGCCCAAAGCGTCAAAGGCGATTTCAGCCGCGGCCAGGTTCAATTGCGTGGCGCCATGTACGGCCTCAGCGAAAAGGCCGGCGTTTACTACATCACCGAATCCTACCTTACCGGCAAGCAACAGGAGCACCGCGTCGATTACACGCTCGGTAACCGCCGCATTCAGCACTACCTGACCACGCTCCCCAGCGGCCGCATCATCGTGCTGCCGCCCAGTTGGGACGTGCTCCGCAAAGACTGGTTCCACAACTTCGATATCGGTGATCCCGACGAAACCGGCGACGTGATGGTCCAGGTCTGGAACAAAAACTGTTTCTCCTGTCACGTCAGCCGGCAAGAAAAGAATTTCGACGCTTCGACCAACCAGTACAAGAATGCATGGCAGGACTTCGGCGCCAATTGCGAGCGCTGCCACGGGCCCGGCGGCGAGCACATCGCCCATTACTCCGCCGCCGCTCCACCGTCCGGGCCACCCCGCGACATCGTGCTGCAGACCCGCCTTTCACCGGTTCGCAATACCATGGTGTGCGCGCAGTGCCATTCCTTCCGCGACATCTACGCGCCAGGCTACTCGGCGGGAGCCGATTACTACGACTTCTTCCTTCCTATCCTGGAATACAGCCAGCCGCCCGACAAGGACCCCGCCTACTGGCCCGACGGCCGCACCCGCCGTTTCTCCAATGACGCTTTCGGGTTGTGGCAGAGCGAGTGCTATCTAAAGGGTTCCGTCACCTGTGTCGACTGCCACGTCACCGCGCACCAGACCGAAATCGAAAAGAATCCGCAGCTCCGTCCCGACGCTTCGGTTCTCTGCACGCGCTGCCACACTGCCATCGGCAAGGCCGTCGAGGCCCACACGCATCACGCCGAGAACAGCGCCGGCAGCTCCTGCGTGGAATGCCACATGCCGCGCACGGTCTTCAGCGTCAAGGCGGCCATCCGCGATCATTCCATGAGCATCCCGGTTCCCGAAAACACCATCCGCCACGGCATACCGAACGCCTGCAATGTCTGCCACACTGGCCGCGATGCGAACTGGGCGCTTCAACAGGTGAATCACTGGTACAGCGCCCGCTCGCGCCAGAAGCTCATCCGGAGAGCCGACGCGTTCGCGCAGGCGCGAGCCGGCGATCCCCAAGCCATAGGCGCGCTGCTGGAGATTCTCGCCAAGCCCTCCGAAGGCTCTCTCGCGCGCGCCAATGCGGTGGGCTACCTCGCCCGCTTTCCGAACGACCCGCGAGTCTACCCGGCCTTCGAGCGCGCGCTCGCCGACACCGAACCGCTGGTGCGCGCCGTAGCCGTGCGCAGCATGAATCCCGGCCAGGCCAACCGCGATGCCGCGGCGCGGGTGCTCGCCCGATCGCTCGGCGATCCCGCGGCTGTGGTCCGCCTGGGCACCGCCGTCGCTCTGGTCGGACTGGGAGTGAGCCACCTTTCAGGCGCCGATGGCGAGCGCTTCGAACTCGCTAAACAGGCCTACCGCGCGCGCGCCGAATTGAATTCCGACGACCCAGGCCAGCAGCTTGGCGCGGGCAAGTTTTACCTGGTCACGGGCGACCCCGTCAGCGCCATCGCAGCGCTTGAAAATAGTCTGAAGCTCGATCCCGAAGTGCCCGCCCAGTATTTTCTCGCTTACGCCCATGCTCAGCAGGGCCAGTACGGCGAAGCCCGCGAGATTCTCCTGGCCATTTCTCCCGCCGATCCCCTATTTGCCAGGGCGCAGGAACTCTTGAAGGCCATCGCCAACCACTGAGGTTTGCTCCTTGGCGCTGGTTTCCAGCGTATCCGCTTTTGCACTGACCAAAGAATCCACAATTAACTATTTGCTTGACAACCCCCGCCAATCTGCAATAAAATCTTTCCCAATATTCATCTCTCTGTGATATTTGTGGCAGGGGTTGTGTCTGGGTTACCGGTTAGTTGGTTGTAAGGCCTAATTTTAGGGGGGGATACTATGAGCCTACGGCTCAATTGCTTCGGCATTTCCACAAAAGTTTCTGCGTTCCTGTGCCTGGGGATTTTTCTCGTGGGCACAAGCGGCGCATGGGGTCAAACCAGTACGGTCGGTACCGTCGCGGGGCTGGTCACGGACGAACAAAGCGCCGCCATTCCCGCGGCGGTCGTGAAGCTCACGGACACCTCGACCAACGCGGCCATGAGCACGGTGACCAACACCGACGGCCGCTACGTGTTCAGCTCGGTGCCGCCGGGGAAGTATAACCTGAGCTTCGGCAAAGAGGGCTTCACGTCGTACCGGGTGGACGGCCAGGCGGTGGATATCGGCCAGAGCCTGACCATCAACGCCACGCTGAAAGTGGGTTCCACGACCACGACGGTAGAAGTTTCGGCTTCGGTGGGCGCGGAGTTGCAGACCATGAACGCCACGGTGGGCAATACGCTGACTGGCACGTCGCTGACCATGCTGCCGAGCATGGGCCGCGACGTAACCTCGTTCGCGGTGTTGCAACCGGCCACCACGCCAACCGGCAACACGGCGGGAAGCGCCGGGGATTTGAATACCTACCAGCTCGATGGCTCGAACGTCACCGACGACATGGGAGGAAACGTCATCACCTACCAGACGAATTACTCCGGTCTGGGCGGAAGCCAGGGCAGCAGTATTCCTTCGGGCGTGATCCCGACGCCCAGCGAGAGCATTGAAGAATTCAAGGTATCGGTCAGCAACCAGACCTCGGACTTCAACAATTCGTCGGGCAGCCAGGTCCAGATGGTAACCAAGCGCGGGACGAACCAGTTCCACGGCGCCGGGTATATGTTTTATTACGACAACGCGATCGGGCAGGCCAATAGCTGGACCAACAACCACACGCCGTTCAGCTTCGGCAGCCTGTCGCTGCCGGATACGCCGCCCGATCTTCCGAAAAACCATCGCAGCCGGTTTGGCGGCTCCCTCGGCGGTCCTCTCGTTCCCAAGGATTTTCTGGGCGGCAAGTGGTATTTCTTCGCCAACTTCGAAGGATTGCGGTTTCCGGATGCGGTTTTGTACCAGGCGAACACGCCCTCGGCGTTAATGAGGGCGGGCATCATCCAGGTGCCGAATGCGGCCGGCCAGTACCTTCCCTACAACCTGAATCCCAATACGGTGACGGTGAACGGCGTGCAATACCCGTCGGCGATCTGTCCGGCCGGCGCCTGCGATCCGCGCGGTATCGGCCTCAACCCTATCGTGAACCAGATCTGGAGCACGCAAATGCCGCTGGCCAACAATCCGCTGGGCGGCGACACGTTCAACACGCAAGGTTTTCTGGGAAGCGTCCGCGAGCCCCTGACTTCCAATAACTACGTGGGGCGCATCGATCACGATTTCAGCGAGAAGCAACACTTCTATCTGACCTACCGCGACTTCAAGCTGGTCAACCTGACCGGCAACCAGGTAGACATTGGCGGCGGGCTGGCCGGCGACAAGCTCGGCATCCCGACCGCCAAGGCCCCCCGGCCCCAGCAGCCATCGGTCTGGACCGCGGGGTTGTCGAGCGTGATTACTCCTACCACCACCAACACTTTCGTCTTCAGTTACGTGAGGCAATTCTGGCAGTGGTCCGACTCCAACGGTCCGGCGCAGCTTCCCGGGTTGGGTGGCGCGCTGGAAATCGGCGGCGAACTCGGCGCCGGCTCCGGTTTGATCCCCTACAACGTCAATACGCAGAGCGTTCGCCAACGCTTCTGGGACGGCCAGGATAAGCAAATTCGCGACGACATGTCCATGCTCAAGGGCACTCACCTGTTCACCTTCGGCGGCGCCTATATGCGGGCTTTCGATTACCACTCGCGCACGGACAACGGGGCCGGCATCAACGATCAGGTCAGTTACCAGTCCACCAGCGCTGGATTCAACTGGACTTCGCCTATCCAGTACATCCCCACCACGGTTCCGTCGTCCCAGTACTCCAACTACGAGACGCTTTACTCCGAAGCTCTCGGCATGATCAGCTCGACCCAGGTGATGTACACGCGCGCGGTGCCCAACCTGAGCCTGCAATCCATTGGCACGCCGGCTGCCGACCAGTCGGTTATTCCCTACTACAGCGTCTATTTCCAGGACTCGTGGCACATGAAACCGAGCTTTACCCTGACTTACGGGCTGGGATGGAACCTGGAGATGCCGCCTTACGAGTTACAAGGAAAGCAAGTGGCGCTGGTGGACTCCAACGGCCAACCGGTCGGCACGCAGGCTTTCCTCGCTCAGCGTCAAGCGGCGGCGCTGCAGGGATCCACCTACACCCCTACACTGGGCTTCCAGTTGGTAAGAGGTGTGGGCTCGGGGCTCAAGTATCCCTACAATCCGTATTACGGCGAATTCAGCCCGCGCGTATCTTTTGCGTGGAACCCGCATTATAGCGACGGGATCATGGGCAAACTGTTCGGCAACGGCAAGACCGTAATCCGCGGCGGATACAGCCGTATTTTCGGACGGCTGAACGGCGTGGACCTGGTTCTGGTGCCATTGCTGGGCCCTGGCCTGCTGCAAGGCGTCACCTGCGTCAATCCGCTCCAGAATCTATCCTGCGCGGGAAGCGGCGCGGCCACCCCCGCCAACGCGTTCCGCATCGGAAGCGATGGCTTGACCGCTCCGCTAGCGGCGGCTTCGCCTACGCTGCCGCAGCCATATTATCCCGGCGGACTCAATCCGAACGCCGGTGACACCGAATCCCTGGATCCGAACTTCAAACCGGACCGCACCGACAACTTCACGCTGACCGTGCAGCGCGAATTGAACACGCACGTCCACCTGGAGCTCGGGTATATCGGGAAGATCATCAAGAACGAGTACATGCAACTCAACATTGATGCGGTCCCCACCATGGAAACGCTCGGCGGCCAGCAGTTCTCGAATGCTTTCGCCCAAGTCTACGAGCAGATGTTCTTCAACGGTGTGAGCGCTACCAGTGTAACGGCGCAGCCGTTCTTTGAAACGGCTCTGGGCGGCGTGAATTCCGCTTTCTGCAAGGGCTTCGCGAGTTGCACGGCCGCGGTGGCTTCCAATTATGGTTCACTGATCAAGGAAACCGCCGTAGCCGACCTCTGGAACAAGCTTGGCGTGGCCAATGGCTGGATACTGCCCCGGACCGTGTACGGCCAGGCGCTTAACGGCGGAGCCTCAACGGCCAACTCCATGGGTATGATCACCAGCCTGGGCTGGGGCAATTACAACGCGCTGTTTGTTACGGTGCGGACCAGCGCCTGGCACGGCATGACCGCGATCTCCAATTTCACCTGGGGACGCGCGTTGGGCACGAATACGCAGGTGCAGGCTACCAGCAGCGCTACCGCGCTGAATCCATACAATCTCGCCGCCAACTACGGTCCACAGTCTTACGACTACAAGGCCGTTTACAACTTCTCGATGTACTACGACTTGCCGTTCTTCAAAGGGCAGCACGGCTTCCTGGGACACGTCCTGGGCGGATGGACGGTTTCGCCGCTGTTCACGGCAATCAGCGGCGCTCCCGGCACGGTCACCTACAGCGAGGGCAACTGCACCGGGTGCGAGGCGTTTGGTGAAGTTACCACGCCTGGAACCAGCGCTGTGACTGCGACAAACGAGGGGGCCGTGGGCTTCGGGCCCTACACCGGCGGCAACTCGGCAAATTACGGCATAGCCGGCGGCACCGGCACCAACTTGATTTTCGGAACCAACGCGGTGGGAACCAAGCCCATCAGTTCGAGCAACCCAGCCTTGTATGGCATGAACCAGTTCGCCAATCCGGCTCAGATCTACGGCGAGTTCCGGCCCTGCGTGCTGGGTTTGGACACCAGTTGCTCAAAGTATGACGGCCCGCGCGGCCTACCGACCTGGAATCTCGACGCGAGCGTGGTTAAGGACATCGGCATTTACAGGGAGCGCGTGGGCGCCACGTTGTTCTTTACGTGTGCCAACGTTCTGAACCACTTCCAACCAGGCAACGGCAGCTTGAACCTCACCAGCCCGACGTCGTTCGGCCAGATCACCGGCCAGGCGAACAACCCCCGCTCGATGGAGTTTGGCCTGAGGATTCACTTCTAATTTGCTTGAACCCCTTTGAAGCACGGGGAGGCCGGCTTGAACAGCCGGCCTCCCCGTTTTTTTTGGGTGGGCCTACGGCGCGGAACCGGTGCTGCACGCGTCCGATTCTTCGAGAGAAAGTGGGACGAGGGCGTCCCGCGCGGACCAGGGGGTCCGCCCTCCAAATGTCGTTCGTGAGATAATCTCCTCCATGCGCATTGCAACGATCCTCGTCGTATCGGTTGTGTCTACTCTCTGCCTGTCCGCCCAGCAGAAGGGCGGCCCGCCGCAGCCCGAATGGGCCCGCCAGGCCCGCCAGCTCATCACCGAAGGCAAGTACGATGACGCCCTCGCGGTCTACCAGAAGGAACTCGCCAACACGCCCGACAGCCCGCAGCTCCACAATTCCACCGGGGTCCTGCTCGACCTCATGGGCAAAGGCGCCGAAGCCCGCAAACACTTCGCCAGGGTCGTCGATCTGGCGGCCAACAAGGACGCCAAGGTGAGCGCTTACCGGGCCATGGCCATGTCGTACGCCTTCGAAGCCGACTGCCAGAATGCCGGCAAGTACGAGCAGATGGCCATCGACATTCGGGCAGCCGACAACGATTTTTACCAGCAGGGCGAAATCGCCGACGAAGCCGGCCGCGTCTGCATCGACGCCGGCGATTTCGCCGCCGCCGAGAAATGGTATAAGCTCGGCCACGACTCCGGAATCAAAGATCCCAAGCTCGCGCCGGACATGAAGGATCTCTGGGAGTTTCGGTGGGAGAACGTGCTGGCGCGCCTCGCCGCCCGCCGCGGCAACAAGACCGAGGCCATGAAGCACGTCGCCGCCGCCAAGGCGCTTTACGATAAGGATCCGCAGATGGGTTCCACCAGCGGCCAGGCGCAGGCCATGTTCCTGCCCTACCTCACCGGCTACGTGGCCTTCTACACCGGCGATTACAAGACCGCGGTGGAGGATTTGCAGAAGGCCAACCAGGACGCGTTCAACATGAGCCTGATCGGCCAGGCCTATGAAAAACTGGGCGAGAAAGACAAGGCCATGGAATACTTCCGCAAGGCCGCCGCCTCCACCGCCCACAATCCGCCGGCCGCGGCCGGCCGCCTGATCGCCAGGAAAAAGCTTGGATAGAGGTCCAGCCTTATGCGTCTCATCGCCGCCACCGCGTTGATCGCTGCCCTGCCACTGGCGGCGCAAATCTTCGACCCCACCATGCCGGCTTCGGTCCCCGCGGCCACCGGCCCAGTGATGGAAGCTTACGGTCTCCGCTACATCGAGATCAAGACCGGCGATGGCGCGGCGGCCGCGCCTAACCAGGAATATACCGTCCACTACACCGGCTGGTTGCGGGACGGCACCAAGTTCGATTCCTCGGTGGATCGCGGCACGCCTCTGAAATTCATCCAGGGACGCCGCGCGGTGATCGCCGGCTGGGACAGCGGATTCGAAAGGATGAAAGTGGGCGGCAAGCGGCGCCTCTACATCCCCTACCAACTGGGCTACGGCGAACTGGGCCGCGGCCGCGCCATTCCGCCCAAGGCCGAGTTGATCTTCGACGTCGAACTGCTGGGCGTGAGGAACGTGCCGCCCGCGCCCGCCGCCGGGGCCGACCTGAATGCGGCCCTGCCGGAAATTGAAGCCCACGTGATGGCGCTGGCCAAAGCCGTTCCGGAGGAGAAATATTCCTGGAGGCCCGCGCCGGGCGTGCGCACGCTCCAGCAGGTCTTTCTGCACATCGCTTACGCCAACCAGGTGATGCTGAACATTGCGGCCGGCGACTCCAGCGCCGATGCCATACAAAAGCAGGTGGATGAGAACTCGAAAAACGAGGAGCAGCCGGTCAACAAGGCGAAGGTCCTGGAAGCGCTGACGGCGAGCTTCACCGCCTTGCACCGCGCCATCGATTCGGCGAGCAACAATTCTCTAAGCCGCGAGGTCAATCTTTTCGGCACAGGCATGACCACGCGCGGCCAGTTGATCCGCCTGGAGACGCACATGGCCGAGCACCTGGGCCAGGCCATCGCGTATGCGCGGATGAACGGGATTGTGCCGCCGTGGTCGCAGTAGGGGATTAGTCTGCTGGCCGTGAAAAAATCGGTTAGGTCGCGGTAGGGATGCCGGTCTGCCCGGCGCCCCCCGCACAGATCCGTGCGAGCGCTAGAAATGCAGCCGCACCGATACCTGCACGGACCGCGGGCCGCCGATCTGCAAAACCGGCGCCAGGCCGCTTCCGGAGCTGCCGGTGCCGAGCATGGTATTCAGCATCGAGGTCGATTGCCCAAACAGCGGGCTATCCAGGAACCGGATGGGGTCGGCGAAATTGGCCTGGTTGAGTGCGTTGAAAGCTTCGAGGCGAAACTGAATGCCACGCTGCTCGCCGAAGTGGAATTCCCTTTTCAGCGCCAGGTCCACCTGCCCCATGCCGAAACCGCTGGGAACGTTCCGCCCGAGGTTTCCCTGGCTCTGTGCGGGGCTCGCTGGAATCGAGAAGGCCGCCGGATTGAGTGTCTTGCCGCCAGGCGCATGGGCGTCGGAGATCCACAGAGGCTGGCCGTAAACCCAGTTTGGACGGTAGGCATTCACGACATTGATGGCATCGATCTCTTCGGCTTCCTGCAAAGTGATGGGGAAGCCGGTGCGAGCGTGCACGATGCCGTCGATGGACCAGCCGCCCAACAGTCTGGCGGCAAACTTGGGAGAAGCCGGAGGCGGCAGTTCGTAGCTGACGGCGGCCGTCAGCGAGTGCCGCAGATCGAAATCGCTGGACGCGTGGTCGTCGCCGATGCCGGCGCCGAAAGCCGACCACAGCAGGAAGGCGTCGCTCGAATCGTCGTCGAGCGAATGCGACCAGGTGTAGGAGGCCACCGCATCCAGGCCGCGCGCCACATGGCGGCGGTACTGCATTTCGAGCGCGTTGTAACTCGAAGCTCCGTGATCGGTAGTGAGCGCGACGTAGGACTGGCCGTCGGTCCCGGCGCCGCCGGCTTCGCGGCGGATCAGGTCGCGGCCCGAGGAACCCACGTAGCCCAGCGAGATCACGTCGTGATTGCCGAAGCCGTGCTCGAGCGATACGTTCCACTGCCTCACCTGCGGCAGCTTCAGTCCGTGCTCGAAACCAAAACTCAGCGAGGAATTAGAGATCGAAGAAATGCCGCTGGTGAGTTTGTTGGCGCTGAACGGCCCGCCGTTAATGAGGTCGGTGGCGATGCTCATGCTGGAATCGTAGAAGAGCCCGCCGCCGGCGCGCAGCACTGTGCGTCCGTCATTGGTGAGACGCCAGGCTAGGCCGAGCCGCGGAGCGTAGTCATCATAGGAGGTCGGCCAGAGGGGCTGCGTGTTGGGGACCAGGCCGTTGCCGGCCGCATTCAGAAAATTGGCCGTGACGGTGGGCGCCGGGCTGAATTCCCAGCGCAGGCCGGCCGCCACGGTCAGCCGCGAACTCACTTGCCAGGTATCCTGCAGCCACAGGGAAAGCTCCTGCACGGCGGCGTTAGCGTTGACGGGATCGGCGCTGGCCCTCCACCAATCCTGCAGCAGCGTGAGGGTGGCGGCGCCTTCGGCGATCAGGTTGATGCTGCCGGTGGGATCGCGGCGGATCGCCAGGATGCGCCGGTAATCGGCCCCCAGCTTGATCGAGTGGCGGCCCAGGTTCAGCCCGGCGGTCGGCACGATCTGGAACTGCCGCTCGCGGCGCGATCCCTCGCGGCCCGAGATCGCCTGGCCGATGCCGTCGATGGAGAACCGCACCAGCTCGTCGCACGTGACCGTGGTGCTGGGGGCGAAGCCGGACGCCAGGGTCGCCAGCGCGCAGCCCGGCGCGTTCGAGCCGGTCGTATCGGTCCAGATGGAATCGGCGCTGGATTGCGACTCGTTGACGCGAAGGTCCAACACGGTCCGCGCCGTCGGCCGGGCGTTCAGACCGAGGGTCAGGGACTGCGCGCGGAGGTCGATATGGTTTACCTCCGGCGTGCCGAAATCGTTGTGCGAAGGGGAATCGCTGTAGCGGGCAAACAGCGTCACGCGCGGCGTTACGGCCTGGTCGATGCGGGCGCTGCCGCTGGTGAGGCCGGCGGGACGGCTGATCTGGCCGGTCCATAAGCCGGCGCCTTGACCGAGCGGGCCCTGGTTCGGCTGGGGAAACAGGTTGAGCACCGCCTGTTCGGCGGGGCTCACGGCCAGGCGCACCTCGGTGGAAGGCACCGGGACCTTATACACATAAGGTTGGTTGAGCCAGATGCCTTCGTAGGAAAGAAAGAAAAACGTGCGGTTGCGCTTGAGCGGCCCGCCCAAGGACGGCGCGAGGTCCTCGTACCCCAGCGGCGCGCGCGGATAGCCGGCCTGGTTGGCGAACCAGTCGTTGGCGCCCATGTATTGGTTGCGATAGCGGAAAACCGCGGAGCCGTGGAAGTGGTCGGTGCCGGCGCGGCTGGAGAGCGCGATGCTGGCTCCCGGCATGCGGCCGAACTCGGCCACGGAAGTGGAGGTCTGCAATTTGAAATCCTGCACGGCCTCGACCGAGATCATGGAATCCAGGCTGCCGAAAGCGCTGAGGGACGGCAGCGCGCCGCCGCTCGATTGCGCCGGCAGACCGCCCGCGCTCACGCCGGTGTTGGCGCTCACGCCATCGACGGTGAAGAGGTTGGTATTGGGGCGCATGCCGCTGGTGGTGAATTGGCCGGCATCGCCGCGCGTGGCCGGAATCACGTTGGTGCCGGGAATCAACTCCAGCAAGGTGATGACGCCGCGGCCGTTGAGCGGAAGTCGGCCGACTTCGTCGAGATCGAACTGGCCGCCGGCGGAAGCGTCGGGCCGCTCCAGCGCGGGCGCCGTGCCCACCACCGTGACGCTATCTTCCATGCTGCCCAGAGGCAATTGAAAATCTTCGCGCGCCGCCCCGCCGGAGGAAACCCTCACCCCGAACTTCATAACCGGGCGGAAGCCTTCCTTGCGAACGGTGATCTTGTAACTGCCCGGCGCCAGCGACCCGATGGCGTACGCGCCGCCCGTTTCGGATTGCGCCGCACGGCGGAAGCCGGTGTCTTCGTCGACGATCGTGATCGACGCATCGGATACGCCGCCCTGCGAGGAGTCCACGATCTTGCCGAAGACTTCTCCGTAACCCTGCGCCCGCGCGGGTGCCATCGATACGCAAACCACCACGGCGAGCGAGAGCAGCCGACCGACGGACATTGACTCTACTATAGCGTGAGCATGTGGGGCAGCCAATTCTGGCTGCGAGCCCGCTTTCCAGCGGGCTCAGCCGGGCGCAGCCCGGCCTCCGAAGTGGGGCGGCCAAATCCTGGCCGCAGCCGCCTTCAGGCGGCTGGGTGGAGTTTCTACATTTTCAAGATTTCGCGGGCCGAAGGCCCTCTGCAACAGACCAGGAGGTCTGTCCTGCCTACTTGGCCATGAGGCGCTGGCAATCGTCGAGGTTGGATTGCAGGTCTTTGAGGGCGGATAAGAGGTCGGTGGGGAGCGAGGCGGTGGAGCCGTCGCTGGGAGTCATGCCGAGCATGATGGAGACTAGCTTGTCGACACGGGTCGAAGAACGGAAGAGGTCTTCGACGGCGGATTGCCACGCGGCGTGGGGAGCGGCGTGCGCCAATGCCGCCGTGCCGCCCAAAGAGGAAAGCGTCGGAAGGAGAAGGCTTTCAAGAGTACTCGCCTTTTGGGACAGCACGGCGGCGTGCTCGCGGGACAATGCCGTTAGGAGCTCACGGTCCTTCGCATTGAGTTGCGGCTCGGATTCGGCGGGGAACTTCTGCGCCAGGGTGCGGAGGGCGTAGACGCGCTTCATGGCGTCTTCGTCGGAATCGAGAATCTGGGCGCTGAAGTGTTCGAATTCGGCTCGTCCGCCGAGTTGCTTTTCGACGCGGGACTGAATGACGGGACGCGGGGTGGCCGAGCCACCGGCCGAAGACAGGGCGGCTTGCGGCGGAATGGCGGCGGGCTGGAGGGAATCGAACTGCATCTCGACCAGCGGCATATTGGCCAAGGCAGCCTGGATCTTCTGTTGGCGGCCAGGCGGCAAACCAGCCCGGCCCGTGACCAGGACTTTACCGTTGGCGAGCGAAACCTCAACGGGATCACCCAGGTCGGCCTCAACCTCATGCAAAGCTGACAGCACTTGCAATTCGTCGGAGATTGAGGCCGATGGCCCGGGTGCGAATGCGGCCGGCCGGCTTGGTGGTTCGGCGGCGCGCACCGGAACCTCGACTTCAGGCGTGACGGTGATACCGGCGCTTTCGGTCGTTGATTCCGCTATCTCGGTCAATTCCATCCACTCGTTATCGCGAAACTCGATGCGCTCCTCGACCGGCATGAGATCGGAAGCCTCAAAGGTGATGGAGGCTTCGGCGATTTCGCCTTCGCGAGCGCCGGTTCGGATGCGGTAGCCGGCGGCTACCGTGGAAACTTCGTCGGTGGTATGAATCTGTCGATCGCGCCACTGCTCAAAGGAGCGGGCGCTCAAAGGATCGTTCCAATCGTAATGGGCTTGGTTGAAGCGGGCTTCGATGTTGAAGAGGGCTTCCACCGGGGGGCCGGTGGCTGCCGAAGCGAGAGGCGCCTGCGGCCCGACCACGCGAGTGAAATCCAGCTTGCCCGTGCGCACGCGGATGCGATGGACCGGGCGCGGTTTAGCCTCGGCAGTCGCAATGGCCCGTTTCAACAATGTGGCCGCTTGTACGGACGGAGTTTGGCGAAGCTGGTAGAAAACCCCGAGAACTACCAGCATCGCCATCGCCGCTGCCGTCGCCCAACGTGGTGCACCCGCATGCACCAGGGGCCGCGCTAGCCGTACAAGGAAAGGCTCATGGGCTAGAGATTCATCAATTCGTGAGAAATCGCGGTACAGATCGCGCCATTCGGCGGGCGGAGCGGGCATAGCGGCCAGTACTTCCTGGCGGTAGCGCGCGCAATCCGCGACCGTGCTTTGGAGCGCTTCGAATTCGGCGCGGCACTGCGAACAGGATTCGAGATGGCTGGCCACTTTGCGGGCTTCGCGGGCGGGCAGATCGCCATCAAGGTAGCGGACCAGCGAGATTTCTTCGGGATGCCGCATCCGGAAGCTACTCATCGCGCACCTTCTTCAGCCGTGCCAGGGCGCGGCGCAGGAACTCACCCACGGCGGAGGCGCTGATGCCCAGGGTGGAAGCGATTTCGGGATAGCGGAGGCCTTCCAACCGCAAGAAAAGGCAACGCTTCTGCTGTTCGGAGAGCCCCTCGACGGCGCTGTGGAAGCGGAGCATGCGCTCGCGCTCCAGCAGCTCGCGCTCGGGATTCATCGCGGGGTGCGTGAGGCGGATCTCGAGTTCAGGGGCGAAGGCCTCTTCGGAAGCTTGGCGGGCGCGCACCTTGAGGCCCACGTTATGGGCGACGCGGAAGAGCCAGCCGCGAATATTCTCGATCTTTTCGCCTTTTTTGAGGGTGGAGTAGAGACGCAGGAAGACTTCCTGGACGGATTCCTGGGCTTTCGGCGGGTGAACGCCGAGCGTCAGGAGGTAGCGGTATAAGTCTTCGCGAGTATCTGCAAACAACTGAGCCACCTGGTCTTGCAACTCCGAACTGGATTGCGGCTGCCGAAGGAATCCCACTGGCCCTTCACCTACCGAATCCCAGGACATTGTAGCGAGCCATCTCAAAGACCCGCGACCAGGCCATTTCCACTACACCAATTGAAAAAATATATTTCTTCAAAATCTCGGGTTTCCCGTCACCCCAGTGTAGTTGAAGCGGGTCTTCCGGGGGTCTTTGGCATGGACACTTTGAAAATTCAGCCTCACGCCCAGGTAAGCGTGGCGATTGTCACCTATAACAGCGAGCGTTATATACGCCGTTGCCTGGAAGCGGTACTCAAACAGACCGGAGTGGTACTCGACGTTGTGGTGGTGGATAACGCCTCCACGGACGCGACGCGGTCGATACTGCGGCGGTATCGGGGCCGGATCCGGACGATCCACAACGACCACAACGCGGGATTCGCGGCGGGCCAGAACCAGGCGATCCGGGCCAGCCATGCGGACTGGGTGCTGACGCTGAACCCGGACGTGCTGCTGCTGCCCGATTTCATACGGACGCTGGTGGAAGCGGGAGAGGCCGACGGATCGGCGGGGTCGGTATGCGGCAAGCTGCTGTCGATCGGGCCGGGGTTCCAGCCGCTGGCGGAGCGGCGGATCGATTCGGCGGGGATTTTTTTCACGCCGGCCATGCGGCACTTCGACCGGGGATGGCACGAGCCGGATGGCGCGATCTACGACAGCATGGAGTACGTGTTTGGGGCCAGCGCGGCGGCGGCGCTCTACCGGCGGGAGATGATCGAAGACGTAGCCGTGGACGGGAACTTCTTCGATCCGGGATTCTTCTGCTACCGGGAAGATGCGGACGTGGCGTGGCGGGCGCTGCTGCAAGGATGGCGCTGCCTGTATCAACCGGCGGCCGAATCGTATCACGTGCGCAGCGTGACCCCGGGGAGCCGGCGGGCGGTCCCGGCGGCCATCAACATGCACTCGGTGAAGAACCGGTTCCTGATGCGGATTAAGAATTCGACGGCAGGGTTGTACCGTCGGTTCTGGCTCCCCATGACCCTGCGGGACCTGTTGGTGATTGCGGGCGTGGCGTTCGGCGAGCCGGCCTCGCTGGCGGCCTTCTGGCACCTGGCGAAGTGCGCGCCCAGAGCGCTGCGGGAGCGCCGGGAGATCATGAGCCGGCGGAGGGTGGACGACCAGGCGGTGGCGGAGTGGTTTAGCTTCGAGCCGGTGGCGCAGGCGCTGGGAGAGGTTACGCCGGCCGCGCGATGGGCTGACGCGGAGCCGCGCTACGTGGCGGAACGCACGGCGTAAGAAGGTGGGGGGGCAATCCCGCCCGCAGTCCGCAAAGACCGACTGGTAGCGCCGGCGCCTTACCTTTGGTAAATCCCGTCTTACAACCACTGCACCCGCAGTCCGCAAAGACCGACTGGTAGCGCCGGCGGTCTTGCCGCCGGTTTCTTGCCGCGCCATATCGGAACACATACGGCAGGCTGAAGCCCGCCCAGGCCCTCTTTCAGCCGTCTGGACCCGCTGGAAAGCGGGTCCCTGGAGTTTGTACATTTTCAAGCTCCTCGAAAACCGACTGGTAACGCCGGCGGTCTTTGCCGCCGGTGTTTGGCGGGGCAGGATGTTATCCTGCGGACCGATTGTCAATCGGTCCAGGACCCGCTGGAAAGCGGGTCCGCAGCCGGAAGACAAGTTGTTCTACCGCGACGGGGAACAATACCTCACGATGGAGGAACTGACGCGGCGGATTATGGACAAGGCGCTGTTTCCGAAACTCGGCGAGTGAGCGCTCAGTCCACCGTGAAGCGGGTCTCGCTCGACTTCGAGACGAGGTTCGGGTCGGTGATGGTAGCGCGCAGGATGTAACTGCCGACCGGCAGTTCCAGCCATTCGACGAACGGCCCCGAAATTTCAGCCAGCACGTTCTGCGCCACCACCTGCACAGTTTGTCCGCCCAAGGTGGTGACTTCCGCGGTGATGTGGAACCGGCCGGCCACGGGATCCGGAGTGATGACCAGCGTGTTGAGCCGGCTGGCGGTGTTTCCGGAAGGCGATCCACCACCGGTTACGATGGTGATGCGGCGGTCCTGATCGGAACGGAAGGTCTTGGCCGGGCGGGCTGCGGTGATGCCCGTTTGTTCGAGCGGGGTGAGTCCCTTGACGGCGAGCAGGGCCTGTTTTTCGGATGGGTCCATGGTCATGTGGAACTCCCCGGACATCGTGGGGTCGACGAACTCGATAATGACGTTGGTGCCGATGCCCTCGATGAAGCGGTAGCGCCACTGCTGAAAGGGGAAGGTGGACGTGGTGCCGCCACCCTCCACGGCAGGCCGCTGGTAGGAACCGCCGGAGGAGTGGTCTTCGATCTCGTCGGGAGGACCGTAGGTGATGTAGATGCGGCCGCGGTCGGTTTTCCAGCCGGGGATGCGCGACGAGAAATGTTCGTTCACGTAAGCGATGCGGCGATAATGCTCCTCGCGGAATTCGTTTTCGGGAGTGCCGGGAGTGGGATCGCGGCGCAGCCAGAACTGCTCGATGAAGTGCTCGCGCTCGTCGTCGGTCTGGAGGCGGTGGAAAGCGGCGCGCTCTTCATCGGTGATGATATAGGCGACGTCTTCGTTCAGCCATTTCCGGTAGGGCGTAGTGAGCGCCTGTTGGGCTGTCGGATCTCCACCCTTGCGCTGCGCGGGGGGCGCAGTTTGCGTGCCGCTTTGGGCGAAAGGATTCATGAGGCCAAGGAATGTGGTGCGTTGCCGCTGGGGGATCTGGCTTTCCTGAAGAGCGCCAGTGAGAGGGCTCGATTGAGGTTCGATCGTCTGGGACTCCAGCAGGGGTGCTTGTAGGGCGACGGCAGGAATGATTTGGCGCGCGGGCGGCTTCGCCGGCCAGGCGGCCAGCGCGGCGGCGAAGGTAATCAGTAACAGACCGGCAGCGAAGGCCGGGGTGGCGGAGGCCTGCGCGGGCTGGGGTTCGGTGAGCAGACGGCGGATGCGCTTCATGAGACTTCCTCCAGTAGCGGCGACGGCGGCTTCCAGAGCTACGGCGCGGCGGTGTTCGAGTGCGGCCAGGGTGGCGGCGTAGACCCGGGCGTCGCCGGTGATTTCGACGACGAAATCGTCACAGCAGTTCTCGCGCTCCTCGCGCGCCATGCGCGAGGCCCACCAGACGGCCGGGTGATAGAACAAGAGACCTTCCACAAAGCCTTGGAGCAGGTTGACCAGATAATCGTGACGGCGGATGTGCGCAAGCTCGTGGATGAGGATGCACTCGATCTGTCCGGCGGGCAGATTGGCCAGGCAGCCGAGCGGCATGAAAATGACGGGGCGCAGGTAGCCGACCAGGACCGGCGCGTCGGTAAAGCACGATTCGAGTAACCGCACGGGACCCAAGAGGCGCATACGGTCGCAGAGCTGTGTGAGGCGGTCCTGCCAGTCGGGCGCCGGGGCACAGGTACCGCGTTGGCGCAGGCGGCGGGCCGCCAACCATGCGGCCAGGCCGCGGGCATAAAAAAACGCGACGCCTAGGAACCAGCAGGGCGCCAACCATGGGAGGAAGTCGCGGAAAGTGCGGGGAGCGGGTGCGGGCTGGAATGCGGGCACGGCGGAAAGGCGCGCCAGGGGATTGGGCAGATGCGCGGCGGTTACGGTTTCGGCGTGGCCGGGCAGCACGACGAGCAGGGTGATGGCGAAGGCCAGCGGCATGGCAAACAAAATGAGGCAGGCGGCGGCATAGCGCGCGCGAGCGGACGCCGGGCGGAGCAGGAAGAGCGCGGCGGCCAGAACCGCGGCCAGCGCCGCTCCTTCCCACAGGAAGTGAATGAGCGCCCAGCCGACGGCTTGCGCGACCGGCGTGTGAACCCAGAGAGCGAGTCCGTTCATGGCGTCCCCTTTTCGTATTCTTCCAGGAACTGGCGGAGCTCGGCGAGCTCCTGGCGCGAGGCGCGGCGGGATGAGAGAGCACCCAGCAGGAGGCTTTTGGCGGAGCCGCCGAAGGCGCGCTGCAGCAGGTCGCTGGCGAGCTGGCGCCGGGTCCATTCCGCCGGTCGGCTGGCGGAGTAGATGTGGGCGCGCTGCTTTTCGTCGCGGCCGACCAGGCCCTTTTCGGCCATGATCTGAAGCAGCTTCAGAACGGTGGTGTACTGCGTCGGTTTACGGCGGACGATGGCTTCGTGGACGGCGCGCACGGTGGAGGCCCCGCGGCTCCACAGCACTGTGAGGATCTCGAGTTCAGCGTCGGTGGGGCGAGGCGGATCGGAAGGTTTGGCCGGCATCTACGAAGACTGTACTACGAAGAGTGTCGTTGAGTCAAGAGGAAATTGCGCGGAAGGGTCGGACGTTCACCTGTAAGCTCCAGAGCGATGGCGGACACCGAAGATCCGCATGACGCCTTCTTTGAGGGTGAAGAGCACGCGGTAGTCGCCGAGCCGGAGCCGAAGCGCACCGGCCATATCGCTCCAGGCAATCAGCCCGCCGTGACTATGACGGCGCGGCGAAGCGGTGGCTGCTGACGGCGTTTGAGAAGAACCCTGACGCGTTGGAAACCAGGCGATCCAGCCGGAATTCCAAGCTTCCGGCCGCGTCGAATTTTGACCACGTGCGTGGTCCCATGCCTTAATCGTTTCGCGACCCTGCCAGTTTAGTTCACTGAGCGGTTTGCTCCATTTCGCGGCCTCGCCCCGTCGCCCCCTCCCCCGGCCCTGCTAGGCCGCGAATCGGAGCAAACCTTTATCAATCACAACTTTTATCAACTTTTTTCCGCTGATTCCAAACCACTTCTCCCTCTGGCCGCCCGGTTTCCGCCAGTCGTCGTGCTACCCCTGAATTGGAAGGTACCTCCTCATGGCAACCGACAAACAAATCACCGCCAACCGCATCAACGCGCAGAAATCCACCGGCCCCCGCTCCGCCGCCGGCAAATCCCGATCCGCGCAAAACTCCCGCAAACACGGCTTCGCCGTCTCCATCTTCACTGTCCCCCACCTGGAAGACTCCGAAGAAATCGTCAACCTCCGACAAGATGCCCTGGACGTCTACCACCCCGCCAACTCCCAGGAACTCTGGGCCGTCGAACGCATCGCCCTCTGCCAACTGTCCCTCATCCGCACCTCCCGCCTCGAAGCCGGCCTTCTCACCAATTGCCTCGACCAGGCCCTCGGGTCCGACGGCGAGCCCATCCACCCCATGAACGAGCGCATATCTGGTCTGTGCAACAGCGAAATCACCATCGGCCAGTTAGACAATTTCTCCATCGCCGAAGCCTTTAGCCGCATGACCCGGAAGCCCCATACCTTTGCTCTGTTCTTGCGCTACCAGGCCCAAGCCGAGCGCAACTATCGCCGCGCCATCCAGGAATTCGAGCGCCTTCGCGTCCTCCGCCCCGAATTAGAGGCTGAAGAAACAGAAATACCGGACGAACCCAATTTCCCTGTCCAACCCGAAGCAAACAACCCGGATCGGCGCCTTGAAACCGACCCGATTTCCACTGTGGGGCAGGCGCCCTTGCCTGCGTGCGACCCCCTGGTCGCGCTGCCGCCATCCCTCACCGCGAATCCCGCAGGCCAAAACGGGCACTGCCATCCAATCCCCGCCCTTGGAATGGAGTAGCCGTCCCCGCCTTGCCCTGCCATGCTGCCTTCCAACTCCAGCCCCCCGGTTCGGGAGCAGGTATCCGGGGCGAAGCCTCGCCTATTCGATGATGTCTTTGCGCTTGACGGTGGGCGTGCCGGAGTCGGTATCGGGGAGCTTGTCGCCATCCGAACGGATGAGGTGCGGACGGTTCTCAGGACCCGGTTGGCGGCGATTTTCGAGGGAGATCAGGCGATCGCGCATGCCACGGTATTCAGAGGTGGTCACAATGTACTCGGGCTTCGACGCGAGAATCCGCTGGATTTCCTTTTCGGTGCGGTCGACGCGGTCGGAATCCATGGGGTGCGTGGCGAAGACCTTGGCGACGGCGCCGGGCCTGGTTTTCTGCATGGATTCGAGTTTCTCGAAAATGCTGATCGCACCGGTGGGATCGTAGCCGGCGGCGTACATATACTGGACGCCCAGATAGTCGGCCTCGGATTCATCGTGGCGGCTGAAACTGAGAAAGGTCATGGGAATGGCGGCGCTGGTCGCCTGACCGACGATTAAACCAGTCCAGCCGCCGAGCACGACGCCGGGAATGGCGCCGGCGACGCCGGCGATTTGCGATTTGGTGGCTTGGCAGGTCATGTGGCGCGCGGCCACGTGGGCGATCTCGTGGGCCAGGGCGCCGGCGAATTCATCCTCTTCCGACGCCACTTTGATGAGGCCGGTGTAGACGAAAACGTAACCGCCGGGGAGCGCAAAGGCGTTCACCTCGTCACCGTCAATGACCTGAAAGGTGAAAGGCACTTTGGCGTCGGAGTTGCGCGCGAGGTTTTGCCCGATGCGATTCACGTACTCGGTGATGATGGGGTCATCGAGAAGCTTGGACTGTTTGGTGACCTCGCGAGCCAATTGCTGGCCGAGCGCCATCTCCTTCTGGATGGAGTACAGGTTGAGGCACTTGCCGACGTTGCGGTCGCCGATTTGGGACGGATCGTCCTTGGGCTTTTTCTGATCGGCGGCGAGCGAGGTCGATGCCAGCGCCAGTGCGAGGGCAGTGGCAGACAGCAATTTCATGGATGGCTCCTGGAACCCATTTCACTTATTGTAAGAGAATCGGGATTGTTATGGATGATAAATTTTTGGGGGCAGAGCCCTTGTGGAGCCGGTACGCCGGGCAGTTCCCAGTGCGCAACCGGTTGATTTACTTGAATCATGCGGCCGTCGCGCCGCTATCGAAGGCGGCCGCGGAGGCCATGAAGAGCCTGGCGGAGGATTGTACGCAGTTCGGCAGCCTGCACTACAAACACTGGCTGGCGGTTTACGAAGGGCTGCGAGTGGCGGCGGCGCGATTGATGGGGGCGGAGCGCTCGGAGATCGCGCTGGTGAAGAACACGTCGGAAGGGATCGCCACGGTGGCAATGGGGCTGGACTGGAAGCCCGGAGACCGGATGGTGGGCTTCCGCGAGGAGTTTCCGGCCAACTATTACCCCTGGAAGCGGCTGGAAGAAAAGGGAGTTGACGTAACCTGGCTGTCGGTGGGCGATCCGCTGGAGCGCATCGAGGAGGCGTGCCGGGGCGCGCGACTGCTGGCCATCAGCTTTGTGCAATTCCTGTCGGGGTACCGCGCACCGATTCATGCGATTGGAGAGATTTGCCATCGTAACCACTGCATTTATTTGGTAGATGCGATTCAGGGCCTGGGCGCTTTTCCGGTGGATGTGCGGAGTTGTCACATCGACGCGCTGGCGGCCGACGGCCACAAGTGGATGCTGGGGCCGGAGGGATGCGGCATCTTATTCATCAGTCAGGGACTTCAGGACCGCGTAGAGCCGGTGGAATTCGGCTGGACCAATGTGGCGGGGTACAACGATTACGGATCGCGCGACATGGCGCTGCGGCCGGACGCGGGGCGATATGAGTGTGGCACGTTAAATACAATTGGTTGTTACGGTTTGAAGGCTTCAATTGAGTTTTTACTCGAAGTCGATCCGGGAAAAATCGCTCCGGTTGTCCAAAATCTCGGGGACCGGATTTACGAGGGCGTGGTCAATCGAGGATACGAGGTAATGGGTACGCGAACGCCGGAAACCGGCGCCGGGATCGTGAGTTTCCGCAAGCCGGGGATGGAGGCGGTGGAGGTAGTCAAAAAGCTGAGCGCGGCCGGAATTGCGGCGGCGCCGCGGGCGGGGTGGGTGCGGACGTCCCCTCACTTTTATATCAGCCCGTCGGATATCGATCAGATGCTTGCGGAACTGCCATAGCGGTTCCCAGTGCTGGCGCACTGGGCTATGCTCTTGCGTCCTTCGGACTCGGGCCGCGGAAGAATCGTCGCGGCCCGCGAAGAAAACAAAGCACAGTAGTACAAAGCCGGCAGGATTTCGGACACACTACAGTAGAATAGGGGGCATGTTTTTGCGACGCTTGGCGCTGCTGATGGCAGTGGTGTGGACGGCGGCGGCCGCGGTGCCCACGCCGAAGAGTTACTTCGGTCACGAGATGGGGGCCGACCGGACGGTGCTCGATTGGGACCGGGTGGTGGGCTATTTCCAGGCGCTCGCGAAATCGAGCGACCGCATCAAAGTGGAGGAACTGGGCAAGAGCACGGAAGGCCGCCCGTTCTTCGCGGCGACGATTGCCGATGCGGAGACGCTCCAGCACCTGGACCGGTACATCGCGATTCAGAAAAAGCTGGCGGACCCGCGGACCACGTCACCGGCGGAAGCGGAGCGGCTGATCCTGGAAGGCAAGGCGGTGGTGATGATCACGTGCTCGATTCACGCCACCGAGATCGCCTCCACGCACACCGCGGTGGAGTTTGCTTACCGGCTTCTGACGGAGGACAACCCGCATTTCCGCGCGATCCTCAAAGACACGATCGTGCTGCTGGTGCCGTCGCTCAATCCGGACGGCGTGGATATTGTGACGCGATGGTACCGGAAAACGCTGGGGACGCAGTTCGAGGGGACTTCGCCGCCGGAGTTGTACCACCACTATGTGGGCCACGACAACAACCGCGACTGGTACATTTTTTCGCAAGTGGAGACGCAACTGACCATCTCGAAGCTGCACAACGTGTGGCATCCGGAGATCGTGTACGACGTGCACCAGATGGGGGATAATGCGGCGCGGCTGTTCGTGCCGCCGTGGCTGGACCCGGCGGAGCCGAACATCGACCCGATCCTGATGCAGGAGATGAATATGTATGGCACGGCGATGGCGGCGGACCTGACGGCGGCGGGCAAGACCGGGGTGGCGATTCACGGAGTCTACGATTTTTGGACGCCCTCGCGGCATTACCAGGCGTTTCATGGCGGGTTGCGGCTGCTGACGGAATCGGCCAGCGCGCGGATCGCGTCGCCGGTGACGTTGGGGGTGGACCAGATTGCGGGGACGGCGCTGGGGTATGACCCGCACGAGCGCTCGTGGAACTACCTGGAGCCATGGCTCGGTGGAACGTGGCGGCTGCGGGACATCATCGACTACCAGACGATTGCGTGGGACTCGCTGCTTTACAACGCGGCGCTGCATCGCACGGAACTGCTGCGGAATTTCTACCGGGTGGGACAGAGGCAAACGGAGCGGACGAAGCCGTGGGGCTTCGTGATTGCGGGGAAGCAACGCGACCCCGGAGCGACGCGGAAACTGATCGAGACGCTGCGATTCGGACAAGTTGAGGTGGGGCAGGGCGCGGACGGCAGCGCGGTGGTCGCGATGCATCAGCCGTATAGCGGGTGGGCGAAGACGCTGCTGGAGCGGCAGCGGTATCCGGAAGACCGGCTGTACCCGGGCGGTCCGCCGAAAAAGCCGTACGACGTGACGGCCAATACGCTTCCGCTGCTGATGGGTGTGGACGTGAAAGCGGTGGAGGCGCCGGTCGAGGTGACCGGCGAGTGGAAGGCTCCGCCCGTGGCGGCGGGCCCGGTGCTGGCGGCGGCCGATACGGATGCGTGGAGGGCCGTGACTGGCGCGTGGAAAAGCGGCGCCGTGGTGTGGCGCGACCCGGCGAGTGGCGATTTTTCACTCGTGCGGCGCGAAGGATGGAAGGAATTGAAGCAGCCGCGGGTGGGGCTCTACCAGCCGTGGCAGGCCAACATGGACGAAGGCTGGACGCGCTGGCTGTTGGAGCAGTTCGGGTTTGCCTACACCGGGTTGCGAAACGCGGAAATTCAGGCGGGCGGATTGCGGAAAAAGTTCGACGTCCTGGTGTTTGCGGATCAGACGGCCGGCAGCATGGAGAACGGCTACCGGCGCGACGCCATGCCCGAGGAATATACAGGCGGGCTGGGACCGGCGGGAGCGGCGGCGCTTAAAGAGTTTGCCCACGGCGGCGGCACGCTGGTGTTATTGAATGGCGCAACGGACTACGCGATCACTCAACTCGGGGTAGCGGCCCGAGTGGCGACTCCGGCGCGGGGCCAAACCGATGAGTTCTACTCGCCGGGATCGCTGCTGAATGCGCGGATCGACACAGCCAGCCCGCTGGCCTATGGGGTGCCGGGCGAGATGGCTATTTGGAGCGAGCAGAGCCCGGCATGGGATACGCAGTTACCAGTGGTGGCGCGGTACGTCGAATCGGGCGTGCTGGCGTCCGGGTGGCTGGTGGGTGAGAAAACGATTGCGGGCCGCGCGGCGGCGGTCAATGCACCGATGGGAAACGGCCACGTGGTGCTGTTCGGTATGCGGCCCCAGTATCGAGCGCAGAGCTACCTTACTTTTAAGATGTTCTTCAATGCACTCGTCCTGTAAGGCGCGCCGGTAACCCGGGCGCGCCGCCTCAGGCTTTTTCGCTGGCCGCTTTCCGCTTGTTATAGTCGGCCCAGCGCTTTTTCTGCGCGGCTGCAATTCTGCGCCGGCCCGCAGCCGACATTTTCCGCCTGGCCGGCTTGGAGGAAGGCGCAGCGGCGGCTGCCTTTTGACCCAGCATGCCGCGGATATTTAGCATGGCCTGTTGTATCTCGGCGAGCTGCGCCTGATATCCGATCAAGGCAGCTTCTAGAAGAGAACGATCTGATTTCATCTGTAACAGTCTATCACTGCTTTAGTGAGAGTGTGCAAGGAAATCTTAGTGAAAACCGGCGAGTGGCTAAGATGGGTCGCGCTGCCAGCGCAGTGCGTCCCAAATCCACCGGTTTTGGCGAGGAGATGTGGGGGGCGGGCTATCCTGCCCGCAGCCGGCCTTCCGGCCGGCTGGACCCACTGGAAGGCGGGTCGGCAGGCTGGAAAGGCTGCCCCGCATTCGGGCGGACCGCGGGCGGTCGCGCGGACCGGCGCTCTGGACCAATTCCGGCAGAGTTTAAGTTGCAGGGCGGGCTCGACAAAAAGCTGGTTGCGGTCTATGAGCAGCACCGATAGGATATTGCCCTCTGAAACTAGTGGTTGGGCAAGATCCAGGACTTATAGTTCCGAAAACAGAGTGCCGGCCGGGTGGCTGAACTCCGAAACAGAACGGAGGAGAGCAGCGCCGGCACAAGTTACAACGGTTTCCAAGCGGGCGGGAATACTCCTTTCGTACCGTACCGGTACGCTCCTGACTTCTCAACGTAGTAGACCGGCACATAGTACGTTCGAACCACTTATGATGTTTCTTTTCATAAGGCTAGCACTTACAATGAGTTTTCGTTTGATCGAGAGCCATCAAGTGTTGGACTGAGCAAGCCGATGTCAATTGACTTACGGAAAATACTGAAGGACTTATATACCCAAAGGGAACGGCTGGAGCACGTGATCACGTCGCTCGAGGCGTTGCAGCAGGGTTCGGCACCGGGGCTGCCTCCCCAGAAGAAGACCAATCGAGGTAGGAAATCAATGGGCGCCGAGGAGCGGCGCGAAGTATCGGAACGTATGAGAAAGTACTGGGCGGCGCGCCGCAAGAAGAAGACGCAGGCAGTGGGCTAAGTATACCTGTTCGCAATTACAGTGACGTATTCGTGTTCCCCTCCGCCCTCCGCTCCCTCACGGTCGCGGCTGGTTGAGACGCTCCGCCCCGAGCCGCTACCGTGAGGGAGCGGAGGGTCGGAACACGCAGCTAAACTGCCGAACAGATGTCCTAAGTCAATCGTCAAGGCTGCCGTTTTTCGAGTTTGATCTCGACGGGGGCCCGCAAGCGGGCGGCGGAATCGGTGACATAGCGATCCCACTCCGCGCGGGTATGGAAATCGGCGCCAAGGGTGGAAGCGAAACCGGCATAAGTGACACAGGGGCGGCCGGGCTGAATCCTGGTAAGGATGATGTAATTGAGATCGTCCTCAGCGAAGCTCGCGATGGTCGCCGAGTCGGCGAGAACGGCCTGGCCTAACTGGCTGGGGCCTTCTTTCACATCCTCCCAGGTACGCATCCAGCCGTGCTCCTTGTCGGACTGTATGGCGGTTCCCTTCAATTTGCGGATACCGGCGGCGTTCATGAGATTGGCGGCATTGCCTTCGATGGCATAGCTGGTTTCAAAACGGTCGAGGTTATGACCGGCGTCGAGCGAAATCAATTTCTTTTCGGACACGCGGGCGCCGCCGGCGGTCCAGGCTTCGTAAGCGAGCTCGAACAGGACGCGGATGGGGCCTACGGCGTAGACGCGCGTATCGCGGAAATTGGCGGATGGATAGAGTTTGCCGTCGACCCAGATACCGGTGCCGCCATCGCCGCGGGTTTTGCCGGCGGAATAGAAATCGCCGCCCTGGCCGTGATCCTTGTGGTAGTCGTCCATCATGTACCAGTCGTTGATGACGAGTTTGGGGACCCGCTTAATCCAGACATCGACAGAGCTGGAGGTGAGCGGCTCCTGCGGCCAAGTTTCGAGCTCCTTGCCGTACATGCGGTGCGCGATGCGATCGTTCTCCCAGGCGAAATCGTCGCGGCGCTCGCGGACGAAGCGGCCGTAGGTCTTGTAATCTTCGACGCGGGCGATCTGGCGGTCGCCGATGGCGAGCAGGAACACGCGGCTCTGGCGCGGAGCAAAATCGGCCTGAAAGAGAAATTCTTCGTACTTACCGTCGTCGTTGGTATCGACGGCCTGAATGAGCAGATCCTTGCCGGAACCTTCGGCGCGGACGTGGATTTCGCGGGCGTCTTTGAAGGTAAGCATAGTGTGGAGCTCGGCGACCGAGAGGACGATGGTTTCGGCGGGGCGCGCGAGATCGATGGGGTTACGAACCGTGACGGCGGCGCCGGGCGCGGCGGCGAGCGAGGACGCGAGCGAGAGGACCAATCCGAATAAGTACCTACGCACGTTTCTTCTCCTGGCAGTTACTTTTTCTTGACGCGGTAATGGAAGGTGTTGAGATTGTGTTCGATATCGAAGGAACGGAGCATGGTGATGACTTCGGCGCCGGCCATTAAGGTGGGGCCATAGCCCTGCATGGCGTCGAGGTCGGTGGGGCGATTGTAGTAGTAAACGGCGTCGTAAGCGGCGGTGGTGCTGACGCAAATGCCGGCGACGCGGCCGTCGGGGCGCACGCGCGTGGCCAGGGCCTGCCAGCCCGCCTGAGCGACGGGCGCGTAGACGGGCGTGAGCCAGCCGCGGTTGACGCCGCGTGCGATGGCAAAGGTGAACATAGCGGTGGCGGAAGATTCCAGATAGCTGTCGGTCTTGTCGAGTAACTGGCGCCACATGCCGCTGGAGCTCTGCATTTCGACCGCGGCGCGCGCGGCGGTGCGAAAGATATCGAGGACCCTATCGCGGCTGGGATGATCCTCAGGCAGGACGCTGAGAAGCTCGGCGGTCGCCATGAGCACCCATCCGCCGCCGCGGCCCCAGAAGAAGCGGGGATCGTAGGGGGCGGTGTTTTCATACCAGGCGTGGTCGTAGAGGCCGGTGCGGGGGTCCTGGAGACGCTGGGACATCTGGATGACCTGGCGCGCGCCGTCGTCGTACCAAACGCGGTCGCCGGTGAGCCTGCCCATTTGCGCGAGGAACGGAATGGACATATAGGCATCGTCGGCCCAGAGAGACACGGGTTGCGGGCGCGCGCGGGCCAGCGTGCCATCGGGCAGGCGCATCTGCTTATGGGCAATGTAATCGGCGATGTCGTTGATGGTCGAGCGGTAGCGAGGGTCCGGTTTCCTGGCGTAGGCCTTGACGAGGGCGGCCCCGATGGCGCCGCAATCGTCGAGGGCGCGCATTTCCAGCAGCCGGCGATAGCCGTAGGATTGAGCGCCGAACTGCGCGGCCTGTTTACGGAAATAATCGAGGTGGTCGAAAATGAAGTCGAAGTTTTTCAAGGTGTAGCCGGAATAGCGCGGGTCGCCGGTGACATCGCTCACGTTCAGCAAGGCGGCCAGGACCACGCCGACGGGATAGTCCCAATCGTTGAACTGACCGGCGCGGTTGTCTACGCCGGCGGTCTTGATGGGATGCGTGAAATCGGTGATGGGCTGGCCGGTTTGCGTGTCGATGATGCGGTAAGCGGTGGAGCGAACGATGTAGCCGAAGATGCGGTAGATGGTGGCTTTGATTTCGGTCTCGGTGGGAACGACATAGTCCACGCCGTCGGCGAGGGAGGGTTGGGTGAACGAGGGGTCGCTGCGGCCTTTGGGCGGGGTTTGCGCGAGAGCGCAGAAGGCCAGCGGGACCAGCGCCAAAGCCCATGCCACGTGACGGGAAGGTGTCATACGAGTAGGTGCGCGAAAGCGATTTTAGCAGAGATGGACGATGGCAGAGGTACCTGGATATAATCGGGCGCAATAAAACGCATACTGCGCTCCGGGTTGGGGTTGGTGTGCGGAATGCTGCCGGCACAGCCGGGGGCGGTACGGCGATGCCTTTCTATTCCTTCCTCGCTGCCTGGCCAGCCGTGCATGGGCTACTGGAAATTGACGGCGGTAGTGTTGGCGCCGCACAGCAACACGCCCACGCGCTCACCGGGCTGGGGCTGATAGCGGCGCGAGAGGACGGCAGCGAAAGCAGCGGCGCCGCCGGGTTCCACGACGATGCGCAATACGTTCCACAGGGCCTGTTGTGCGGCGGCGATGGCTTCGTCGGTGACCAGCGCCACGCGGCTGACGTGAGCCTGCGCGATGGGGAACATGATCTGGCCGACGCTGCGAGGCGCCAGGGAATCGGCGGCGATGCCACCAGCGGGAGCCTCGACCGGACGTCCGGCTTCGAGGGCCATGAACAGAGTGGGCGCGGCTTCGGGTTCCACACCGATCACTAGGGTGCGGCTGCCATACCAGGCGGCGATGCCGCCGATCAAGCCACCACCGCCGCAGGCTACCAGGACGGAATCGAGCTCGGGATTCTGTTGCTCGAATTCCAGGCCGACGGTTCCCTGCCCCAGGAGGGTTTCCACCTGCTCATAGGCGTGAACGGGCATGGCGCCGGATCGAGCGGCCCACTGCTCACTGGCGGCCAGGGCGTCGGCATAGCGCTCGCCGCTGACCACGAGGTGAGCGCCATAGCCGCGAATGCGTTCGATCTTGGCGGGGGACGCAACGGCGGGCACGAAGATGCGGGCGGGTTTGCCTAGCCTCATGGCGGCGTAAGCGACGGCTGCGCCGTGATTGCCGCCGGATGCAGCAACGACGCCGGCTGGCGGAACTTCGCGCCGCAGCAGGTTGGTGAAAGCGCCGCGCGCTTTGAAAGAGCCGCCGTGCTGGAGGAACTCGAGCTTGAGCGAGAGGCGCACGCCAGGGAGGCCGAAATCGGCGCCATCGACATCAACGACGGGAGTGCGGCGAATGTAGGGGCGGATGAGCGACTCGGTTTCGGCGATGCTGTCACGATCAATGGTCATTGACCCAAGGCCCGGTCGAGATCCGCAATGATGTCGCCGGCGGCTTCAATGCCGACCGACAAGCGCAGCAGATTATCGCGGATGCCCATGCGTTCGCGATGCTTGGGCGAGATCTCGCGGTGCGAGCTCATGGTGGGGTAGAGGATCATGGTGTGGACATCGCCCAGCGAAGTGGCGCGCACGATCAGTTGGAGGGCGTCCATCATGCGGAAGATCTCTTCCCTGCCCGCGCCGCGGATTTCGAAGCTGACCACGGCGCCGGTAAGGCCGGGCGGAAAGAGCCGGCGGATGGCGGCGGCGTCGGGATGCGCGGCGTCGCCGGTAAAATAGACGCGCTCGATGCGGGGATGGGCGGCGAGCCACGCGGCCACGCGGGCGGCGTTCGCGCACTGGCGCTCCATGCGCAAGGGAAACGTCTTGATGCCGCGCATGGTGAGGTAACTCTCGAAGGGGCCGAGGACCGGACCGATGGTGCGCGAGAGCGCGCGCAGCGAATCGATGTGCTCGAGATCGGTGACAACAATTCCGCCGAGGACGTCGCCATGACCGGCCAGGTACTTGGTGACGCTGTGGACGCTGAAGTGCGCGCCGAGCGAGAGCGGGCGGCAAAGCAAGGGTGAAGCGAAAGTGTTGTCGACCACCAGGGCCGCGCCGTCATCGCGGGCGATTTCGGCGATGCGATCGAGCGAGGCGACGCGCAGCAGCGGATTGGAAATGGTCTCCATATAGACGCAGCCGGGCCGGGTTTCGGCGACGGCGGCACGGAAATCATCCAGATTACAAACGTCGCAGAAACGCACGTCGACCCCCGCCGGTTGGAGCACGTTCATGAGCAAGCTGACGCTGGCGCCGTAAATGGCATTGGCGGCCACGATGGACTTGCGGCGGTCGGCCAGAGCGGTCGCAATGGCGAGGTAAATGGCGGACATGCCGGAAGCGCAGGCCAGCGCGCCGGCGCCATTCTCAAGCGAGTTGACTAATTCTTCGAGAGCGGCGGTAGATGGGTTGTCGTAGCGGCTGTAACAGTAGCCCTGCTCCTCCTGGCCGAAGATGCGGTCGAGCTGTGCGGTGGATTCGTAGAAGTAACTGGTGGCGGTGTGAATGGGAGTGGTAACGGGTGTGTGAGGGCCGGGTTTCTTGCGGTCGCCGGCGTGAACGGCTTTGGTGTGGATGTCCATTTTGAAGTCCAGCCGCTATTTCCTTTTCCAGCGAACGCCGGCCTTGGTGTCTTCGAGAATGATGCCCCGATCGAGGAGTTCCCGGCGGATCTGGTCGGCGCGCGCGAAGTTCCTGGCCTTTTTGGCGGCGGTGCGTTCTTCGATGAGGGCGTCGACCTGGGCGTCGGTAAGCTGGCCGGCTTGGGCGGTGGGCCGCAGCACGTCGAAGATGGAATCGAAGGTGGTTATGACTTGCAGGGCGCCTCGCACATTCTCCGCGCGGAACTCGCCGGCATCCATGGCGCTATTGGCGTCGCGCACGTATTCGAAGACGGCAGCCAGGGCTTCGGCGGTGTTGAGATCGTCGTTGAGGCTGCCATAGAACCTCACCACCGCGACGGCCGCGCGTGTGTCCAACTGTTCGTTGAGACCCTCGGGATAGCGGTCGGTTTCCAGGCGCAGCTTGAAATTGCGGAGGCGGTCGATGGCGGTGGCCGCGGATTTCAGGCCGTCAAACGTGAAGTTGAGCGACTTGCGGTAGGGCACGGAGGCGAGCAGGTAACGGATGACCTCGGGGTGATAGCCGCGGCCGACGATGTCACGCAGCGTGAAATAATTGCCGAGCGACTTCGACATCTTCTGGCCTTCCACCATGAGGAACTCGGCGTGCAGCCAGAAGCGCGAAAAGGGCTTGCCGGTGAGGGATTCGGATTGGGCGATTTCGTTTTCGTGGTGCGGGAAAACCAAGTCGATGCCGCCGGCGTGGATGTCGAGGGTTTCGCCGAGGTACTTGATGGCCATGACGGAGCACTCGATGTGCCAGCCGGGGCGGCCCGGACCGATGGCGGTTTCCCAGAAAGTCTCGCCTTCCTTGGGGGCTTTCCAGAGGGCGAAATCGCGGGCGTCGGACTTTTCGTACTCGTCCACGTCGACGCGGGCGCCGGCGATATTGCCGCTGAAATCGTTGTGGGAGAGTTTGCCGTAACCGGGGAAGGTCGAGATCCTGAAATAGACGCTGCCGTCGGTGGTGTAGGTGTGGCTGGTGGAGGCGAGACGGGCGATGGCGGCCGCCATATCGTCGATATGTTCGGTGGCGGGCACCAGGCGTTCGGGACGCTCCAGGCGCAGGTTGGCGCAATCGTCCAGAAAGGCCTGGGTATAGACAGCGGTGTACTCGGCCAGCGACTTGTTCTGCGCGGCGGCGTTGCGAATGATCTTGTCGTCGACGTCGGTGATGTTCATCACGTGGTCGAGCTTGAATCCGTTGGCGCGCAGGCATTTTCGCAGGATGTCGATGAAGGTGAAGGTGCGGAAGTTGCCGATGTGGGCGAAATCGTAGACGGTGGGGCCGCAGGTGTACATGCGGACGGTGTTGTCACGCGACGGAGAGAACTCCTCCACTTGCTGGGACAACGTGTTGTGTAAGCGGAGCGCCATAGGAAAGGGGATTTTTCATGGTAGCAGACGTGCGAGAACTGCCGGACCAGGGGGTCCGGCGCGGGCGAGGGCGCCCGCCCCACAAAGCAGCATAGCCGCAAGCAATGTGGGACAACACCAATGCGTCGACACGAGTGTCGACGCGGCACGCACGAGTGCGTGCGCCACGGAGCAACGACGTCTTCGCAGCGATCGAAGAATGTGAGCTGTTGTACTACAACCTGGCTGGTGTACCATAAGGAGTTACTGCATGAAGGCCTTATTGGAGGCGGTCCAGCCGGGAGACAAGGATTGGGAGTTAGTTCAATCCATCGATCCGGCTCGGCTTCCCGCGCACATCGCGATCATCATGGATGGCAACGGCCGCTGGGCGGGCCGGCGGCGCTTGCCGCGCGTGGCCGGACACCAGGCGGGCATCGGGCCGGTGCGCTCCACGGTGGAAACGTGCGCGCGGCTGGGCGTCAAGGTTCTGACGCTGTACGCGTTTTCGGTGGAGAACTGGAAGCGGCCGCGCACGGAAGTGGAAACGCTGTGGCGGCTGCTGCGCTATTACCTGAAGCAGGAACTGCCCGAATTGCAGAAGAACGACATCCGGCTGCAAGCCATCGGCCGGCTGGACGCGCTGCCGCCGCAGGTGCGCCGCGAGCTGGATTCGGGCGTGGAAGCCACCAGCGCCAACCGCGGGCTGCTGGTGAACCTGGCGATCAATTACGGGGGCCGCGCGGAAATCGTGGATGCGGTGAACGCCATTCTGGACATGGCGCGGCTGGACGGCAGCATCTCATCCCTCAAGATCGACGAAGATTCGATTGCGACGAGCCTCTACACGGCGTCGTGCCCGGACCCGGATCTATTGATTCGCACGTCGGGTGAAATGCGCATCAGCAATTTTCTGCTGTGGCAGATCGCGTACGCGGAGCTGTACGTCACCGAGACGCTGTGGCCGGATTTCACGCGCGCGGACCTGCTGCAGGCGGTGCTGGAATACCAGAAGCGCGACCGCCGGTACGGCGGTTTGAGCGGAGGGGCGGGCAGACGCCCGGCGGAGGGCGCGTCGAGCGCCGATGAAAACCTGATCGAAGCGCTCCGCTCGTCATGAAGCGGATCCTCACGGCCCTGGTGCTGATCCCCATCGTCGTCTACACGGTTTTGTGGGCGGACTACTGGGTCTTTGTGGCGGTTCTGGCGGCGGTTGCGCTGCTGTGCTACCGGGAATACGATGCGGTGGCCGCGGGCTATGGCTTCGGCGCGCCGGGACTGATGGGCTACGGCGCGGGCCTGCTGCTGCTGGTGTGGCAGGGAGAATCGTGGCCGGTGGTGACGCTGATCGCGATGGTGGCGCTGGTCGGGGCCCTGCGCGCGAACGACTTAGCCAAGGGCCTGCCGCGCGCGGCGCTGTTGCTGACCGGCGTGATTTATGTGTTCGGCTGCTGGAAAGCGGCCATGCCGCTGCACCGGGAGAATCCGCACTGGCTGATGTTCGCGCTGCTGCTGAATTGGATGGGAGACACCGGAGCATACTACGTGGGCCGGTGGTTGGGGCGCCACAAGCTGGCGCCGCGGGTGAGCCCGAAAAAATCCTGGGAAGGCGCGGTAGCGTCGATGGCGTTCTCGGTGGCGGTGGGATGGGCCTACCTGGTGTACTTCATCCCGTCGGTGCCGGTGCCGGAAGCGGTTGGGCTGAGCATGGTCGGCAACCTGGCGGGACAACTCGGGGACCTGGCGGAATCGGCCATGAAGCGCGGGGCGAGCGTGAAGGACAGCAGCGCGTTTCTGCCGGGGCACGGGGGATTCCTCGACCGCGTCGACGGCACGCTGTTCACGCTGCCGGTGCTTTACGTTTGTTTGAAGCTGGTGGCGTAACGGCCAGGCGGATGCGCCGGCCGCGAAGCTTGTGCCACCATTAGAAAAATGTCACTTCTGGCTTATTTGGACGCATTCTCGGGAATCAGCGGCGACATGCTGGTGGGCGCGCTGGCGGATGCCGGCGCGGATGCCGCGGCCATCGCGGATGCCATCGCGTCGCTCGACATCGGGGCTACGGTTTCGTTTGAGAAAGTGCGCCGATGCGGGATCGGCGCGACGCGCTACCACGTCGAGGCGGGCGAGCAGCGCGCCCATCGCCACCTCTCGCACATCATCAAGATCATCCAGAAGGCTGGACTTGCGGCGCGGGCGGCACACAACGCCGTCGAGATTTTTCAAAGGCTGGGAGAAGCGGAAGCGGCGGTCCACCAGGTGCCAATTGAAAAGGTGCATTTCCACGAAGTGGGAGCGGCCGATTCGATTGCCGATATCGTGGGCGCGTCGGTAGCGTTCGAACTGTTGGGCGTCGACAGGATTGTGTGCTCGCCGATTAATGTGGGAAGCGGAACGGTAAACACGGAGCACGGCGTTCTGCCGGTGCCCGCGCCAGCGACGGCGCTGCTGCTGGCGGGAATGCCGGTGTACTCGCGCGGACCTGCCGTGGAGCTGGCGACACCGACCGGCGCGGCGGTGGCGGTGACGCTGGCGGAACGGTTCGGCACGCTGCCGCCCATGAGGCTGACGCGCACGGGGTACGGAGCGGGCTCGCACGATTTTCCGGAACAGGCCAACGTGCTGCGCGTAATGCTGGGCGAGGCGGCGACCGCCGAAGAAGCACTGGAAGTGACGGTGATCGAGGCCCACATCGACGACCTCAACCCGCAGGTGCTGGCCTATGCCGCCGAACGGCTGGCGGAAGCGGGAGCGCTCGATGTGTCGCTCGAGCCCATCGTCATGAAGAAAGGCCGGCCCGGCAACCTGCTGCGCGTGGTGGCGCGGCGGGAAGACCGCGAGACGCTGGCGCGGATGGTCTTCGCCGAAACCTCCACGCTGGGGTTGCGGATGTACGCCGCGGAGCGCCGCGTGCAGGCGCGCCGATTCGAGGTAGTGGAAACGAAGTACGGCAAAGTAAGAATGAAAATTGGCAGCGAGGGATCTTATGCGCCGGAGTATGAAGACTGCCGGCGGCTGGCGTTAGAAACCGGCGCGGCGCTGAAAGAAGTAATCGCGGAAGCGAATTACACTTACCAGAAGCAATCCAAATGAAGAAATACTATCTGACGACACCGATTTACTATGTGAACGCGGCGCCGCACATCGGGCACGCCTATACGACGATTGTGGCCGACCTGTGGAAGCGATTCAAGCGGATGGAAGGCTATGAGCCAGTGGTACTGACCACGGGATCCGACGAGCACGGCGTGAACGTGGAGCGCTCTGCCGAGCGGGCCGGCAAGACGCCCAAAGACTTTTGCGACGCGATCGCCGCGGAGTTCGAGCGGCAGTGGAAGATGCTGGGCTTGCAGATCGACCACTTTCAGCGCACCACCAGCCCGCAGCACGCGCGCGTAGTGAACAAACTGTTCAGACTCTGCCGCGACAACCCGGAGGGAATAATCTACAAAGGCGCTTACACCGGCCAGTATTGTATCTTCGACAACTTATACGTGAACGATGCCAAGCCGGGCGATCCCTGCCCCGATTGCGGACGGCCCACCGAGACCATCACGGAAGAGAATTTCTTTTTCAAGCTATCAGCGTTCCAGGAGAAGCTGCTGGACCTGTACGAAAATAATCCGGGCTTCATACAGCCGGAAACGCGGCGCAACGAAGTAATCTCCTTCGTGAAGTCCGGGTTGAATGACTTATCCATCACGCGCACAAATATCAAGTGGGGTATCCCGGTGGAAGGCGAAGCTCCCCACGTGTTCTATGTGTGGTTCGACGCGCTGGCCACTTACATGAGCGCGGTGGAAGGCGAAGGGCTGTGGCCGGCGGATCTGCACTTGATCGGCAAGGAGATTGTGCGTTTCCATGCGGTCTACTGGCCGGCGTTTCTGATGGCGGCCGGTCTCGAGCTGCCCAAGCAGATCTTTGCGCACGGCTGGCTGCTGTTTGAGAACGACAAGATGAGCAAGTCGCGCGGCAACATCGTGCGCGCCGAACCCATTAAAGAAGTGATGGGGGCCGACGCCCTGCGCTATTTCCTGCTGCGCGAAGTGGTGTTCGGGCAGGATGGCAGCTTCAGCTACGACGCGCTGGTAGGCCGCTACAATTCGGACCTGGCGAACGGGCTGGGCAACCTGGCGAGCCGGACGCTGACGATGATCAAGCAGTACCGGCAGGGCGTGATTCCGTCAGGGTGTCCCGTGGACTCCATTTTCCCGGTCGGCGATATTAAAAGCATCGTGGCGGCGTACGACAACTTCGAGTTTTCGAAGGCCCTCGAAGGCATTTGGGGAATCATTTCCGCCGCTGATAAGTTCATCGTGCAGCAAGCGCCGTGGAAACTGGCGAACCAGCACCACGACCAGATCGCGCAGATCCAGTTGAATGTCACGCTGCGAACCGCCGCGGAAGCGCTGCGCGTGATCGCCGCGCTGGTATCGCCGGTGCTGCCGCAATCAGCGGAAAAAATCTGGCGCCAATTGGGCATGAGCGAGCAGCTCGAATCAGTCCGATTCACCGATCTCAAATGGAATCCAGAGACCGGCGGCCTGGCGGCCGGTCAGACGATTGGCGAAATCGCCGGTGTCTTCCCGCGCATCGAGGCGAAGGAGGC
The DNA here is from genome assembly GCA_050014595.1 of Bryobacteraceae bacterium. Classification (GTDB taxonomy): domain Bacteria; phylum Acidobacteriota; class Terriglobia; order Bryobacterales; family Bryobacteraceae; genus PALSA-129. The sequence goes on from JBEKDA010000014.1 coordinate 80,908, forward strand.
CATCGCGAAAATGCGGGCGCTGGAAGAAAAAGTGACGGCCGAACAGCAGGCGCTGATGGGCAAGAAACCGGAAGAGGCGCCGGCGGCGGAAGGGTCGCCCAAGATCGCGATCGACGACTTTCTGAAGGCGGATCTGCGGGTCGGGCTGGTGTTGACGGCCGAACCGGTGAAGGGCTCGACCAAGTTGATGCACATGACGGTCGACATCGGAGAGCCCGCGCCGCGCACGATTGTGGCGGGCATCGCGGAGGCCTACACCGCCGCGGACCTGGTGAATCGCAAAGTCGTGATTGTCGCCAACCTGCAGCCGCGCAAGCTGAAGGGCATCGAATCGAACGGGATGATTGTAGCGGCTTCCGTGAACGACGGCAAGCCGGTGCTGGCGGGCTTCCACGAAGAGATCCCGGTGGGAGCGCGGCTCAAGTGAGGCTGGTGGACTCGCACGTCCACCTGGACGATTCGAAGTTCGACAAAGACCGCGAGCAGACCATCGAGCGCGCGCTGGCGGCGGGCGTGGAGTGCATGATGGCGATCGGGACCGGCAGCGGCCCGCCGGATCTGGAAGCCGGTATCAGGCTGGCGGAGCGGCATGCGGCCATCTATGCGACCGTTGGCGTGCATCCGCACGACGCGTCGAAGGCCGGGCCGGAGACTTTTGCGCGGCTGGGCGAACTCGCGGCGCGCCCGTTGGTGCTGGCGATCGGCGAGATCGGGCTCGACTATCACTACGACTTTTCGCCGCGCGACGTGCAGCGGACGGTCTTCGAGCGGCAACTGGAGATCGCGACAGCGGCCGGCAAACCGATTGTGATTCACACGCGCGAGGCTTGGGACGATACGCTCGACATCCTGCGCGGCCGGTGGAACGGCGGCGGCATCATGCATTGCTTCACGGGCGGCGCGGCGCAGGCGCGGCAGGCGCTCGACCTGGGATTCCACCTGAGCTTTGGCGGGGTGGTGACGTTTCCGAAGGCGGAGGCGGTTCGCGAAGCGGCGCGCATGACGCCCGGCGACCGGTTGCTGGTGGAGACGGATTGCCCGTACCTGGCGCCGGTTCCGCATCGCGGCAAGCGCAATGAGCCGGCGTTCGTGGTGGAAACGGTACGGCGGCTGGCCGAGGTGCGGAACCGCCCGCCGGAAGATATTGCCGAGCTGACCACCCGCAACTTTGAAGGGCTGTGTTTGCGGGGCGGGACCGCTAACAGGTAAACTGGTTAACTTACATGAATTTGAGCAAGCTGGGGCAGGCCCTTACAGCGCGCGAGATTTTCGACCTGATCCAGGACGAGCTGGAGCAGGTGGAGAGGAGGATTACCGCCGAATCGGTGGCGTCGGTGGATGCCGTCACCGCGATCGGGCAGTATCTGCAATCGAGCGGCGGAAAGCGGCTGCGGCCCACGCTGCTGCTGCTGGCCTCCAAGCTGACCAGCCCGGATGGAAACGGAAGCGCGTCGGCGATCGAGCTGGGAGCGGTGGTGGAGCTGATCCACGCCGCGACGCTAGTGCACGACGACGTCATCGACGCCGCCGAAACGCGGCGCGGGCGGCCTTCCACGAACGTCAAGTGGGGCAATCACACGTGCGTGCTGGCGGGCGACTGGCTCTACATGCAGGCCTTTCAGATGGCGCTGCGCGAGCGGAATTTCCAGATCCTGGAGCTGCTGATTTCGCTCACCCAGATGATGGTGGAAGGCGAATTGATCCAACTGGAACGGATCGGGCGGATCGATGTGGGAGAGGCCGATTGCATGGAATTGGTGGACCGCAAGACGGCCCGCCTGTTTTCGGTGTGCGCGCGGCTGGGCGCGGTGGCGAACCACGCCGATGGGCACGCGCAGGAGCGGCTGGGCGAGTATGCCTGGAATCTGGGCATGGCTTTCCAGTTGGTGGATGACGTGCTGGATTTCACGGCCCGTGAAAAGACGCTGGGCAAGCCGGTGGGGGGCGACCTGCGCGAAGGCAAAGTCACGCTGCCGCTGGTGTACGCACTGGACGTCGCCACGGCCGGCGAACGCATGCTGGTGGAGACGATTCTCCGGCAGCGCAATTACGACGAAGTGCCTTTCAAGCGCATCCTGGCGCTGCTCGAAAAGTACCACGGCGTGGAGCGTGTGAAAGAGCGCGCCCAGGCCTTCACGGACAAGGCCCGCCAGATTATCGCTGAGTTCCCCGAGTCTCCCTACCAGCGCGCGCTGCTCTCAGTGACAGAGCTGATCACGGATCGCGATCACTAGGCCCAAGGGCTTCGCCCTTGAAATCCCTGCGGGATTTGGAAGTCAGGAGTCAGAAGTCAGAAGTGTAGCGGCGACGGGGTCTGTATATGTCAAGACCGAGGACCGAAGCCTCGCGGCGGCAGCACCGCCTTATGGAGCAGCACCTGGACGACCTGCTCGCCGCGATCGAAGGCAACGCCGGCTTTCTGGAGAGTTTTCGCAAGGCTCACAATCTGGCCGCGGAACATTACCGCGCGGAAGAAGGACTTTTGGCGGAGATCGCGCGACACGAGGCGGCACTGGCGGAAAAGATGGCAGCGCAACATGCCGAGGCTCTGGAGATGGCGGCGGGCTTGGAAGAGGCTGTGGCGGCCGGTCAAGGCGGCGATGTGTTGCGCCTCGCGAAGCGCTTTCACGCCATCGCGCAGCACAACATGATCGAGGAGGAACGCGACGTGTTTCCGCTGGCGGAGCAGTGGGACGCGTCAGGAAGCGGCTTCGGCCACGGTGGAGTATAGAGACAGGAGTTGGTCCACACCGGTCATCTGAAACAGGCGGCGGACGCGGGCATTCGCGCCGGCCATGCGCATGTCGCCGCCAGCCTTCTTTATGTGAGTGAGGCAGGCGACCACGGCGCCGATGCCTGCGCTGTCGGCATAGTCGAGCGCCGAAGCATCGAAGATGAATTTTTTCTGGCCCTGCTTGAGTAGTTCGTCGACTACGGCTTCCAAGCGTTCCACGTCGCGGCCGAGGGTCAGCCTGCCGGTCACCGTCACCAGGGCGGCGCCACCGTCCATCTGTTTTGTCTCAACGGGCATGGCTACAGCATACTACAGCAATGGGGCGTCACCCGGTCTTGCTGGTGGTGTGCGGCCCGCCTTTGGGGAAGCGCACACGTTTCCCGTAACCTGGAGTTGGCGGCAAAACATGCATGCGATCCTTTTCGGCGCGACGGGCATGGTGGGGCAAGGCGTCTTGCGCGAATGCCTGCTCGATCCCGATGTGCGCAGCGTGCTTTCGATCGGACGCAGCGCCACCGGGCAGCAACACGAGAAACTGCGCGAACTCGTGCACCAGGACCTCTTGGATTATTCCGCGATTGAGAGCCGGCTATGGGGTTTCGACGCGTGTTTTTTCTGCCTGGGCGTCACCTCGGCAGGCATGAGCGAGGAGAATTACCGGAAAGTAACGTACGACATCACCATGGCGGCAGCCGAAACGTTGGTCAAACTGAATCCCGGGATGACCTTCATCTATGTATCGGGTATGGGCACCGACAGCACCGGGCGCGGGCGCACGATGTGGGCGCGGGTGAAGGGCCAGACGGAGAATGCCCTGCTCCGGCTGCCCTTCAAAGCGGTCTTCCTTTTCCGTCCCGGGTTCATTGTGCCGCAGCACGGGGTACGGTCGAAGACCGGGCTTTACCAGGCGTTCTACACGGTGTTGGGACCGCTGCTGCCCTGGTTGCTCAGGATGGCCCCGAAGTACGGGACGTCCACGGAGCAGGTGGGGCGCGCGATGCTCCAGTTGGCCAAGCACGGCGCGTCGAAAGCGGTCTTCGAGAACGCGGATATCAACGGTGTCTGAATGAGGCCGGCTGCCCGCAGAAGCGCTTCACCGCCCTAAAAGACGACATCGAAATCTGCCGTGAAGCGCCGCCCCCGCTGGCCGAAGAAGAATCCAAACGCCGGATCGGCGACATTGTTGTGGAAGGCCTCGGGGTTGAAGTGGTTGGTGAGATTGTAACCGCTCACCGACAGGCGCACGGTGTATTTCGGATTGACTTTGATGTCCTTGGAAATCCGCGAATCCACCGAGAGGAACTAGGGAAATCTCTGCGCATAGGGCACGCCGACAAAGCTTTGGGCCGCGTCCGTGACGGCGTAAGGGAAGCCGCTGCGATATTCCACCATCGGCGCCACCCGGAAACCGGCGGGAAGCTGCAGCATGCCCCAGGCCAGAAACCGGTTCGGCAAATCGGCAGGCAGATTGCCGAACTGATTCGGGCGAACGATCGGCGCCGGAAAGCTGCCCAGGTAGTTGGCGAAATCGTTCAAATCGCCGCGGGCGGCCGAACGCACGTAGGAGAAGAACAATTGACGTTTGTCATTCAATCGCACGCGCGCCGTAACCTCGAACTGGTGATACCGCGATTGCCCGCTTCCCGACAGCAGGTTCACGCCTACCCCGCCATTGGCCGCATCCGGCGCCACCGGATTCAGAATCGGCAGTCCCGCCGATTGCTTCAACGTGTAGCCTATCCGCAGCTTTAAATGTTCCGAAAGAGGCTGCTCGATCTGCAAGTTTCCCGTAGCGGTGCGCGGAGAAAAATTCCCCGCGGCCGGCTCCTGGAACACGAAGGGAAACTCCGTATTGGCGGCGGCCAGTTGGTTGAGATAGAGCCACGGGCCGCCCGTAATCTGTCCGCCGGGCCCGAACAGCGTGATGGTCTCATTCGGGTAGTGGTTGAACGAGTAGACATTCAGAGGCACGCGGTCGTAGAACCATCCGAAGCCGGCGCGCACAATCGTGCCCGTATGGGCGAACGGTGTCCACGCCATGCCCGCCCGTGGCGCCACGCGCAGGCTCTCCGACACCGCCTGCGATTCCGCGCGTATTCCCAAATCCAGCGCCAGCCGGGGTGTCACCGTCCAGTGATCCTGTGCAAAGAAGGCATACTCGGTATCCGAAGCCCGGAACGGCTGCCCGCCGGAAAACGTGATGCGTTCCAGCAACTGGCTGGACGAGTCCAGAATGCCGATGGGCCGCTCGGTCACATCGCCGTTGTCGGTACTTTCGGCGACGTAGGCGGCGGCTTTGAAGTTATGCGTCCCCAGCCAGTTCACCGCAGCGAAGGAGTAAGTGGGCGACCAACTTACTCGCGAAGCCCGACGGCTTTGTTGCGCGAAATAATTCCCGCTATTGCCGGCGGGTGTGATGGTCAGGTCCTGGGCGCCCTGGCCCCAGACGCGGGCGTCGAAGCGCGTCACGGAAATGGTGTTGTCCAGCAGGCCGCCGCGCAAGGTCAGTTTGTCCCCCAAGGTGACGGTATAGTTGTTGGTGCTGGCGTCCGGCGAGGTCGCCCGCGGATTGAAGTAGTTCATGTTCACGTACTGCAAGCGTTGCGGCGCCACGTGAACGGTAGCCGTCACCAGTTGCTTTTGGGAGACAATCCAGTCAAGTTGCGCGAACGAGTTAATGCCTTCCTGCTTCTTCTGGTTGAAGGGGAAAGGAAGTTCGTAGACCTGGGTCTTGCGGACCGCGTATTCCAGCCCTACGGAAAAGTACAACTTCCCCGGAACCACCGGCCCTTCCAAATTGAGCCGCGGCGTGGCGTCCCGCAGCCCGCGCAAATGATAACTGCGAATCGCGAAATCGGGAAACGGATCGTTCAACTCCCACTTCCATTGTTCGCCGCCGCGGCGCGTCTCCACCGAAACCAGCCCCGCCGAAAATCTTCCATACTCCGCCAGGAAAGGCGTTTGGTAGACATTCATGGTCTGGACGATGTCGATGGGCACCGTCAATCCGAATTGTCCGGTCGCCGGGTCCGTAACATCCGCCGAGTTGACGATCAATGCGCTCCTATGTTCGCCGGCAGCCGACAGACTCAAGCCGCCTCCCGGCGAGCGAACCACGCCCGGCAACAATGGCAAAGCATCCGCCACGGTAGCCGGGCGTCCCGGAAGCTCCCGAACGGTCTGCGCCGGAAGCTCATTCGGCACGGAGGCGCCCTGCTCTAACGGCGCAGCCGTTCCCTTGACCTCGACGCTGTCCTTCACGAGCGCCGGCGCCAGCGTCAATTCAACGGAGGCCGGCAATTCGAGGTTGCCCTTGCGGGCCGACTCGAATCCGTTTCTGGAGGCAATGAGCGAGTAGGCGGCCGGCTTCAGTTCCCGGAACGAGGCGTGGCCCTGGTCATCGGTCTGTTGCGAAGCGACAATCTCTCCGCCCGCTTTCAGTTCGACGAGAGCGCCCGCCACCGGCCGGTTGGACGAATCGACAACCGACACGTCGAGGCTGTTCACAACGCCCTGCCAAACCACCAATAGCGTGCCTAGCAATGTGAGAAGTGGCATCCAGTCAGCATCCGTAGCGCACTTGGTTCCATAGACGCGGATCGAGTGGCGGGAGTTTCACAAGCCTTCACTGCGCGCCATCGCGCTGGCCGGGGAGCATCGGGACCGCGGGAGATCGATTACAATTCCCCTTTACGGCTCCGCCATGCCGCTCAGCGTCACGGGCGTCTGCAAACAGTTCGGGCGCAACACGGTTCTTGAGAATGCCGGCTTCTCCGTCCGCGAAGGCGAGAATCCGGGGTTGACCGGTCCCAACGGCGCCGGCAAGACGACGCTCACTGCTTGATCTTGTACTACTGGGCCTCCGCTCCCTGACGGTCGCGGCCCGCTGAAGAGGTGCGATCGGTTCAGCCCGCTGCGGATCCAATGACGAGATGGAGGCCGGCGGCGCCGGCGAACGCCCGGAAATCCCGGTCTCGCGTAAGGAGGGGAATCCCGCGATCGATACAGCTTTGGGCGATCAGTGCATCGCCGAGGCGCGCCTTGCGGCGTTTTGCCAACACCTGGGCTCGCAACTCGCCTGCCCGTTGCCAATAGCCGGGCTCGACCTCGATGAGCGGCAGATCCGAGAGAGTCCGTGAAACCTCTGAAGGAAGCTTCGGGTCGCTCAACACTTCGGTGAGCACAACGGGCACCATCAGCACCTGCCGGTCCTGGAGCGCCCTGTCGAGCAGATCCGCGTCTTCGCCGCCATCTCCTTCGAGGAATGCGATCCAAGTGCTGGTGTCGACCGCGATCATCGGTCGGCCTTCAGCTCAGCGGACGTGAGCTTGAAGCGGACTTTGCCCCGGAGTTGGCGCAGCCGCGCGTAGGTCTGCGATGCCGCAACTAGCTGCAGGCCGGTACGGACGGTCTGGGTGATGCCACTACCGCTGGCTCGTTGCGCCCTTTCGAGAAGCTCCGGCGGCACTTCGACGGTGATCTTGCGCGCAGTCTCCATGACGTTTCAGTATACCATACCGGATACCAGCATCGAATATGGCCTAGCTGCGCACAGGCAGGCCGACTGCTAAGTGGGACAGACCATCGCCTTCCGTGGTCCGTCATGCTTTGCTGAACCACGATGGCATTCACATGCAGACACCTCCCTCGCTGGCCGGGAGACAGACGACAAAAGGCGATCGTCCCACCTGCTAGAATCGTTATCCACGCTATGAACACAGACAGAAAAGGCCTATTCATAAGGGATGACGGCAGTAACCTGATGTTCACTTTCATGCTGGTCAGCTCGTTGTTTCTCCTCTGGGGATTCTGCAACGGGATGATCGACGTGATGGACAAGCACTTCCAGGACGAGCTGAGCCTGAGCAAGGCGCAATCGGCCTGGGTGCAGTTCGCGCACTATTCGGGCTACTGCCTGATGGCGATTCCGGCGGGATGGCTGGCAGCCAAGCTGGGCTATAAAGGCGGCATCATCGCGGGCCTGCTGATCGTGGCGGCGGGGGGCTTCTGGTTCATCCCGGCCACCCACATCAACTCGCTGGTGCATGCAGGCAGCGTATCGCCCCATGCCGGATTCGTGGCGTATCTGGCCGGGGTCTGTCTGATCGCCACGGGGCTGGCGTTCCTCGAAACCATCGCCAACCCTTATACCACGGTGCTGGGCGACCAGCGCTACGCGGCCACGCGCATCAACCTGGCGCAATCCTGCAACGGGATCGGCTGGATCTGCGGTCCGATCGTTGGCAGCGTCTATTTTTACTCCAAGGATGCGCTGGGCCATAACACCGGCAGCCAGACGCTCTACATCCCTTACATGGGCGTGGCCTTTGTGGTGATGGTGCTGGCGGCGATTTTCTTTTTCGCCAACGTCCCCGACATCAAGACCAAAGACGGCTATCACCTGGACGACGCCGCGCCGGGCGCTTCCCACTCCATCTGGTCGCATCCTCATTTTGCGATGGCGGTCGCGGCGCAGTTTTTCTACGTGGCCGCGCAAGCCGGCATCTTCAGCTTCTTCATCAATTACATGACTGCGGAGGTTCCGGCGATTCCGGCGCCGTGGACTTCCGCCATGGCTAGCCTCTCGGCGCATGCCGGCCCTCTGCACGACTGGCTGACGGGCTGGTTTGAGCCGAACAAAGCCGGCGTGCTGGGCATCAGCAACAAGGGCGCTTCGAACCTGGCGGCGGCCGGTTTCGTGTGCTTCCTGGCGGGCCGGGTTTCGGGCGCGGGTCTGATGAAGAAGTTCGCCGCTCACAAAGTCCTGGGGCTGTACGGGGCGCTGAATGTCGCGGTCACGCTGCTGGTCTTCTGCAAGCTGGGATGGCTCTCGGTGGTGTGCGTGTTCCTGAGCTACTTCTTCATGTCGATCATGTTCCCCACCATTTTCGCGCTGGGGATTTTCGGGCTGGGGGCGCGCACCAAGAAGGCATCGGCGTTTATCGTGATGGCGATTATGGGCGGGGCCATCCTGCCCAAGCTGATGGGTTACGTGGCCGACCGGTTCGATATGTCGCGCGGCTTCATCGTGCCGATGTTTTGCTTCGCCTTCGTAGCCTTCTATGGCTACAACTGGCCCAAATACGCCAAGGCCGACTCGCTCCAGGGAGGCGGAATTTCACCGGGCCATTAAGCCGCGGTCACCGATTTGTAGCGGCGGCTTTTGTATACTGGTGGGCGCATTCCAACCATATGAAAAAATTTCTTCTGCTTCTGGCCGGCGCCGCGGCGCTTTCGGCCGCCCCGGCTTTGGTGGGCGGGCCGTTCGTGGTGAGTGTGACGCGCAATACCGCGACGGTGGTGTGGATCGTCAAGAGCGACGAACTCACGCTGCATCCGCCGGCCGGGGCGGCAGCGCGCCCGTATCCATCCTTCCGGGTGGAAAAGACGACGCTGACCGGGCTTCAGCCTAATACCCGCTACGATTACGACATCCCCGGACAGGAGGGCGTCAAAGGCTGGTTCAAGACGGCTCCCACGGCCACCCAGCCCTACCATTTCCTGGTCTACGGCGATACGCGCACGCGCCACGACGTTCACCGCAAGGTGATCGAGCAGATCCTCAAGAACGGCATCCCGGACTTCGCGCTGCAAACCGGCGACCTGGTGGAAAACGGCTTCGACAATGCGCTGTGGCCCATTTTCTTCGACATCGAGCGGGACCTGCTGCGCCAGACCGTGCTCTTCCCGGCCCTGGGCAACCACGAACGCGATTGCCGCAATTTTTACGACTTCTTTCAATTAACCAGCTCGTATTATTCCTTCCACTGGGGCAACGCGCACTTCTCCGTGCTCAATAGCGACGTGGCCAACGCCGCTCCAACGCAGCGCGAGCGCGACGCTTTTTGGGCGGAGCAGACACGCTGGCTGGAAGAGGATCTGCAGGCTAATCAGAACGTGGAATACCGCTTCATCATGGCGCACCATCCGCCGTTCAGCGCGGTGGCGCGCCGCCAGGAAGGAAACCCCCTCATGACCGCGCTGGTGCCGATGCTCGAAAAGTATCACGTGACCGCGGCCTTCTTCGGCCACGACCACAACTACCAGCACTACCTGAAAAACGGCATTCATTACATCGGTTCGGGCGGCGGTGGCGCACCGCTCTACGATGTGGACCAACCGCCGCCGGGCATCACGCAAAAAGTGGCCAGCGTGGAGAATTTCGTCACGGTCGCAGTGGATGGCAAGACCATCCGCATGCAGGCCTTCGACATCACCGGCCAGAAGATCGACGAAGTGGAAATCAAACACTGAGGCAAGGGCTGCGCCCTTGAAATCCCTGCGGGATTTGGAAGTCAGGAGTCAGAAGCCAGGAGTCAGAAGTCAGAAGTCAGGAGTCAGAAGTGCTACGGCGGCGGGATCTGCATGTCGGGACTGAGGAGCTATTGAAGCAGCCTTGTTCAGGAATGGCCAGGAAGGAATCTGAAGGCTCAAAATCGGGCTTGACAAGTGGCGAAGAAAAGGCGAAGATCTTGACTGGAGGACAGCATGAAGATTAGCGACGCCTTACTACCCGAGTTTGACCAGGAAATGGCCAGTACCCGGAAAACCCTGGAACGCGTGCCGGAAGACAAGTTCGACTGGCGGCCGCATCCCAAATCGTTCACTATGATTGCGCTGGCGACTCACATCGCTAACATGGTGGGCTGGACCGCGGAGGTTATTGCGAAGGATTCCTTTGACATTGCGCCCCCGGGCGCACCGCCCCACAAAGAAGAGCCTGCCGGTTCGAACAAGGAACTGCTGGAGCGCTTCGACAAGGGTGTGACCTCGGCGCGGGCCGCTATCGCCGGAGCGAGCGATGAGCGCTTCATGGCGAACTGGGCGTTTCTCCAGGGCGGCAAGACCCTGTTCACCATGCCGCGCATCGTCTGTTTGCGTTCGTTCATCATGAACCACACCATCCACCACCGCGCGCAGCTCGGGGTGTACCTGCGGCTGAACGACATCCCGGTTCCGGCGATTTACGGGCCGTCGGCGGATGAACAGAGCTTCTGACGCGCCGGCAGTGGAGCGAAGGCGGTTCGCGACTGCGCATGGTATTTTGACTGCATGACATGGCTCACATGGTCGCTGCTGTCCGCCTTCTTCGCTGCCCTCACCGCAATCCTGGCAAAGCTCGGCGTCGCCGGGGTCGATTCCAATCTGGCTACGGCGGTTAGAACATCGGTGGTTGTAATCTTCACGTGGTTATTGGCATACGGCACGCGCACGCCCGCCTGGTTTGGCGGCTTTTCGAAGAAGACCTGGCTCTTTCTGGTCCTTTCCGGAATTGCGACGGGGCTTTCGTGGCTGTGCTATTTTCACGCTCTACAGATCGGTCCAGCGTCCCGAGTGGCACCGGTCGACAAGCTCAGCGTCGTGCTGGTGATACTGCTCAGTTCGCTCTTCCTGGGTGAACGTGTCACGTGGGCGAAGGGAGCAGGCGGACTCCTGATCGTCGCCGGCGCGATTACGATTGCGATGGAATGAGTTCCGGCCTGATCATAAGCCGGCAAGCAACTGAGAATAATAAGACTGGCGGAGAGAGTGGGATTCGAACCCACGTTAGAGTTTCCCCTAAACACGCTTTCCAAGCGTGCGCCTTCAACCACTCGGCCATCTCTCCGGTCGGGGAAAAAGCGTCAGCCTGCGGTTCACAAGCTGCGTCCAGGCTGCGTCCAAGAAGCTTTAATCAGGATATCATGCCTCCGCCACAGCTTAGAATGGAGTACGGTGAAATCGACGATCCTTTCCCGTCGGGCACTGCTCGCGGCGGCGGCGTCCGCGGCGGTCGGATGCAGCAGGAAAAAAGCTACGCGCATCCCCGGGTATTGCTTTGTCGCCAATCAAGGGAGCCGGTCGGTGGCGGCGGTCAATCTGGAGAGCTTCCGCGTTCAACAACAGATCTCCCTCGATGGCGCGCCCGCCGCGGTGGTGGCCCATCCGTCGAAACCCAAGATCTTCGTGCTGGCGCCCGACGCCGGCACCGTCTATGAAATCGACGCGGCCACTCTCGCGGTCAGCCGCCGCGCGCGCGCCGGCAACCTGGCGGTGGGCATGTTGATTTCTCCCGCCGGCGATTCGCTCTGGGTGCTCTATCGCGATCCGGCCATGCTGGTGGAATTGCCGCTCGATTCACTGAAGCCCGGCCGGCGCGTTCGGTTTCGCTCGCCGCCCGACAGCTTCGATCTCTCGGCCACCAAGGAAAATCGCGTCCTGGCCGCAGTCGCCAGCCGCGCCGATCGCACCATCGCGCTGGCATCGCTCGGAAACGCGGCTAACGCGGCGGTGGAACGGACCATCGCCGCTGGCGTGGAGCCCTCGCTCATCACCTTCGGCCAAGACGGCAAACACGTGATCACCGGAAACGGGCCGGAGCGCAGCATCACGATCTTCGACGTCGCCACGGGGAAGACCGTGGTCCGCCTGCCGTTGCCGCTCGCGCCGCGCCACTTTTGCGCCACCACCGGCGGCGGCCAACTCTTCGTGACCGGCGACGGGATGGATGCCGTGGTGGTCGTCTTTCCCTACTCCACGGAAGTCTATCAGACCATCCTGGCGGGACGGGCTCCCGGCGCGATGGCGGTGACCGACGACACTAGCGAGCTTTCTTACCTGATAGTGGCCAATCGGGAGACCAGCGGGATTACGGTGTTGGACTTCAATGATTACAGCCTGGTGGCCATCGTGACGGTTGGGCAGGGGCCGGGCCAGATCCTGCTGACACCCGCGCCGGAGCGGCAGTACGTGCTGGTGCTCAATGAGATGTCGGGCGACCTGGCGGTCATCCGCACCAGGGCGCTGGCCACCACGCCGAATGGCGCGCAGCGGCGCATGAAGTCGGCGCCGCTGTTCACGTTGATTCCGGTTGGAGAGCGGCCGGTGAGCGCCGCCGTGGTCACTTTCTAAGTGGGCCTTCGGTGGGACTGACCATCGCCTTTGGTGGTCGTGCCTGGTTAAAGCACGGCTGGTTGACAGACGACAAAAGGCGATGGGCCCGTCTCACTTACCCCTTCATTTTTTCGAACAGGGCCAGGATGCGCTTGTATTCGTCGGCCCAACTGGAGGGCTGGCGGAAACCGTGGTCTTCGACCGGATAGACGGCCAGGTTCCAGTTCTCCTTGCGCAGCTCGATGAGCTTCTGCACCAGACGCACGGTGTCCTCGAACTCGACGTTGGTGTCCACCATGCCGTGGCAAATCAGCAGTGCGCCTTTCAAGCCTTGCGCGAAGAAAATCGGCGAGGATTTGCGGTAGGCTTCGGGATCGTTTTGCGGAAGGTTCAGAATTTCCGAAGTGTAGTTGTGATTGTAAAGCGCCCAATCGGAGACCGGCCGCAGGGCTGCGCCGGCGGCGAAGACATCGGGCTGGGTGAACATGGCCATCAAGGTGATGAAGCCGCCGTAGCTGCCGCCCCATAGGCCGATCTTTTTCGGGTCGACGCCCTTTTGGGCGGCCAGGTACCTGGCGGCGTCGACGATATCGTCGAGGTCTTTGCCGCCCATGTGCTCGTAGACGGCGGTGCGCCAGTCGCGGCCATAGCCGGCGGAGCCGCGATAGTCCACGTCGATCACGGTGAAGCCGCGTTCCATCAGGATATGATCGAACAGGTACTCGTGGTAATAGCTGGCCGACCACTTGTGGTCGACGTTTTGCAGATAGCCGGCGCCATGCACGAAAATCGCGCCGGGACCGCCCTTCTTGAAGCTGGTGGATTGGAACAGGCGGGCCGGCACTTGGGCGCCATCGCGCGCGGGCACCATGACGATAGGGACGTCGAGCCAGGGATACCGCGCGAATTCCGGCGAGGGCGACATGGTGATTCTTTTCGCGACGGCCTTGGGATCGTTTTCGCGGATGTAGAGATCGGGCGGCTTGTTGGTATAGGAATAGATGTCGGCAATCCAGTGTTCGTCGGGCGAAAGAGTGGTGACGTGGCGGCCGGGCTCCTGGGTGATGCGGGTAAGCGGGCCGCCATCGCCGCTCATCTGGTATAGGAATTGATCGAAAGGCCCGTCTTTGGTGGCGGTGAGATAGAAGAGCGATTTATCGCGCGACTGCCGCGCGTTGAGGACTTCCCACTGTCCGGAAGTGAGCGCGCGCGGCTCTCCGCCGTCGAAGGCCACACTGTAGAGATGCGCGAAGCCCGAGCGCTCGGACTGGAAATAGACTTCGCGGTCGTTCTTCATCCAGCCGAAGGTGTTGGCGGCGGGACCGCCCAGCCAGGCGTCGTCGTGATCGTGAGCCAGCATGCGGGTCTTGCCGGTCGAGGGGTCGAGCGCCAGCAGCCAGCGGTCCTTGTTGTCGGCGGCGCGGGCCGAAATCACAGCCTTCGTGCCGTCTTCCGACCAAAGGGGCATGCCAAGCTGCACGTCACGATCCTGGGGGGCGGGCGTGCGAACCGGCGGGCCGCCTTCGCGCGGGGGCTGCGGGGGGGCGGCAGCGGCAGCGGGCGGCGTGCGGCGCTGGCCGTGATCCACCCACTTGACCTCGCCGGTGGCCACGTCGATCATGGCGAGCCGCGAGGTGTTCTGGCTGTCGCCCACATAGGGGCGTCCATTGATGTCTTCGGTGTACCCGCTTTCGGTGATGTAGTTGGGAACGATGGTGCTGCGCGGGCTGCCCGGCTCGGAGACGGTGGCGAAGACGATCTTTTCGTCGGGAGAAAGTTGCAATTGCCCGACGGTCTCGCGGCCGGTGGGGGTGAAGGGCTTGCGAGCCGGCTCGTCCTTCTTGCGCCGCGCATCGGCCTCTTCGCGGACGGCCACGCGTTCGCGGACGGCATCCAGCAGCTCTTTCTGCTCGTTCTTGAGGTAGTCCTGGCTGGCGCTGGTGGTCGCGCCACCAGCCGCGGCAGCGCCGGTGGGAGGCGCAGCGCCACGGGCGCCCTGGCCGCGTCCGCCCTGGCCTTGGCCTAAACCGCCGCCTTGTCCGCGGCCGCCGCCGCCCGCGGGAGCGGCGGCGGTTGCCGCTGCCGCCGCGGTGCGAATGTCGGTCATCTGCACCAGCATTCCGGAATCGAGCGACATGACGTAGAGATTGCCGCCGCGGGTGAAGGCGATGCGCTTGCCGTCGGGCAGGAAGCGGGGATTCGCCTCAGTTTCGGTGGTTTTCGTAAGCTGCTCGATCTTGCCGGTGGTGTTGTCGTACAGGAAAAGATCGCCGCTCAACGAATAGACCGTGAGGCGCTTGTCGTGGGTGGTATCGCCGCCGACGGGAGGCAACTGCTTGATCTCCTCATCGGAGAGTTTGCGCAGGCCGGAGCCGTCGCGGTTGGCGGTGTAGGTGTCCATGGGCGCGGCGTCTTTGTCGGTGTACTGTTTCCACTGGAAGTAGACGCGCGCGCTATCGTGCGACCATCGCACGGCCGCGGGCTCGAAGCCCACCAGCTCCGGACCGCGCATGATGTTGTCGATGGTGAGCGAGAACTTGGGAGTCTGGGCCCGCGCGAAGAACAACGCCAGGCTGAAGGGGATGATGAGTTTGCGGGTCAAGAAAAATGATATCGCAAAAGCGAGGGCTGCGCCCTCGATATCCCTTCGGGATATGGAAGTCAGGAGTCAGAAGTCGAGGAAGTCAGAATGAAGACACACTCTAAGCAGACCACACTAGTGGGTCATGGCGTAGACGATGTAGTTCACGCCGATGCGGATGCCGAGGGCGGAGAAGCGCGCGGGGTACTCGGGCTCGTCGGCGTTTTCCCAGGAATCGCCGAGATCGTTGTTGTGGGTCATGACGGCGATCAGGCGGCCCTTGTCGTCATAAATGCCGCGCCAGTGTGCGCCCGAGCCACCGGCGCCGTCGGCACCGTGGAACCAGTCGGTCGGACACTTCTCGCAGATGCTGTGCGTTTGCGTGTATTGCATGCCCGGCACCTGGTAGCGGTCATCCAGGTCGTAGACGGTGTGAAAAATGGGATCTTTGTCCGGAATGTCGACGATTTGGCGATCGGGCTCGATGCGCTTCATGCAGTGGATGAAAACATTCCACTCGTCGTCGCCGTGGAAATCGTCGCACATGAAGAAACCGCCGCGATCCAGGAACTCGCGAAACTTCTTTACCATCTGGTCGGTCAGCTCCCAATGGCCCACTTCCACGGCGTAGAGCCAGGGGTAGTTGAACACGTCGTCATCCTGTTCCAGATTGATCGGCTGTTCGGCCGATTTGCCGGCGATGAGGGTCAGCCGGCGGATGGCCAGCGCCAGGTGACGGTCCGACCGGGGGTAGTCAATGGTCCAGTTGGTGTTTCCCTGATGCCAGTCGTACCCGCGTTTTTCCCTGGCCTGCCAATCGATGTCCAGGGGCGTGGTGGGATACATGAGGCGCGCGAAGGTCCACTCGCCTGGGACCAGATAGTCTTTGGGTAAAGGGAAATTGTTGTATTCCCAGGCGGGATACTCGCGGAACGGGTCCTGTGCCCATAGCGTGCACACAACCAGTCCGCACCCCACCAGCCCGGCTAAGATCTGACCTCGCGTCATCTATACTCCAGTATGGCAAAACGGGGAGAGCTATCCAATTCCAAAGGCGGGAATTGGATAGCAGTCCCGTTTTGCGGCGCCCGTTTGGCTTAGCGGCCCCGTCTGGCTCCGGCGCCGGCGGTGACGCGTTCGGGCATGTCGGCCAGGGCATAACTGAAGACCGCCAGGGCCGCGACGCTCTTGCGGAAATCGTCGGGATTGACCTTGTCCAAGGTGTCGGCTTCGGAGTGGTGCCAGTCAAAATAGTGGGTGCCGGCGGCGCGCTCGGAGAAGCCGGGCACGCCATCGCGGATGAGCGGATTGATGTCTTCGCCACCGCCGCCGCCGGTGATTTCGCCGGCGCCGATGGGCTCGAGGAGCGCGCCGATCTGGCGCAGCATGTCCATGGATTTGGCGTCCACGCCAGCGCCGAAACCGCGGGGCGTTTCGGCCCCGCCGTCCATTTCAAGCGCGGCCACCTGGTTCTTGATCTCGCCGCCGACAAACGCGCGGTAGGCCGCGCCGCCGCGTCCTCCGTTCTCTTCGTTCACCCAAAATGCCACTCGGAGCGTGCGCCGCGGCTGGAGGCCCAGCTTGTGGATGAGCGCCAGCGCCTGCAGGCAGGCGACGATGGAGGCGCCGTCATCCTGAGCTCCCTGGCCGACATCCCAGGAATCGATGTGGCCGCCGATGACGACGACTTCTTCGGGATGTTCCTTGCCTGGAATTTCACCGATGACGTCGCCGCTATCGGCATCGGGAAGCATCTGGGCGCCCATTTCGAGGTGGATCTTCACGGGGACACCTTCGGAATACAGGCGGCCGATCATGAGCGCGTCCTCCGGTGAAATGGCGGCGGCGGGAATTTTCGGTTGGGCCTCGTCGTATTCCATGGCGCCGGTGTGCGGGACCTGCATGGCGAGCGGGGTGGCGGAGCGCACCAAGGCGGCCACCGCGCCCAGCGACGCGGCGCGCGATGCGCCGCTCTGGCGGTAATTCCGGCCCGAGCCATAGCCCTGGAATGCGTAATTGTAAACCACGATCTTGCCCTGCACTTTGTCGCGCCCGAGCTTGACCAGATCGTCAAAGCTGGAGACCGCCACGGCGTCGGCGGTGATTCCGCCGGGCGGCGTGCCGATGCTCATCCCCAGCCCGAGCATATGGAGCGGCTTATCGAGCGGCGTGAGGATGCGCCCGGATTCGGCGCCGCGCACCCAGTGCGGCACCTTGGTGGGGATGACGCGCACGTTGCTCAGCCCGGCGGCCTTCATCTGCTCCACCGACCAGGCTATAGCTTTTTCCAGCGACGCCGAACCGCTCAAGCGGTGGCCGATGCGGTAACAGAGATACGCGAGGCGGTCGTAGCCTTCGGTATCGGCCAGGGCCGCCTGGATCAGCTTGCCGGCGGTCGCGCGATACCGCTCGGTGAGATCCGAAGAAGAGTCCTGCGCGAAGCCGGTGGAAGAGGCCAGAAAAAGCAAAGCGAGTACGGGAGTGGGGCGAATCATTATTGACATGGTACAGCGAGCCGGAGGGTCACCGCACGAGCGGGAAAAGAGCGGGTCCAGGGGGACCCGCGCAGACCTGGGGGTCTGCCCCACCATTGGGGTCACCGCACCAGCGGGATGTAGGCGGGCACGCTGCGCCGGTATTCGCGAAATTGATCGCCGAAGCGCGAAGCCAACAGACGGTCTTCGGTGCGGACGCGGATTTCCGTGCCCAGCACGAAGACCGCCAGCGCGAGCGGCATCCATTGCCACGGGGTGCGAACCAGCAGAGTGCAGAGGAGCATCGAGAGCAGCGAAGCGTAGATGGGGTGCCGCACGATGGCGTATGGGCCGGTGCGGACGAGTTGGTGGTCCGTGTAGAGCCCGGCGCGGATGCGAAACTGCCTGCCCAGGTGCGTGACCGAGGTCCACGCGATCACGATAGCGAGCGCGGCAAGAAACCACGAAACCGCGATGCGGGCGAGGCCAGGTGGAGAGTCGGGAGGAAGTCGCAGTGTGAAGGCCAGGGTGATGCCGAGGATCTCAAAGAACAGCCCGGCGAGGGTGGGACCGGAAACCGTGGTGGAGGGGCGCTTCTGATGAAGCGGAGCGCGGAAGACGAACGGATAGAACCACGCCACCCAACACACGATCAGCTCTATAGGAATGTTTGACGGCATGCTGTTTCACTCTCCAGGGGATGGTGCAGGCAGGGGCACTGAAGGATGGTGTTGGCCGCCGGCATTTACTTCAGCCCCTGGAGGATGGTGTTGGCCATGCGCGCATCTTCAAACTCGGTGCGGTCGCCGGCCTTTTTTCCGGGCACGGGAAGCAGCCGCGCGGCGAGAGGCTTGTTCCATTTGAAAGCCAGCGTGGCGACATCGCCCACGATGCGCGCCAGACGATCTTCGCCGGTGTCGCCGGGGAGCGGCACGGTGTCGAGGCCGCCCGCGCACACGGCCGAGTATGCCAGGAGGGAATCGATGTTGTACGCGCCTTCCGCCCATCGCCGGGCGAGCACGGCGTCTTCGAGCACCGGGACCATCAGCCCGGAGTACCCGACGCGCTTGACGGGGGCGGCCTGCACGGCGCGGGTAATGATGGCGGCAGCGGTCATGGTGCCGTTTGCGCCGAAAGGACCGCCGGTGAAGGACTCCATGGCGCGCCCGATGGAAACCTCGCCCAAGGGCGCGGGCGTGGGATCGATGCCGGCGTAAGTCCAGCCGCTCGATTTGGCGACGCCGGTGGCGACGGTCTCGGCTGCGGCCAGGGGTTGCGCGAGGGCCTCGGCCAGAGCCTTTTCAGCACGGCGAGGATCGCGTTCTTGGGCAAAGACGTTCTCGACCACATTGGCGCTTTCCAGGCCGACCGAAAACGTGCGGCCGCCGCCCGGGTGCCAGGCGCCCGGAAAGAACGGCCCATAGGGCTTGAGCATGGCGATGGCCGCGAAGTTGAGATTGGCCTGGCCATGCGGGCTGTGTTCCGCCAATAACTGGATCAGGCGCGCCGACTGGCGAACCGCGTTCCAATGAATGCCGTCCTCGGCCGCCACCACCAGGCTGGCATTCAGCTTGACGCGGGGAAGCACTTCGGCCAGCAGATCGACGGGCGCGGTGTCGTCCGCGTCGTTCAGCATGGCCGGCCCGATGCTGCCGGAAAAACCGAGCTTGGACGCCAGTTCGTCAAGTTTCAGAAGAAACGCCACGGCGGCGGCGCGCGTCATCCCAGATGTGTAGCGGGCGAACGGTTGCGTCGAGATGCGGATGGTCTCCACGTCAAAACCGGCGCCGCGGTAGGCTTCTCTGGCGCTAGTCAGGAAGCGGACGGCGTCACCGATTTGGGAAGAATAGCCGGAGGCGTCGATGTCGATGAAAGCCGTGATGGCTCTGACCTTGGGCTTGGCGTCGGCGCCCCAAACCGTGGCCGCTGCCAGCAAGATCAGGAGACTTTTGAGCATGGATCGGTTATAGCATGCCGAGGTGGGGAGCCATTTGCATTGTTAAGAACCTCAAAGTACTATTTAAATGACGTAGGAGGAGTCAATGAGCACCACGAGCATTCTTAGAACGGGTTTTTCGAGATGGAGCAGGCTGGCGGTGGCCGGGCTGGTATTGGCCTCGTCGGCGTTTGTTTACGCCCAGACCAAGGAGGAAAAAGACAAGGCGAAGAAAGCCCCTCCACCGGCCCACAAGACTGAAGCGCCTCAGAAGACGGCTCCACCAGCTCAAAAGTCCGTTGCGCCGACCGCTCCGCTGAAGGGCGGGACGCCGGCCACCAACACGACTCCGGTCCATCCACCCGCCACCATGAAGGGCGGGACGCCGACAACCACCAACACGACTCCGGTCCATCCACCCACCACCATGAAGGGCGGGACGCCGGCCACCACCAACACGACTCCGGTCCATCCACCCACCACCATGAAGGGCGGCGAGGCACCGGTCAGGCAGCCCGGCACGGTCAACAGCAGTAACCCGGTTCGCCAGCCCGGCGCCGTCAACGGCGCTCAACCACCGGTTCGACAACCGGGCGGAATAACGGGCGGCAACGCAGGCCGCCAGAGCCACCCGGACTTCCACGGCGCCAATAACACGCAGGTGCACTATGGTTCCAACGGCCAGCCGCGGGTGGTGCAGGCGCGCGGAATGACGATCGTGCATACGCCCGCGGGTACGCGCCAGGTCGTGGTGGAGCGGCCCGACCATACGATGATTGTGACCAATGGCGCCAGAAACGGCTTCGTCCAGCGGCCCTACGTGGTTGGCAACGTGAGTTATGTACAGCGCACCTACTTTGTTGGCGGAGTCTCTTATGCGCGCCTCTACCGGCCGTATATGTTCGGGGGGATTTCGCTGAACGTGTATGTGCCGGGGCGATACTACGCGCCCGGATTTTACGCTTGGGCCTACAATCCTTGGGCCACGCCGGTGGTGTACAACTGGGGGTGGGTGGGAAGTCCATGGATCGGGTTCTATGGCGGATGGTTCACGCCTTATCCCACCTATACTAACGCCACCTTCTGGCTGACCGACTATGTGATCGCAATGAGCTTGCAGCAGGCGTACCAGGACCGCATGGCCGCGGCCGCCAATGCTCAGCCTTACCAGGCGAGCACCACGCCGCTTACGCCGGAGGTAAAGCAGGAGATTGCCGACGAGGTCCGCCTGCAACTGAACGAGGAACGGGCCGCTGCGCAGAATCCCAATGCGGCGTCCGGCGTTCCAGCATTCCTCACCGACAATTCCGCTCACGTGTTCGTGGTATCGAGCAGCCTTTTTCTGATGACGAATGGCGGCGCCGAATGCCCGGTGACGGAAGGCGACGTGCTGCAGATGATCGCACCACCGCCGCCGGGTACGCCGAGCGCGAACGTGGTGGTTCTGGCGTCAAAGGGGGGTGAGTGCCGCAGGGGCAGCCGGGTTTCCGTGGGAATCACGGACCTGGCGGACATGGTAAGCCAGATGCGCGCCACCATCGACCAGGGGCTGGGCGTATTGCAGAAGGGCCAGGGAGGCATTCCGGCGCCGCCCGCCGCCGCCCAGGCGCAACCGGTAGAGGCGGCCTATGCGGCTGCAGCGCCTCCGCCCGACGCCAACGTGGCGACTGAGCTCACGCAACAGGCCCAGGCATCCACCCAGGCGGAAAGCGATGCGCTCAACCAGGCGCAGCAGGCCGCGCCCGCCGACAGCGGCGCGAACACCGTCAACATCAGCCTGGGAATGAGCATCGACGACGTGGTGGCCGCGCTAGGCAAGCCCCAGCAGATCGCCGACCTGGGATCCAAGAAGACGTATTTCTACAGCAACATGAAGGTGATCTTCACGGACGGGAAGGTGACCGACGTTCAGTAATTTGATTTGTAGCGCCGGCGGTCTTTGCCGCCGGTTCTCTCCTTGAATACGTACTGGCATGGAGGACTGCGCCATTGGGTCCTGAGAACTCCAACGTCTTGGTGGCGATGGTCAAGCGCGCATAAGACACCGGCGGCAAGACCGCCGGCGCTACCAGTTGGTCCTTAAGTCACCACCACCTTGCCAAACTGCGCGTGGCTCTCCAGCCGCTCATGCGCGGCGCGGATTTCGGCTAGCGGATAGACCGAATCCACCACCGGCCGCAGTTGTCCACGGAAGACGAATTTCAGGACTTGATGCAGTTCGGCCATTGTGCCCATGAAGGAACCGAGCAGGCTCCATTGCTTGCTGAAGAGATATCGCAGATCGACGCGCGCATCGTAGCCGGTGGTCGAGCCGCAGGTGACCAGGCGGCCGCCGGGGGCGAGCGACTCCAGGCTCTTCGGCCAGGTAGCCGCGCCCACGTGTTCCACCACAACATCGACACCGCGTTTGCCGGTGAGCTTGCGCACTTCGGCGGGAATATCGTCGCGATAATGATCGATCACGTGGTCGGCGCCGAGTTCGAGTGCCCGCGCCAGCTTGTCAACGCCAGAAGCGGTTGAGATGACGCGGCACTGAAACATTTTGGCGATCTGGATAGCGGCCGACCCGACACCACTCGAAGCCGCCAGCACCAGCACGTCTTCCCCCGGAAGCAGGCGCGCGCGCGTGATGAGCATGTGCCACGCGGTGAGGAAGACCAGCGGAGTTGCGGCGGCTGCTTCAAAGCTCAAGGCGTCAGGGATTTGGATGACGCTATACTCGGGCGCGGCCAGCAGCTCGGTGTTGCCGCCGTCATGCCCGTAGCCAAACACGGAGTAGCGGCGGCACTGGTTGTCGCGGCCGGCCAGGCACTGATGGCATTGGCGGCAGCTCAGGCCCGGCGAAAGCAGGACGCGCCAGCCCGGGCGCACGCGCTCGCAGCCGTCGCCCACGGCCACGATTTCCCCTGCGATGTCGCTGCCCAACACGTGCGGCATGGCAAACTTCATGCCGGGAATGCCGGCGCGCACAAAGAGGTCCAGGTGGTTCAGCGCACAGGCGCGCACGCGCACCAGAACCTGGCCGGGGCGCATGACGGGATCAGGCACGTCCTCATAGACCAATACGTCCGGCCCGCCGTGCCGGTGGATGCGAGCGGCTTTCATCCGTACAGTTTACTTCTTCGCGGCGGTGAAGGTGATGCCCATGCTGCCCGGCGGAATGCTCTCGGTTTCCACCTTCACATCCAGATTGCGGTGGCCCCTGTCGCTCAAGAGCTGCACCAAAACTTCACGCGCCCGTTCCACCTCAGCGGCTTCATAGGGCCGCTCGACGGCCAGCGGCACTTCGCGCTCCGTAAGGCGGAGTTGAATCTGATCCTGCGAAACCGGAAAACCGCGATAGGTAATGGACCCATAAGCGCTAACTTAAGCATTGATGAATGTTAATATTTGCGCTACACTTTGGCCATGCAACCTCTCGACGAGGACTGGAAGTTGCTACTGGATTTATTGCCTCCGGGTTGGGAACAACA
>JBEKDA010000015.1:0-103664 GCA_050014595.1 Bryobacteraceae bacterium
AGCCCGGCCATCCCAGCAGCTTTGTCAGTTCGTTGTCCCGCAAACCGCGAGTGTACCGAAATTAGCCAACTCATGAAAGCCATCCCTGCTTGAGGTCCATCGAATTCCTGCGCAGAGCCATCTTTCGATTTCCTTAGTGCAAAAAGTTTGTCACTCAATTTGCCCTGTTTTCAACCGTTTGCAAATTTCGCCGCCCGGTTCCCACCCACCCCCATGCTACTTTTGAGTTGGATAAGAAGCTTGCGCTCGCCGCAAGTTTTCGCGTCCTTCACCTTCCTGGCCAGGAAGTGTCTTCGGTTTTCGGTGGGGCCGGCGGCGGCGCCTGCCATTCTGACTTCCTGGACTTCCAACTTCTGACTCCCATATCCCGCGAGGATATCCAGGCTTCGCCCCGTTTGCGTTGTTTTCCGATGCGAATACCTTTTATACTGTGTTATCCACTAGTTCGTTACGGGAGGATTCTCTTCAATGGTTTCTCATTCGGACACGCTCCGTGTCGAGCGACGGCCTGCACGTCCGGGAATGGCTTTTTTCCTGCGCGTTTTTTCTACCGTCCTGGCATCTTTACTGCTTTCGGTCCCGCTGTTGGCGCAAGGCCAGCAACCAACCGGCGAGGCAAACCTGAAGCTGCCGGATCTCGGCACCGTCAAGTTCCTGGGCAACATCCCGGGCAGCACCCTGCTCAAGGCGGGCCTGGTCGTCAGCGCCCTCGGCATGGTCTTTGGCCTCATCATTTTTTACCGTCTCAAGAATATGGCCGTTCACACCTCCATGCGCGAGGTTTCGGAGCTGATCTACGAAACCTGCAAGACCTACCTGGCCACCCAGTTCAAGTTCCTGGTGCTGCTGGAATGCTTCATCGCCGTCATCATCGTTTTCTATTTCGGTTTCCTGCTGCAGATGGCGGCCTATAAGGTGGTCATCATCCTGCTGTTCAGCGTGATCGGCATTTCCGGCAGCTTCTCGGTGGCGGCCTTCGGCATGCGCGTCAACACTTTCGCCAACTCGCGCACCGCCTTCGCCTCGCTCAGCGGCAAAGCCTATCCCTGCTACGACATTCCCCTGCAGGCCGGCATGAGCATCGGCATGCTCCTGGTCTCAGTGGAGCTGCTCATCATGCTCTTCATCCTGCTCTTCATTCCAGGCGACCTGGCCGGCTCCTGCTTCATCGGCTTCGCCATCGGCGAATCCCTCGGCGCCGCCGCCCTGCGCGTGGCCGGCGGCATCTTCACCAAGATTGCCGACATCGGCTCCGACCTCATGAAGATCGTCTTCAAAATCAAGGAAGACGACGTCCGCAACCCCGGCGTCATCGCCGATTGCACCGGCGACAATGCCGGCGATTCCGTCGGCCCTTCCGCCGATGGCTTCGAAACCTACGGCGTCACCGGCGTCGCGCTCATCACCTTCATCATCCTGGCCGTGGCCAGTCCCACCGTGCAGGTGCAGCTCCTCGTCTGGATCTTCAGCATGCGCGTCATGATGGTGATCTCTTCCGGCGTCGGCTACTTCGTCAACCGCATCATCGCCCAGGCGCGCTTCGGCCAGGCCGTCAAGTTCAACTTTGAAGCGCCCCTCACCACGCTCGTCTGGCTCACCTCCATCCTTTCCATCGTCCTCACTTACGTCATCAGCATGTTCATGATTCCCGAGCTCGGCGGCGATGAAACCATGTGGTGGAAGCTCGCCACCGTCATCAGTTGCGGCACCCTCGCCGGCGCGCTCATCCCCGAGTTCGTCAAGGTCTTCACCTCCACCAACTCGCGCCACGTGCGTGAGATCGTCACCAGCTCGCGCGAAGGCGGCGCCTCGCTCAACATCCTCTCCGGCTTCGTCGCCGGCAACTTCAGCGCTTACTGGCTGGGCTTCACCATGCTGGCCCTCATGAGCATCGGCTATTACATGAGCACCATGTTCGTCGGCGGCCTCATGCTCGCACCGGCGGTTTTCGCCTTCGGCCTGGTGGCCTTTGGCTTCCTCGGCATGGGACCGGTCACCATCGCAGTCGATAGCTACGGCCCCGTCACCGACAACGCCCAATCCGTTTACGAGCTCTCCACCATCGAGACCCTGCCCGGCATCAAGCAGGACATCCAGCAGAACTTCGGCTTCGTTCCGGATTTTGAGAAGGCCAAGGAAAACCTGGAAGAGAACGACGGAGCCGGCAACACCTTCAAGGCCACCTCCAAACCCGTGCTCATCGGCACCGCCGTGGTCGGCGCCACTACCATGATCTTTTCCACCATCGTGCTGCTCACCGACAAGCTCACCGTCAACCTGGACAAGCTCTCGCTGCTGCACGCCCCGTTCCTGCTGGGCATTATCGCCGGCGGCGCGGTGATTTACTGGTTCACCGGCGCCAGCGCCCAGGCCGTCACCACCGGCGCGTACCGCGCCGTCGAGTTCATCAAGAGGAACATCAAACTCGAAAGCGCCGAGAAGGCTTCCGTGGCCGATTCCAAAAAGGTGGTGGCCATCTGCACGCAGTACGCGCAGAAGGGCATGTTGAACATCTTCCTGGTGGTATTCTTCGCCACCCTCTCGTTCGCGTTCCTCGAACCCTACTTCTTCATCGGCTACCTGATCTCCATCGCCCTGTTCGGTTTATACCAGGCCCTCTTCATGGCCAATGCCGGCGGCGCCTGGGACAACGCCAAGAAGGTGGTCGAGACCGAACTCCGCGCCAAGGGCACCCCGCTGCACGATGCCTGCGTGGTCGGCGATACGGTGGGCGATCCCTTCAAGGACACCTGCTCGGTGGCTCTCAACCCCATCATCAAGTTCACGACTCTATTCGGCCTGTTGGCGGTTTCGCTGGCCGTGGACCTGACCGCCAAGCAAGGCGCGGCCCTCACCACTTCGCTCGCCGCCGTGTTCTTCGTGATCTCCGCCTGCTTCGTGTACCGCAGCTTTTACGGCATGCGGATCCAATCGGGAAAGGAGTAGAAATCAGGAGTCAGAAGTCAGAAGACAGGAGTCAGAATGAAGGAGCGCGCTTCGCGCGGATTCTGACTTCCTCGACTTCAGACTTCTGACTTCCGGATTCTTTTTTCGCTACAATCTCATCTCATGCACTATCCGCTTACGCCCATCCGCTGCCTCTACCGCGCCGTAGATCTTTACCCGTCGAAGGTCGGCGTGGTCTGCGGCTCCAGCCGGTTTACTTACGCCGAGTTCGGCGAGCGCTGCGAGCGCCTGGGCGCCGGCCTGCTCATCCAAGGCGTCCGGCCCGGGGACCGCGTCGCCTACCTCAGCTTCAACACCCACCAGCTTCTGGAGGGCTACTTTGGCGTCCTGCTGGCCGGCGCCATCGTGATGCCTCTGAATGTGCGGCTCACCGCTTCCGAGCTCACCGCCATCCTCAACCACGCCGAGCCGCGCCTGGTGATTTACGAATCCGATTTCGCCGAGACTGTCGCCCAACTGCGCCCGGCCTGCCCCCACGTGCGCGCCTGGATCGAGATCGGTGCGCCTTACGAAGAGCTGCTCTCGCACGGCCTCGTGCAGCGCCCCGACCCTTTCTCGATAGACGAAACCGCCATCGCCGAGCTGTTCTACACCTCCGGTTCCACCGGAACGCCCAAGGGCGTGATGCTCTCCCACCGCTCGCTCTATCTGCATACGCTGTACGTGAATGGAGTCTTTGCCAGCGACGATTCCGGCGTCGAGCTCCACACCATCCCGCTGTTCCACGCCAACGGGTGGGGCCGCCCGCAGTCCTGCACGTTTCTCGGTATGCGCCAGGTGATGGTGCGGCGCTTCGATCCGCGCGAGGTGCTCGCCCTGATCCAGCGGGAGCGCGCCAACAGCATGGCCATGGTCCCCACCATGGCCAACGCGCTGCTCAACGAACCCACGCTCGCCGGCTACGATCTCTCAAGCATGCGCCACATCGTGCTGGGCGGCGCCGCGGCATCGCCCGAACTGGTGGCGCGCCTCGACGCGGTGTTCCATTGCCGCATCGAAGCCGGCTACGGCATGACCGAAACCTGCCCCGTGGCCACTTCCTCGCGCCCCAAAGACGGCGTGGTCTTCGCCAATGAGGAGGACCGCTGGCGCCGCCAGTCGATGACCGGCTGGCCCGTGCCCGGCTGCGAAATCCGTGTGGTCGATTCTTACAGGAACGATGTGCCGCGCGACATGCTCTCGATCGGCGAGGTGGTCATTCGCGGCGACATCGTGATGGACGGTTACTACAAGGAGCCGCGGGCCACCGAAGCCGTCATGACCAACGGCTGGCTGCACACCGGCGACATGGCAGTCTGGGACCAGGACGGCTGGCTGCAGATCGTCGACCGCAAGAAGGACATCATCATCAGCGGCGGCGAAAACATTTCCTCCATCGAAGTCGAGCGGGCCATCTTCGCGCACCCCGCGGTTCTGGAATGCGCGGTGGTTTCCGCGCCCGATGCGAAATGGGGCGAAGTGCCGGCCGCTCACGTGGTCGTCAAGCCGGGTCACACGCTCGACGAGCAGCAGCTCCGCGCTTTCCTGGAAGACCGCATCGCGCGCTTCAAGATGCCGCGGCGCTTCCTGTTCTCGACCGGCCCGCTGCCCAAGACCGGCACCGGCAAAATCCTCAAGCGCCAATTGCGCGAATCTTTCTGGGCCGGGCACAGCCAGCGTGTCCAAGGGTAATTGACACTGTTCAGCAGGTTTGGATAGACTCCTGGGTGTCCGACCAAAGGAGAAACCGCCGATGCTGCGATTCATGTTGCTGACTGGATGCGTGAGCCTGATGGCCCTGACCATGGCCTGCTCGAAGGATACGAGCGCAGCCGATGCGCAGGCCATCAAAGACAAAGAAGTTGCCTGGAGCAAGGATTGCGCCTCAAAGGACCCGGCCAAGTTCGCCTCGTATTACGCCGACGACGCGACTTTCATGATGCCCAATGAGCCCATCCTCCATGGCGCGTCCAACGTCAAGGGGGCGGTAGGCCCCATGATGCAGGACCAGAATTTCGCGCTCTCGTTCCAGGGCGACAAGGTCGAAGTTTCGGGCGACCTGGCTTACACGCAGGGCACCTACAGCATGACCACGACCGACCAAAAAGGCAATCCGGCCACCGACAAAGGCAAGTACCTGACAGTCTGGAAGAAACAGGCCGACGGCAGTTGGAAGGTCATCGAAGACATCTTCAACAGCGACCTGCCCGTCGGCGGCAACTAGGCCGCAAAACGGGGACTGCTATCCAATTCCCGCCTTTGGAATTGGATAGCTGTCCCCGGTTTGCCCAACGCTACGCCTTCGGTTCCCGCACCTTGGCTTTGACAAAGTCCATCTCCACCTGCTTGGGGATGCCGGGCTCGAAGCAGCGCCGGCAGCGGGCTTCGTACATGTCGGAGCCGGCCACCACGATCAGGTCGTCGGAGCCGCGCAGCCGTTGGGTATGCTTGGCGGGGTTGCCGCAGCGGACGCAAATGGCCAGCGTCTTGGTGATGGACTCGGCGTGCGCCAGCAGATCGGGAATGGGGGCAAAGGGGCGGCCCAGGTAGTCGGTGTCGAGGCCAGCGATGATCACCTGCTTGCCGCTGTCGGCGAGGCGCTGCGCAACGTCCACCAGACCCGGGCCCATGAAGTTGGCTTCATCGATGCCCACCACTTCCGAGCGCCAGTCGATCCGCTCGGCGATTTCGGCCGAGTTGGCCACCACTTGCGACTTCATGCGGAGATCGCCGTGGGAGACGATCTCATCATCGGAGTAGCGCTTGTCAATCGATGGTTTGAAGACTTCGACGCGTTTGCGCGCGATCATGGCGCGGCGCAGGCGCCTGATCAGCTCTTCGCTCTTGCCCGAGAACATGGGCCCGCAGATCACTTCGATCCATCCGACGTTGCCGGTGATGATGTCCATACGAACCGTTCAGCATGGCACAAATGGAGGCCGCGAATCCAGTAGGCTGGCATGGCCCTTGTGGACCGCCTGCCAGTGGCTCACTTGGCTCCCAGGCTCGACAGCACCTTATCGAGCTTGTCCAGTTGCGCGTCGCTCTGGTGAAGCCGGCAAGATTGCTCTTGAACATAATGCAGTTTCGCCTCCGGGACCGCCTTCGTCTGCCCGGTTTAGGTTACCCTGTCCTCTGAGGCATGCCACTTGCCGAGGAGGGATTGACGATCATGTCAGTGTGCGCCACAGTACGCGTGTTCAGCCTGCTAGCCGGCGCCATAATCGCGAGCCCGGCTCCGGCCAAATCCCTGGCGATCGTTGATGCTCTGGTCTACCCTTCGGCGACTGCCGCGCCGCTTCCTCACGCAGCCGTCCTCATGGAGGACGGCAGGATTGTTGCCGTCGGAGAACGCATCCAAATTCCGGCCGACGCCGAAGTGATCCGGTGCAGCGGCTGCGCGGTGATGGCGGGGTTCTGGAATTGCCACATCCACTTTACAGAACCCAAGTGGGAAAATGCGGCAGCGCAGCCGGCGCAGAAGCTTGTCGAGCAACTGCGATCTATGCTCTTGCGCTCCGGCTTTACAACCGTCGTTGACACGGCATCCATGCTGGCGAATACGGCGGCCCTGCGCCGCCGGATCGAATCGGGTGAGATTCCGGGCCCGCGGATCCTTACCGCGGGCGTTCCCATTTACCCGCCGGACGGAGTCCCGTACTATGTGAAAGAGAGTTTACCTCCCGCAATTCTGGCGCAGATCATCCCACCCCGGAACCCCAGGGAAGCGGCGGCAGCCGCCGAACTCGACATACAAAATGGCGCCGATATCATCAAGTTATTTACCGGTTCCTGGATATCGCGTGGGAGCGTTTTGCCGATGCCCGAGGCAATCGCGAAGGCAGCAGTCACCGTAGCGCATAAGCATCATCGGCTGGTGTTTGCCCATCCGTCCAACCTCGCTGGAATTAAAGTTGCGATTTCGAGCGGAGTGGATGTCCTGGCACACGCTCCCGACGACACTCGCGATGTGAACGACACGGTTCTCCGGGAGGCCCTCGCCAATCATATGGCGATGATCCCTACTTTCAAGCTATTCAGCGGGGCAACCAATATCGCCGATATCCGCCGCATCGTTCGCCGATTCCACGATCTTGGTGGTGAGCTGATGTTTGGAACCGACACGGGCTATCTCACCGACTATGACGTTGGGGAGGAGTTTCAGCAGCTTGGGAAGATGGGGCTGGATACAGTTGAGATCCTGCGCATGCTGACTGAGAATCCAGCCCGGAGATTCGGTTTGCAAGCGGAACGAGGTCGAATTGCGCCGGGGATGATCGCGGACGTTACCATTCTTGAGTCCGATCCGGCGGTTGACCTCGCCGCATTTTCGCATGTCCGCTGCGTGATTCGCGGCGGAGGCGTCATCTACAATTCCCATTAGCTTATCTTTGGCCACCGGGTGGCCACTGGCCAGGTTGGGCCTTCCCCGCCCCGGGGCAGAAAAATGCGTCCGTCCCCTTTACGCCTTACGCTGGTTTCCCGTCCCCTGGTTTCCCTGGTTTCCGTACGCTCGCGATGGTCACCTGGGTTCCAGGCGGGCTGCTGTACGGTTTGTCCCCCCAAACGTAATGATCTTGGCGAGCCGCAGCTAACGCGTCGGACGTGTTTCGATTCTCACTTCATAAGGTAGTCGGAACCGCACACTGGTTTCCTGCCCTAGCGATGGAGAATCAGAGACTTCGAAATTGTAGGTAATGCGCACGCCGTCTTTGTGCTTGCCGGGCTCGAAGCGCCATGTGCTGAGGTTTTGCATTGCCGAATCAACGAGCACAGCTTGCCGTTCGGGGGGATTCACCTTGGCATCAACGACAGCCAGGTCCGACAAGACCCCATCGCGCCGAATGTTCCCAGCAAGGATGACCCCTCCGGAGATTTTCGCCTTACCTTCGACAGAGGGGTAATAGATATGCTGAAACTCGAGAAGGCAACGACCATTAATCGCAAGCCTGCAGACGGGCGTACCTGTGACGGGCAGATCGATTCGCGTAGTCGAGGGCGAGTCCACTTCCTGACTGCGTACATCAGGCACGATGAGCAGGTGATTATCGTGCTTCTCTTTGCTATAAAAATAGTATCCATGTAATTTGGACTGATACTCCACTACCTTTGGCGATGGGTCTATCGAACCTGGTAAATAGCCCAGTGCCGCGTCCCGGGAGCTAAATATGTATGCCGCCACATCCCGCCCAGTGTATTTCTGTCTTAGCGCCCCCGCCAGACAGATCAACCGTTCTGGCGCGAAGTCCTCCAGTCGAATGCTGATGTCTATGCTGATGCCTGATGCGTTGTCCTCCCAAGTTCGGCCCCTGCGGTAGTGAGGCACATTGCAAGCGCCGAACGCGTAGATCGCCTCAAAGAGGGCAACCGTTACGAGGAGTGGCCGTGCGGCCATGCGATTCAGGGCTCTACATCTTTCCATAATCGTCATTATTTTCCAGCGCAACCATTTTGTTCCAATACGGTGTTGATGATGACCGTCGGACCTGGGGGCAATATCTTGCCGGTCAACAAATTGTACAGATCAGGGTCGTCCAACCCCGTCAGGTTGTGAAGACTCTCGTGTAGAATCGTGGCTTGCGTCAGATTCTTCAGTGCGTTTTTCTGGGTGGCAATGTAAGCGTCGGTACCTGGGGGCTGGGTTTGGGCACTGGCCACCGTTCCGCTCCAATGCCCGCCGTCCCAGTACTGACTGCAGACAGCGACCTTTTGGAAAAGTGGCCACGTCGGCTTTTGCGTGTCTTTCTGGGTCCATTCTCCCGCAGCATACAGACTGAGATTGGAGAGGAGGCCGTCGTAGGCGACTTGTCTTGTGACCGCAGTTGTAAGCTGACTAAAATAGGGAGCCCTTTGAGGGTTCGAATTGAAAAATGTGGAGCATCTTGATGTTGGGGTCAGTGAACCCAGGACAGTCAGGAGGTTCTGTTTCAAAGAGCTAAATTGCGGCAAGGCCGTCCCGCCGAGCTGTATTTTGTCGGTGCCAAGCTTGCAACTCGACGCTCCGGCAGACAGGAACCATAGCGGCAATCCCTCGGATAATCCAAGATTTGGGACAGAAGTCGCGTTACCGGACGGGTTTCCACCGAACAGCGACCAGAAGCCCGCACCAAAGCCGACCCAAGAGTAGTCGAGTTGCAGGCCTGATGTTCCGATAGTATAAATCTGTCCGGCCCAGTTCGGCTGACTCGGGACGGCTACCTGCCCAGTAGCATTTCCGTTCTGATCGTAGGTGATTCCGGACTGGCCGATCACGCCGCCGTCGGCGGTGGCGATCTGCGGCTGTTCGTTGGGCACCATCCAGCGCACGTTCCCGGTGGCGTCGAAGGCGACCATGTCGTTATTGCCGGTGTTCCCATCTTCCGCGTAGCCGACAAACGAACCGTCCTGTGCCTGCAGGACCGGCACGACAGTCGCGGTTTGGCCTGGTACCTGCGGCGCGCTGACAACGCTTGCGCTGGCGCCTGTCGTTAGCGCCATGCCAAACGTCGGGGGAGGCAGCCCATCGTCAAAACGGGGTGTGGTCCCCGACACGCGATACCCTCGGCTGGGCCGATGTAGGCTATGAGGCGCTGTCGCTACCATCGGTGCTAGTTGGTAACCCAGTTCCCAGGTGAGCAAGATTCCCTGGTCGGCGTTGGTGATTGTGTTGACCGAGAGATACTGATTGGCACAAAGAGGCCAGTCGGCAACCCAGTTCATAACCTCGAACTTGTCATACGCGCCGCTACTGTTTATCCGCAGAAGCATAAAGTGCGTAATCTGGGGTGTATCTCCATCGCAATGGTTGTTATACGTGTACGGCAGGTAGGCATAGCCGTCGCCCGCAATGATAAAACTGTAGGCGCCAAACTCAAGGTTGGCTGCCAATGGGTGACCCGACGAGGTGTAGTTCACGGGCACGGTGAATTTCTGCGTGCCCGTGGTTGGATCAATGCCAATCACCGAGTCTTGCTGCCACCAGTCCGCGAAAGCGCCATAACCCTCGGTCTCCATCGCGAAGATGGTGCCATCGGTATGTATGCCCGGTTGGCCGGTCCACAGATTCGCCGACGTGGTCGACGTCTGAGCCGGGGGGATGTAGGCGGGATAGGGCTGCCCAGTAATTCCATCAAACTTCACAATCGAACCGGTCCAATTATTCGAGTCGCCGAATGACAAGGCGACTAGGCCACCTTGGAAGTCCGGCAGAACGGGCTCCGAATAGGCTAACGCCTGACTCACGTCGGCGGTCCAGGCCGTTATGCCGTCGCTGGTGATGGCTTGGACCGTCCCGTCGTTCTGGAAGGCGAACACATCCGCTACGCCGCTTGCGCTGGGAACCGCCGGCACTATGTTCGTGACTCCCGATCCGTTGCCGGGATTGGACCAAACCACCGTTCCCAGGGCGAGCGCGCCAGCGGAAACCGTGACGTCGGCGGACGCGGTGCCGGCCGTAATCGTTATGTGTCCGGCGGCTTTGGCTGTTAGAAGCGGCGGGTCGTCGGTCGACAGGCTCACCACCGTCGTGTCGCTCGATGCCCAGGTCAGTCCCGTCACGGGTTGCCCGGTTGGACTTAACGCCTGGATGGTATGGGTGTCGCCCACCACCATGTTGAGCATGGCGGGCGTCACCGTGTTGCCGCCCGCTACCGGCACGATAAAGCCAAACGACTTGCTCCACACGCCATTCTGTTGAACCCGCGCAATGCCGGTCACCGCCGTGGGAGCCACCGCGGCCACTATCTGCGTATCGCTCCAACTGAGGACCTGGCCAGCGGTGCTACCCAGCCAAACTGTGCCGCTGCCCTGAAGGGAGCCGAAGCCGGCGCCGGTAAACGTGACGGAAGTTCCGGGGAGTCCCGAGGCCGGGCTGACGCTCGCGAGCTGAAGCGTATTCACCGTAAATGCAAACCCCCCACCGCTCATGACGCCGTTCTGCAAGACCTAGACGTTGCCGGAGGCCGCTCCAGCGGCTACCAGTGCGACGATCTGGGTATCGCTCCAGCTTTGCACCACGCCATTCAAGGTGCCCAGCCAAACTTGGCCGCTGCCTTGGGCAGCGCAACAGGCCCGAGCAGAAAAATGCGTCCGTCCGCCTTACGCTCCCTTACGCTCTACGCTCGATTCGACCCCGATCACTTGCAGTGCTCATCCGCTTGCTGGGGCGCAAAGCTACGCAGGTAGCCGCACGCAGCTTTTCGAACCTCAGGCCGCACGTCTTCAGCGTAAACTTCGAACATTTGGGTCATGTAGTCGGTACAATGCTTTGAAAATAGGGAAGAGGGATTTATCCGCAACCGCGCCGACAAGTTCGCGCCATCTTCTTTGAGATCTTTCGCAGCAGCCCGTCGATCTCTGGCGTCAGGGCTATCCAGGACTTGCTCAAGGCATTTAGGACGATGCCAGAACATGGTTGCAGTTTCTAAGCAGGCTGAGTCGCGGAGCTCTCGGTTGGGGCTGAGCTCCAGTTCCTTCAAGCGCTGGTTCACATACCTCGGATCACCGTATCGAGGCCAACCCAGCGCCATCCCGAAATCGTGGAGATCGCAATCGGCACCGGGCGTCAATTGTATGTAGGCAATCGTCGCTTCCGGACCAAGCTCAAGCGGGAGATCCTTCTGATTGTGCGATCCACTGCGGACCCAGATCTTGAGTTGCGTGGCGTCAGCAAAACTGCGCCATACTCCCCCTTCGTTCCGGAGAGAGACAATGTACCGCTTGCCAGGATCGAGATAGTAGGTTGGGTTTTGGTCCGCTTTGGCAAAGAAGAAGAATGCGATCTCTTTACCGGGCAGATCCCCTTTGATCACATTCTCAACGTTCGCCACAAACTTCACGAGCTGTAACGTTTTGGGGGCGCCTTGAAAGAACGGCTCGCGAGGACCTTGCAGGTTCGCACTCGTGATCTTTACCACCGCCACACACGGCGCCGTCAGCCAAAACTCGTCTCCAACCTCCTCTCCCTGCAAAATCAAGCGCGGCCTCAGCTTGGGCACGCGGCTACAAGCGGCGAGGGAGCCGAGGGCGGCAAGCGTGACGAAAAACTTGGTCATCAATTTTGCTTGCATGTGCGCGCCGTGGTGCTGCCTGGATCACCATTTACCAGCACCGTCTGTGATGTGACTATATTGATATTCTGCCAGCTGGGCTTCCCAAATGTGCCATCGGCATTACATGCCTCGATCTGGACTCGATAAGCACGGGTTCCGGGTGGGCTCACGGTGAATTGCTGCGTTAGGCCGAAGGGGCCCTTTCCCCTTGCGCCGATAAAGTCGTCAAATGGCTGACCAGCGGGACTGCGGCCGGCGAGTGGTTCCTGACCATATGAGTATATTAATTTCTCCTGAATGACCGTATTTTTGTCCGGCGCAAATTTCTTCGTTCCTTGGTATAGCGTATATTCTATTTCTCTCAGGACACTGCCGTTGCCAAGCGGGTCAGGCCCCACAACGTCGTAGAGCGCCAGCACTCGGTCCGGCAGCGGCTCGGCGGCGGTTGGAGTGCGTGACAGGTTACCCCCCTGTTCCACGCAGAAGCTCGTCGCCAAGAGAAATGGTAAGATGGCCAGTTGTTCGACTGGGCCGTCCTGGTACATGTTGCCTGTCCATGATTGTGTCGGCAGGCTGCCCAATTGCCCCGTCGCATTCTCGTTCTGATCATAGGTGACTCCCGACTGCCCGATCACT
Source organism: Bryobacteraceae bacterium (assembly GCA_050014595.1). Classification (GTDB taxonomy): domain Bacteria; phylum Acidobacteriota; class Terriglobia; order Bryobacterales; family Bryobacteraceae; genus PALSA-129. The sequence goes on from JBEKDA010000015.1 coordinate 12,612, forward strand.
CCGCCATCGGCGGTGGCGATCTGAGGCTGTTCGTTCGGCACGCTCCAGCGCACGTTCCCAGTGGCGTCGAAGGCGACCATGTACTGAGTCGTATAGCCCGGCCCGGTCCAAATGTAGCCGACAAACGAACCGTCTTGGGCCTGCAATACCGGGACGACAGCATCGCTCTGGCCGGGTATTTGGGGCGCCCTGACAAGGCTCGCACTCGCGCCTGTCGTTATCGCCATGCCGAACGTGCTGTCGCTGCCTGCCCAGGCGAGCAAGATTCCCTGGTCTGCATTCGTGATCGCGCTGATACCGCCGATCGCCCAGTACTCAATGCCGTCGATGAAGCTCGGATCGTCAAGGCCCTGCGCCCAGTCCAAGATATCGATGTTGTCGTAGGTTCCGCTGCTGTTTACCCGCAACACCCGGAAGTGGTTGAGCACGTGGCCATTACCAGGCCATTCTCGATACCCGTAAGGCAGGTAGGCATAGCCGTCGCCCGCAACCATGAGAGCGGAGGCGAAACTGCTATACACCGGCAAGTCATCGTCAAACAATTTCATTGGCAGCGGCACGCTGAATTTCTGCGTGCCCGTGGAGGGATCAATGCCAATCACGGCGTCCGAGTTCGAGTTTTCTTGGAGGGCAAAAATTGTGCCATCGGGATGCACGGCCCACCAAGGCCCATAAGGGAGCAGCATTGACGTTTCGCCCGGGGAGTACGCGGGATAGGGCTGCCCAGTAATTCCGTCGAACTTCACAATCGAATATGGGGCGCTATCGTTATAGTCAAGCATCATGACGGTTAGGCCACCTTGGAAGTCCGGCATAATGTATCCCTGCGACGCCCAACCATACGCCCGGCTTAAGTCCGCCGTCCACGCCGTCGTACCGTCGCTGGTGATGGCTTGAACTGTGCCGTCGTTCTGGAACGCGAACACGTCCGCGACGCCGCTTGGGCTGGGCACCGCCGGCACAATCCAACCGACTCCCGATCCGTTGCCGGGATTGGACCGAATCACCGTCCCCAGGGCCAGGGCGACAGCGGGTTCACTTCTTCACCCCTGCGGTTGCTTTAGCCCTCCATTGCAAGCGCCGGGCCCAACGCCGTAGCCTGTGACCCTCCAGGTTGCGCCAGTTCGATTCAAGTGGACGTAGCCGATTAGGCACTCCTTGTTGTTGGCCGGCTTCTCCCCCCCTGTAAGCCTGTAGAATAGCTCGACGCCTCTAGCGGAGTCCCACCGGTTGACAAGCCGCCACCCCGTTGCGCGGAGCGGGCGCTCTGTTACGAACTTACAAAACTTCTTGTCCAAGTCGGGCGTACACTTTGCGTTGGATGCCGCACGCAAGAACACGTCCGCTACCCGCTCCGGAGCACGGGAGCGGAGCGGATTCAGTATGCTAACTTCAGTCCCAACCTCAAGGAGAACGGGTTTCGACGTGAGCCCCCACACGAGAATCGCCAGAGCACTCAGGGCGAGCAGCACTCCGAGCCGCCAGCGCGACAAGATATCGGAGAGCCTCATGTTCATCATTCGCCGCAAGCTGGCTCTCATGCCGGCGATCTTCACTTGTGCCACCCGGTTCCCAGTGTGCTCTTCCAAGCGTTAGCAGTGACAGATTCCCAGCTAATGGGTCCAAAACCGTAGACCCACCGTGCTCTCCCACCGTCGCAGCCCTGGCCGTTGTAAGTATTGGTGGAGCTGTCGTCCATGCCGAAGCCCGTCAGAAAGAACTGATGACCGATCTCGTGGGCGGCATTGTTTCCGATTCCGGTGCCTATCGCCCTCATTAGATCGACTCGGCCCAGCGCGTTTTGGACGTCTTGGAGCGTGTTGAGGAGAATTGGCAGCGCCCATTGAGACTGTTCCATATTCGCCAAGTAATACCACGGGTGCTGCCCAGCCACACGGACCCCGTCCCCTGCGCCGATCCGAAACCCGAACCGGAAATGGTGACTGGCACGCCCGCCGCGCCCGACGTTGGCGACAGGCCGGTAATCGTGGGCACCGGGATCACCGTGAAGCTCACGCTGTTGCTGGCCAGGCCGGCTGCCGTCACCACCACGTTGGCCGCGCCGGGGGTGGCGCTGCCGCCAATGGTGAACATGGCGGTGATCTGGGTCGCGCTCACCACCGTCACGTTGCTGACGGTGACGCCTGTGTTGGTGGTCGATACCGTCGCGCCGGACACGAAGTTGGCGCCGGTCAGGGTCACTGGCACGCTGGCGCCCTGCACACCGCTGGCCGGGCTCACGGAGGTGAGGGTGGGAGCCGGCGGGTTGACCGTGAAGGTCTGCGCACCGCTGGCGCCGCCGCTGGTGGTGACCGTGACGTTGGCCGCGCCGAGCGCAGCGCTGCCGCCGATGGTGAAGGTGGCCGTGATCTGGGTAGCACTCACCACCGTCACGCTGCTGACGGTGATGCCGCCGTTGGTGGTCGATACCGTCGCGCCGGACACGAAGTTGGCGCCGGTCAGGGTGACTGGTACGCTGGCGCCCTGCACGCCAGTGGACGGACTTACGGAGGTAAGGGTGGGAGCCGGAGGGTTGACCGTGAAGGCCAGCGCGCCGCTGGCGCCGCCGCGGGTGGCGACCACGACGCTGACTGCACCGAGGGCGGCAGTGCCAGCGATGGTGAAGGTGGCAGTGATCTGGGTGGCGCTCACCACCGTCGTGTTGCTCACCGTGATGCCAGACTTGTTGAACAGGAAACTGGCTGGCGTTTGGAAGTTAGTGCCGGTCAGGGTCACGGGCACACTGGTACCTTGAGTGCCGATCGACGGGCTCACTGAGGTGAGGGTGGGCGCCTGGGCGAACAGCACGGCGGAAAAAAGGAAGGAGAACGGGAGTAAGACCACTAGTGTTTTCATATGGTTCACCTCACGCAAGGCGGCGCGACATAGAGGCGGCATCTAGTCGTTCGGCGGCCGGATAAGACGGCCGCAGCCTAAGGTAATATCCCAATTAGGGTCTTAGGACTCTTATATCTCTTAGTACTTGTAAGTTTGGATTATGCCCCCCCCTGAACGCGCAAGTCAAGGAAAAACTTTCAAGAACAATTCAAATGCCTGGATGGCGACCGGGCCAGACTGCCCCGCCCCAGCCATGTCATAATAGGCCCCATGCTTCGTGCTTTCCTGCTCTCACTCGCCGCGCTGGCTTGCTTCGCCGCTTCCACTATGCCGCCGCAAGCGGATCAGCGCCTGGCACACGATATCTATAAGGAAATCGTCGAAATCCAGTCCGGTTATACGACCGGCGCGACCACGCCGGTCGCCGAGGCCATCGCTCGACGGCTGCGCACAGCCGGGTTTCCGGATTCCGATATTTTTATCGGCGGCGCCATCCCCAAGAAGGCCAACATCGTGGTTCGGTATCACGGCACGGGCAAGCTCAAGCCGATTCTGCTGCTGGCCCACGAGGACGTGGTCGAGGCCAAGCGCGAGGACTGGAGCATGGACCCCTTTGTGCTCACCGAGAAGGATGGGTATTTCTACGGGCGCGGCACGGCCGACGATAAAGCTCAGGCCGCCGTCTGGATCGCCAACCTGATCCGCATGCGGCGCGAAGGCTACAAACCGGACCGCGACATCATCGTGGCGCTCACGGCGGATGAGGAAGGCGGCGGGCCGTACAACGGCGTCGCCTGGCTGCTCAAGAACCATCGCGAGCTGATTGATGCGGAGTTCGCGCTGAATGAGGGCGGCAGAGGCCAGTTGGTGAATGACCAGCGGATCTCGAACGACGTGCAAGCGGCCGAGAAGTGGTATCTGGATCTGCGCCTCGAAGTGCGCAACAAGGGCGGGCACAGCTCCCAGCCGGTGCCCGATAACGCCATCTACCGCCTGGCGGGCGCGCTGCTGCGATTGAGCCAGTTCGGATTCCCGCTGAAGACCAACGAAGTCACGAAGGCTTACTTCAGCGGCATGGCGAAGATCGAGACCACCGCGGCCAAGGCCGACCTGGGGAAGGTGGCCGAGGGCGATCAGGCAGCCATGGAGCGAATCGCGAAGATTTCGCCGGCGTGGAATTCGATGCTGCGCACCACGTGCGTGGCCACCATGCTGGAAGGCGGGCATGCCCGCAACGCGCTGCCGCAACTGGCCGCCGCCAACGTCAACTGCCGCGTGCAGCCGGGCGATTCGCTGGAGTACGTCGTCGCCACTCTCAAGAAAACCATCGGCGACGATCAGGTGGTGATTTCGGTCGCAAACCGGGAGGAGGAAGCCGCGGCTTCGCCCTTGCGGCCGGATCTCCTGCGTGCCATGTCGCGCATCACGGACACGATGTGGCCCGGCGTAATCGTGCTTCCCAGCATGAGCACGGGCGCCACCGACGGCCGCATGCTGCGCTCGTCGGGCATCCCGACTTATGGCGTGCAGGGCTTCTTCGGGGAGCGTGACGACAATCGGATTCACGGCCGCGATGAACGGATGCTGCAGCGTTCTTTCTACGAGGGGCAGACATTCTTGTATGAGCTGGTGAAGGAGCTCGCGACGGCGCGGTGATTGGCCTCAGGGCGAGATCTAATTTCCGGTCGGCACTCTCTCGCAGTGGTCGATCACCAGCACTTGCACTGGGGCCTTGCGCGCTTCCAGATTCAGCCCGAGCTGCTCTTCGAGAGCGCTGAAAATCGAGGATCCGGGGAGACTGGCGTCGTCCCAGGCCGCGGCCGGCCACGACTGCTCGAGCTCGCTCGGTGCCCATTCCAGTTCGACGATGAACGGCCCTTTCAGCTCGGTCTTGTCGAGAACCGGACGGCCCAACTGGCGCGAAAAGTAACTCGCCAGCAGGTCCATGGGCACGTTGCCGCTCACGCATGCAGTGCCGGCCGGCGCCGGACGACACCCACTCAGACCGCCGGCCTGCTCCGCCGCTTTCAGCTTTGCCCCGTTCTTGGCCACGATGAGAGCGTACACCGGCATCTCCCGGTCTTCCCGGTGACAGGTAAGTTTGAACCGCTCCGCCAAAAGTGTCTCGAACATCTGCCAAACCCGCTGCCGAGGCGTATCGGCCGGCATGGTGGCGGCGATGTCCCATCCGTCGGAGCTGAGCCACGCCGGTCCCACGAGCTGGTAGCTCTGCAAGCTGTACATCCTGGTGAGGATGCCTGTCAGACTGACGTTTTCATAGTTCACGCGTCCGGGAGTGATCGACCAGTTCACATAGACGCCGGGACCTGTCTGCTTGGGCGCCGGCTTGATGGAAGCCACATCAAACGCCGGCGCGCCTGGAGCAACCGAAGTCTGACCGAACATACAACACGCCATCCCCGCAACGCTAATCATCACCCGTCTCAGCATTGGGCATCTTCCTGCATCTATTCACCGCTGGGAGTGGCCTTGGTTCCTTTTTTTCGCGGCTTACGACCCTTCTCCATCCTGAGGCGGCAGGCACTCTGCAAGGCGGCTTCCAGGATGTCCGGAGTCACCTTCGCCAGGCGCACGCGCGTTGAACCCTGGCGGCCCCATCCGCCCGGGACCGGTGAAAAGATTTCAGGCTCGTCTACCACCATGCCGGCCTGCTGTTCGGGCGTCAGCAGCAGGACCCCGAAGCCTTCCCGCTCCAGGCTTAGCGTGGCGAAGATTTTTCCGCCCACGCGGAAATCGGCGTTTCCGAAGTGAGAGCCTTCCACGGCGTCGGGTATGCTCAGAGCGATTCGTCGAAAGTCCGCGGCTGTCACGAGTGTTCCCGCCCGTCAGTTCTTCGGCTCCAGTGTCGCACGTCACGGGACGGCGGAGCGGACGGTGGATTCCAGGGCGTCCAGGGCCCCGGCGAAGAAGTGGTCGGGGGCATCGATCCAGATCAGTTGCTTGGGCGGGGCGAAACACGCGTAGGCGGATTCGAATTCGGAGCGGGGGGCGTATTGGTCTTGCGTGCTCTGGATGAAGATCTTGGGAATAGGACAGGTCCCTAAGTGATCGAGGCCGCCGAAACGCGGGGAGAAACCAACGGCCAGTAAGAAACGCGCGGCGGCGTCTTCGGCGCAGCCCAGTCCGGTGATGACACGGGTGCCGAAGGAGAAGCCGGCCAGGGCATAGGGGAGATCGGGATAGCGGGCGCGGAGCCAGGCGAGCGCGGCACGGGCGTCTTCCAGGCCCTCGGGGATGCCGGCTTTGCGGAAATTGAAGCGGAAAACCACGGCGCCCGAATCGCGGAGAGCGCGCGCCATACGATGAACTACTTTATTGTGTAAAGTTCCGCCATAGAGCGGGTGCGGATGACAGACCAGGGCGGCGAAGCGCGGGGGCGCGTGGCCGGGCTCTTCCAGTAGAGATTCGATGGGGCCGCCGGGCCCCGGGAAGGAGTGGGTTTCGATGCGGCGGGACACTCAGTTGGTGCGGTAATTGGTGAACTGCATGTCGATGCCGAAATCGGTTTCGCGGAGGAGCTTGATGACGGTCTGCAGGATGTCGCGGTCGCGGCTGGAGACACGGACGAAATCGCCCTGGATGGAGGCCTGCGCCTTGAGCTTGGCGTCCTTGATGGTCTTGACAATTTCGCGGGCCTTCTCAGTGGTGATGCCTTGCTGCAAGCTGATTTCCTGTTTGACGGTGGAGCCGGCCGAAGGAATGATGTCGCCGTACGAAAGGCCCTTTAGCGGCACGTGGCGTTTGACTAGCTTGGACTGGAGGATATCGACGACGGCCTTGAGTTTGAACTCGTCCTTGCTGGCGAGCAGGATTTTATTGTCCTTCTCGTTGAGCTCGATGTTGGAATGGGAGTCCTTGAGATCGTAGCGCTGATGCACTTCCTTGAGCGCCTGCTGCACGGCGTTGAGCACTTCCGGCAGTTCTATTTTGGAGACTACGTCGAAGCTATTGTCGGGCATAAACGGCTAGCTATTATGTTACTCGTTATCGGGAGGAATCTCGGGCGGCGGATCGGGGCGGCTGAGGTCGAGGCCGAGGATGGAGCCGGAGCGGATGCGCAGGGGGGTGACGCGGCGGACGGGCTCGATGGGACTGACGGGCGGCGGCGCGGCGGGCTTGGGCGGCTCGGGCTGGAGCGGGGCCATGCCGGGCTGAAACTTGCGCGGCTCGCCACTGCGGGAATGCAGATTGGCGAGGACGCGGCGGGTGATTTGCTCGACCATGGATTCCATGCAGGCGTCGAGCGCCACGGTGACGGCGGCGCGCACCAGGCCGGCATCGACGACGGCGATGAAAGGCACGCCGCCGGGAAGGGACTCAGGAGGCGCGGGGACAGCGCCAGAGGCCGGCGCGTCCGGCGCCGGGAACGCGGAACGATCGTGAGTGGCGGCTTCGGCCAGGGGTTTGACGGCAGCCAGCAGGACGCTGGCCTCGAAGGGCTTTTTCAAGGCGCCGTCGGCTTCGACGCGAGTGGCGCGTTCGGGATCGAATATTTCGAGGACGCCCGCGGTGAGGATGACGCGCACGTGGCGGTGGCGCGGGTTCATCTTCAGATACTGGCAGATTTCGTAGCCGGTGCGGCCGGGCATCACGGTGTCGGCGATGACCACGTCGGGATCGACGTCGTCGAGACGGATGAGGGCGGAATCGGCGTTGCTGACGGTGACGACTTCGTATCCCTCGTCGGTGAGGATGCGTTCGCCCATGCGCTGGGCATGCGGGCTATCGTCGACCAGCAGGATGCGGCTCATTGTTTCTTGTCGGGCGTTGGGGCCGTCTCAGCGGTGCCCTTTTGGGCGGCGGTGCCCTTCTTGGAAGATTTGGGTGCCTTGGGAGGCTTGGGGGGCTTGGCGGCGACCTGTTTCAGTTTTCTCGGCGCCGGGGCGCCCTTCTTTCCGGCGGTGGTGGATGGAGCGGCGGCCGGCTGATCCTGCGCGCCGGGCGCGACCGCGACGGCGGAGCCCGGGGTAGCAGAACCCGGGGTAGCGGCGGCGGGTGCGGCGCCGTTCTGGCGGGCGTCGGGACTCTTATCGATGACGTCGGAAGAGCCGACTACCGAGATACCGACTTCCTGCGTGGTGAGAGCGCCGGCGGCGGTGGCCGGGACGTCGAGAGGAACCGCGGGGTGGTAGTTTTCCATCTGCGGCGTGCCGGACTTGGCGGCCATGGAAGTATCGGGGCGAGAGCTGATAGGCCCCATGAGTTTGCTCAGGAGGCTGCGCTTGGTGCGGTTATCCTGCTCGTACTTCATGCGGGCATAGGCGACAGGGTCGGGCTCGGGAATGGGGCGGCCCATGGCCTGAAGCTGGGCTTTGGCGTCTTCGACGTGGGAGCTGAGGGGATAATCGCGGATGATGCGGGTGTAAGCGTCGGCCTGGCGGCTCTCATACTTGTCGCCCATCTGGAGGTAATCGTCGGCGAGCATCCACAGGGCGTCATCGGCTTGGCTGTAGAGCCCGTACTGATCGACGAGGGCCTGCAAGCGGTTGGCGGAAGAATAGTAGCTGCGCCCGCCTTTCTTATGGTAGTACCCGGCAACTTTATATTCGCCATCGGCAATGGTCTCCTGCACTTCGAGGAGGCGCTGCTGGGCTTGGGGAGCGTACTTGCTGTTGGGGAACTTGAGCAGCACGTCCTTGCATTCGAATTCGGCGGTGCGGGCGTGGGCCGGATCCCGATCGGCCTTATCCATCTGCTTGTACTGCATGTCGCAGATCTTGAACTGGGCTTCGGCGGCCTCTTCCATGTTGGGGTAGAAGAGGATGAAATCCTTGTACTCGGCCTCCGCCTGGGCGAAGCCATGGGCGCCGCCTTCGCGCAACCAGCTATCGGCCACGGCGAGCTTGGCCTTGGCGAGGTATTCGCTGGTGTCGTAGGTGTTCATGAGGGTCTGCAAGGTGAGGCGGGCGCGCTCGAAGCGGCCTTTCTCGATGTCGTCAATGGAGGTATCGAAGAGGACTTTGTCGGGCTGCTGGGTGTCCTTGGCGATCGGGTTCTCGTACTTGTGGCGGCGGCAGGCGGAGGCTGCAAGGAGAAGCGCGACCACACCGAACACGGCGGCGTGGCGAAGCGAATGGCGACTCATCATCGGTTTACTCACCCCTAGACCTTTTAACACTGAACGGCGGCCGCCTGGGCCGCGATCTGGCGCATTTCGCGCACGGCAGCTTCGGGGTCGGGACTGTGAAAAACGGCCGACCCTGTGACGATCCAATCACACCCGGCGCGGACGACCTCGGCCAGGTTTTCCCGATGGACACCGCCATCGATTTCGATGGGAAGCGCCAACCTCTTCTGACGGCGGAGGGAATCGAGCTTGCGCACCTTCTCCAGCACGTAGGGGATCAGCTTCTGTCCCCCGAAACCGGGATTGACGCTCATAAGGAGCACGTAGTCGGCCACTTCCAGGACGTCCTCGAGAACGGCGACGGGCGTGGCGGGATTGAGGACGATACCGGCCATGGCGCCGGCGGAGCGAACGAGGCCGAGAGTGGCGTCGAGATGGCGGCAGGCTTCATAGTGGACGGAGACGGAATTGGCGCCGGCCTGGACAAAAGCGGCGGCGTAGCGATCGGGATTCTCAATCATGAGGTGGACGTCGAGGTGGAGGCGGGTGACTTTGCGAATGGATTCGACCACCGGCGGGCCGATGGTGAGATTGGGCACAAAATGGCCGTCCATGACGTCGAGATGGAGGATGGAGGCGCCGCCGCGCTCGGCAGACGCGATCTCTTCCGCCAGGCGGGCGAAATCCGCCGACAGGATTGAGGGAACAATTTCAAGCATTTGCGGGCTGAACTGATTTTATCACAGCGGCGTAAAAGCCGTCGCCGGGATCATGACCGGGGAGGCGGCGCATGGTCTCAAAAAGGCACGGGGGCGGGACGGCGGCGACGATGGATTCGTTCTCTTCGGGTTCGAGAGAGCAGGTGGAGTAGACGAGGATTCCGCCGGGGGCGAGGGCTTGTAGAGCCTGGTGGAGAAGGGCGGCCTGGCGGCGGTGGAGGTCGTCGAGATCCGCGGGGGTGAGGCGCCACTTGATTTCGGGATTGCGGCCGAGAGTGCCGGTGCCGGAACAAGGGGCGTCGAGGAGGATGCGGTCGAAGGGCCGGGCGAAAGGAAGGGGTTGCGTGCCGTCGAGGACCAGGAGGTTGGGCGTGAGGTTCTTGAGTTGGGCGATGCGGTGCAAGTGGAGATCGCAAGCCGTGACGCGAACGCCGGATTCGAGGGCTTGCGCGGTCTTGTTGCCGGGGGCGGCACAAAGATCGAGGAAGGACTGGCCGGCGGCGAGCTGGAGCAAGGGGACTATGGATTGCGAGCCGATGTCCTGGGTCCGGCCGGCGCGAGTGTATTTTTCGGGCTCGCGGAGGGCGGAGCGGGCGATCGAGGCGGCGGACTCGGGGCCGAAGCGGCGCTCCCAGCGGGCCAGCAGCCATTCGGGACAGGAGAACTCGATTTCGCGGGTGGGCCAGGCGACGGGTTCGCGATCGACCTGGCGGAGGATGGCGTTGACGAAGCCGGCGGCGGAACGCTTGCGGGCGCGTTTGACGAGATCGACGGAATCGGTGACGGCGGCGTGCGGCGGGACGCGCTCCAGGTAGCGGAGCTGGTAAATGGCCATGCGGAGGGCGATGCGGACTTCGGGGTCGAGCTTCTGGCGGCGGGCGGAGTAGTGCTCGATCAGGTAATCGAGCTGGGCGCGGAAGCGGAGCACGCCGAAGACGATTTCGGCGGCGAGGGAGGCGTCGCGGGGATCGAGCGCGGCGGAGTGAGCGAGCAAAAGGTCGGAGGCCCAGGCGCCGGATTCGACGCGGCGGAGGATGTCGAACGCGAGGACGCGGGCGGGCGCGGGCATGAGGTGATGGTAGCAGTGAGTGGGACAGAGCATCGCCTTCCGAGGTCTGTTGCGGTGGGCCTGCGGCCCGCGAAATTTCATGAAAAACGTGAGGACCCTCGCCGTTGTGGGGCGGGGCTATACAACCCGGGGAGCCGCCTGAAGGCGGCTGCGGCCAGAATTGGCCGCCCCACTCCATCGGCTCTTGTTTTTCGACCCTGTCATGCCCCGGCGAAGGGCCGAGGGGCGGAGTGTGTATCCAGTCTGGCAAGAGGAAAGTTATAATCGGCTGCTACGGGACGAGCGGGAGCGTGGGCAAGGAGTTTCAGGATGGACAGGGACACGGCGATGGGCGGGCCTCATGGCCATTTCCCTTCCACCCAGGTATGGTTGCTCGAGGCGGCGGCCGCCGGTTTGCCGAACGAAGCTTTAGACCGCGTAACGGCGCTTTATTGGAAGCCGGTCTATCGGTACATTCGCGTCAAGTTTCGCCAGGACAATGAAGACGCCAAGGATTTAACGCAGAGCTTTTTCGCCGCGGCGCTGCAACGCGATTTTTTTGCGCGCTTTGATCCGGTCAGAGCTTCTTTCCGGACCTATCTGCGGATGGCCGTCGAACGGTTCGCCGCCAACCAGCATGCGGCCGCGCACCGGCAAAAACGCGGCGGCGATGTCGAGTTCGAGCCGGTGGAGGAACACGCGGCTACGGCCGAGTCGCCTGAAAAGGTTTTCGAGCGCGAGTGGCATCGCCAGTTGTTCGCCCTGGCCCTTGATGACCTGCGCGCGCACTGCGAAGAGTGCGACAAGCAGTTGCAATTCGAAATATTCAGAGCTTACGACCTCGCCGAGGACCAGCGGCCCTCCTACGCCGCACTGGCTGCGCGTCATGGCATCGCCGAAACCGCCGTGACCAACCATCTGGCCTGGGCGCGCCGCACGCTGCGCGCGTTCGTGACCGAACGGCTGCGCGGCGTAACATCCGGCCAGCAGGAATTGCGTAAGGAGATGCGGCTCGTATGGAAGTGAGCGACTCCCTCCTGGAACATTTGCGGCACGTGGCGGCGCTACCCGACCTCACGGGAACCCGGTATCAACTCGAATCCGAGATCGGCCGCGGCGGGATGGGAGTGGTTTACCGAGCGCGCGACCGGCAGCTCGGCCGCCGCGTAGCTCTCAAAATTCTCGACGCGGCTCTGGCCGGAGAAGCGCAGATCATCGCAGGCCTCGAACATCCCGCCATCGTGCCCATTTATGAGGCCGGTACTTTGCCGGATGATCGCGTCTTCTATGCGATGAAGCTGGTCACGGGCGCACCACTGGACCAGTACGTGGCAGGATCCCCCCCACTTGCCGAGCGCTTGCGTGTGATCCGGCGCGTCGGCGAGGCCCTGGCCTTCGCCCATACGCGCGGCGCCATTCATCGCGACCTCAAACCCCAAAACGTGATGGTCGGCGAGTTCGGCGAGGTCTACGTAATGGACTGGGGTGTGGACGCCGTGGCGGGAACGCCGGCGTTTCGCGCGCCCGATGCGCGCCTGGACCAGCGCTCCGACATTTATGCGCTGGGCGCCCTGTTGCGGTTCGCACTGCCGGCGCCCGCACCGCCGGCCCTGTGCGCCATCGCCGGCAAGGCCATGAAAGCGGAACCGTCCGCCCGATATTCCGACGCTCCGGCGCTGCTGGCCGATATCGAACGCTTCCAGGAAGGACTGGCGGTGGAGGCCTGGTCCGAGCCCTTGTGGCACCGATTAGGCCGTTTCGGGTCGCACAACGCCGTTCTGCTGTGGCTGCTGGCGGCGTATGCAGGCGTGAAGTTCATGCTGTTTTTTCTGCGAAAGTTTTAAAGGAATTGCCGCCAACGTGGAATTCCCTAGTGAGAGGAGCACGCAATGAACAAGATTGTGGTCGGAATTCTGTTTGGAGTGATTCTGGGGGCCCTTGACGGCGCCACCGCCTGGTTCTACCCGGAAGCGCGGCCCTTGCTGGCCGGCATCATGGTTGGGTCGTCGATCAAGGGCATGGTGGTGGGTCTGCTCAGTGGCTGGTTCGCGCGCCGGGTGCAATCGACGACATGGGGAATCCTGGTGGGCGCGGCTGTCGGGCTGTTGTTCGCCTTTCTTGTGGCGGCAACCGATACGGTGAACGGCAGACATCCGTACCTGGAGATGATGATGCCCGGCTTCGTGGTCGGCGCCATCATCGGCTTCTTGACGCAGAGGTTGGGCATACCAGGTGGCGCCGGGAAGGCGGAAAGATGAACGATGGCGATGCTGATCGCCTGCGGCGCCGCGGCCCAATCGGACCCATGGGCAGCGGGAAGTGGCGCAGTCCGGGGTGAAGGCTTCACGCCTTCCGTCACCTGCCGGCGACCGCTCATCACAATTCCTCCCCGTGGCGCCGCGGCCGGCGCCACAATCGACTCATGAAACTACTGATGATTTCTCTGGCACTCGCCGCCGCCTCGATGGCGCAGGAACCGTTTCAGGTCAAGGTGACCGGCCACGGCCGTCCCATGATCCTGATCCCCGGCCTGTCGTCGTCGGGCGAAGCCTGGGATACGACGGTCGCCCGCTACAAGAACCGCTTCGAATGCCATGTGCTCACGGTCGCCGGATTCGCCGGCGTGCCGCGTGTGCCCGCCCCAATGCTCGATCGTGTCCGCGACGGCCTCGCCGACTACATCCGCAAACAGAAGCTCGATCACCCCGTCATTATCGGCCACAGCCTCGGCGGGTTCCTCGCGCTCGACCTCGCCGCGAAATATCCGGACCTGCCAGGCCGCCTCGTGATCGTCGATTCGTACCCCTTCCTCGCCGGCGTCGCCGATGCCCAAGCTACCCCCGCCAGCGCCCGCGAGGCCGCCGCGCAGATGCGCCAGTACATAGGCGGGCAGACCCAGGACATGTACGAACGCTACGTCAAATCCGGCGTAGGCACGCGAACCATGGTCGAGAAGGAATCGGACTTCGACCGCATCACGGCCTGGGGCCTCGCCTCCGACCGCACCGCCGCCGCCGACGCCATGGCCGAGCTCTACGTCGCTGACCTGCGCGACGACCTCGCCAGAATCAAGGTCCCTACACTGGTCTTTGGCGCATGGATCGGCTATAAGCAATACACCGACCGCGCGCGCACCGAGGCCAATCTGCGCAGCCAGTATGCCAAGCTGGCCGGCGTCGAGATCCAGGTCACCGACATCGCGCACCACTTCATCATGTGGGATGATCCGGATTGGATGTTCGCGCACCTCGACCGCTTCCTGAATGCCATGGGCTCGAACGCGACCCGATGAAAACCATACACGCCTACTGGACGTGCCAAATCCTCGGTTGGGCCAGCTATGCCGGCTTAGGCATGTGGATGGCTGCCCAGCGGGTGGGCTGGACCACCGAGGTGACCGTCGGCTACGCGCTGTACTTCCTCTACAGCATCGCGTTGACTCACCTGCTCCGCCGCTACGTCAATCAACGGGGCTGGGTCGGCGCCTCGCAGTACTTCCGCCTCTTCCTCGCCGCGTGGATCACCGGCCTGGTACAGGCGGCCCTGGTCATCGGGATCAGTTGGCTGATCGCCGGCCAACGCAGCACCTTCCTCGAGTCTTCCACCGCTGCCCCCGGCGCGATCGGCATCTCCTGCGTCACCGTGGGCTGGATGGTCGTGTACCTGGCGGTCACCTCCGGGCGCCGCTACCGGGAGAAGCAGCTCGCTCTGCGCGAGGCCGAGCTGCGCGGCCTGGAAGCGCAGATCAATCCTCACTTCCTCTTCAATTCCCTGAACTCCATCCGCGGGCTCGTCCTCGAGAACCCGCCGCTCGCGCAGGACCTCATCACGCGCCTCGCCAACATCCTCCGTTACAACCTGCACCGCGACGCCGGCCATACCGTGCCGCTCGATTCCGAGCTGGAGGCCGCCGCCGACTACCTCGCCCTGGAATCTGCCCGCTACGAGGACCGGCTGCGCATTCGCTATGCCATCGATCCCGCAACGCGGCCCATCGCCGTGCCGCCCATGCTTCTCCAGATGCTGGTCGAGAATGCCATTAAACATGGCATCGCGGCCCTGCCCGGCGGCGGCGAGTTGCTTGTCCGCTCCGCCCTGGAAGAGGGCACGCTGGTTCTCCAGGTCGAGAACACCGGGCAACTCGCGGAAGAGGAATCCGGGCGGCCGCGCCTGGGCCTGAACAACATCCGCGAACGGCTGCGTATTTTGTACGCAGGCCGCGCCGGCCTGGAGCTCGCCAGCCACGACGGACGCGTCGCCGCAACCGTGCGCATCCCCACACGACCATGAGAGCCCTGATCGTAGACGACGAGCGCCTCGCGCGCGCCGAATTGGCGCGCCTCCTGGTGATGCATCCCGAAATCGAGATCGCCGGCGAAGCGCGCAACGGCGAGGAGGCGCTTGAGCTGATCGCCAGGCTCGTCCCGGACCTGGTCTTCCTCGACATCCAGATGCCCGGCATGACCGGGTTCGAGCTGCTGGAGCGGCTCGACGATGTGCCGCAGGTCATCTTCACCACCGCCTACGACCAGTACGCCATTCATGCCTTCGAGGTAAACGCGCTCGACTACCTGCTGAAGCCGATCGCCCCCAACCGTCTGGCCGCCGCCCTGGCCAAGCTGCGCCCGCGTCCCGAGAGCTCGCGTCTGGAACAGGTCTTCGTCCGCGACGGCGACCGCTGCTGGATCGTCCGGCTGCCCGACATCTTCCTCCTCGAATCGGAGGGCAACTACACCCGCCTGCACTTCGGCGGCGAGCGCCCGCTGATTCGCCGCTCCTTGAACGCGCTCGAAGAGCAGCTCGATCCCAGCCTCTTCTTCCGCGCCGGCCGCAAAGAGATCATCAACTTGAAGTGGATCGACAAAGTGGACATAGGCGGCAGCGGCGGACTCACTGTGACGCTGCGCGGCGGCCTGACTGTGGAAATGTCCCGCCGCCAGTCGTCGCGGCTGCGCGAGATACTTAGCCTGTGAGTTTTCGGTGCACCCCTCGCGAAAAACGGAGACATCCCAGCCCGCGCGTGAACCCGCGGAATTGTGCCACCATAAAGGCAAATGGAATTGGAAAAGACATTGCTGCGGAAGGTGGGGGAGGCGGTAGAGCGCTTCAAAATGATCCGCGACGGCGACCGGGTGGCGGTGGCGCTCTCGGGAGGGAAAGATTCGGCGACGCTGCTGGGGGTGCTGCTGCTGTTGCAGAAGCGGGCGCCGATCGATTTTTCAGTGTGCGCATTCACGGTGGAGCAGGGAAAATTTCTGCGGCCCATCGAGCCGCTGGGCGAATACCTGAAAGAACGCGGGGTGGATTGGACGTACTTCCGGGATGCGCCCTCGATGCGGCTGCTGGAGGAGGAGCCGGAGCATGGGTGCGATTTGTGCAGCCGGTACCGGCGGCGGGCGGTGTACGAGATCGCGAAAGGGCTGGGCGCGAACGTGATCGCCTTCGGGCACACGGCGGACGATTTCTGCGAAGCGCTGCTGCGCAACACGATGTTCACGGGGCGGTTGAGCGCGCTGCCGGCGGTGACCCACTCGCGGAATCGGGATTACCGGCTGATCCGGCCGCTGGTGTTCGTGACGGAGGACATCACGCGGGCATATGCGGGACAGATGGGCGTGCCGCTGGTGCCGTGCGGCTGCTCGCAGAAGACCGGGACGGTGCGGCGGGCGCTGCGCGGGATGTTCATGGAGCTGGAGCGGGAGCATCCGCACCTGAAGGAAAACATTCTGGCGGCGATGGGGAACGTGGACACGGGCCGATTGCTGGATCCGCGGCTGCTGCACCTGGACAAGCGGGAGCTGCTGCCGATTGTCACGGATCTGTAACCTGAATTTGACCCGATTGTGACAATGCGATTAAGATGGGGTTCTCTCTAGACCCTGCTTATGAGACTGCTGCCACGCGAAGAGAAGTTTTATCACCTGTTCCTTAAACAAGTTGAACTGATTTCGCAGGCGTCGCGGCTGCTGCTGGCCGGGGTGCAGGCGGGGAACTCGCGCATGGCGGGCTGCGCCACCGAGATCAGCGTGCTGGAGCGGCAGGCCGACGAGGTGATCCACGAAATCTTCATCCGGCTGAACCAGACGTTCATTACGCCGATCGACCCGGAGGACATCCACAATCTTTCGTCGGCGCTGGACAACGTGATGGACGGGATTGAAGACACTGCGCACCGGCTGGTGTCGTACCGGATCGACCCGATTCCGCCGAACATGATCACGCTGG
This sequence comes from Bryobacteraceae bacterium, assembly GCA_050014595.1. GTDB lineage: Bacteria > Acidobacteriota > Terriglobia > Bryobacterales > Bryobacteraceae > PALSA-129. The sequence continues at coordinate 29,530 of JBEKDA010000015.1, forward strand.
CGGAGATCGTGGCGGCGTGCGCGCGGGCGCTGCGGAGCGCGTTCGAGGCGCTGGAGAAGGGCAAGCCGCTGACGGAGCAGACGATTGAGATCAACCGGCTGGAGAACGACGCGGATCTGATTGGGCGGAGCTCGGTGGTGGACCTGTTCAGCAAAGAGAAGGACCCGATCACGCTGATCAAGCTGAAGGAAGTCTACGAATTCTTCGAAAACACCATCGATAGCTGCGAGGACGTGGCGGACGTGCTGCAGAACGTGACGGTGAAGAACAGTTGAGCGGCTGCGAGCGCGGCGGGGCGCGGGAAGCGCCACGCGGCCCAAACGAAAACCGATGACACCCTGGACACTGGCGTTCGTGATCATTACGATCGCGCTGATCTTCGACTACATCAACGGGTTTCACGACGCGGCCAATTCGATTGCGACGATTGTGGCGACGCGCGTGCTGACGCCGCTGCAGGCGGTGTTCTGGGCGGCGTTTTTCAATTTCGCGGCGGCGTTCGTGTTCGGGACGGCGGTGGCGAGGACGGTAGGCAGCGGGTTCGTGAACCTGAGCCTGGTAACGCCGTGGGTGATTCTGGCGGGCCTGGTGGGGGCGATTGCGTGGGACCTGATCACGTGGTGGTGGGGGCTGCCGACGAGCTCGTCGCACGCGCTGATTGGGGGATACGCGGGCGCGGCGATGGCGCATGCGGCCTGGACGAAGGGATTCCAGCACGCGATCGACGGGCTGATCATGGGGGAGTGGCCGTTGACGGTGCTGTTTATTTTCTGCGCGCCGCTGATCGGCATGATTTCGGCGTACGGGTTGATGATCGCGGTGTTCTGGATCTTTCGCCACACCACTCCGGCGAAGATGGACGTGTATTTCCGCAAGCTGCAGTTGGTGTCGGCCGCAATGTTCAGCTTGTCGCACGGGTCGAACGACGCGCAAAAGACCATGGGATTGATCACCGGGGTGCTGGTGACGTCGGGATTCCAGAAGAACTTCGACGTCAAGGTGTGGGTGATTATGGCGGCGTACACGGCGATCGCGCTGGGAACGCTGAGCGGCGGATGGCGGATTGTGCGGACGATGGGGGGAAGGCTGACGCGGCTGCGGCCACGGAGCGGGTTCTGCGCGGAGACGGGGGCGGCGATCGCGGTATTGCTGGCCACGCGGCTGGGGTTGCCGGTTTCGACGACGCACGCGATTGCGGGAGCGATTGCGGGAGTGGGAAGCATCCAGCGGATGAAGGCGGTGCGGTGGGGCATGGCGGCCAACATTCTGTGGGCGTGGGTGATGACGATTCCGGCGACGGCGGCGATCGCCTGGGCGGCGTTCACGGTGCTGCATCTGGTGGGAGGAGTGTAGGGACTTTCCGGAACCACGGCGCCGCATCTATGGGTCGTGAAGGTGGTGCGCTCGCAGCCTGGAGCGAGGTACCATCGTCACAGTGCTTACCAACTTGCGGGTCAAGAACTTCAAGCGCCTTGAAGACGTTGAGATCGAACTGGGCAAGACCGTAGTTTTCGTTGGGCCCAACAATTCCGGCAAGACAACTGCCCTACAAGCGCTCGCGTTGTGGGAAGCTGGTCTCCGGAAGTGGCTGGAGAAGCGTTCCGCCAAGGACACACCCGAGAAGCGGCCCGGTGTGACAATCAATCGGCGCGATCTGATTGCCGTGCCTGTGCCCGATGCGAATCTGCTGTGGCGAGACTTGCACATCCGGGGGAGCCAAGAACGGGAGGGGGAGAAAGGCACTAGGAATATCCGGATCGACATACTGGTCTCGGGGGTCACCGACGATAAGTCGTGGGAATGTGGTTTCGAATTCGACTACGCCAATCAAGAATCGTTCTATTGCCGTCCGTTGCGGATGAATGAGGAGCCCCAACCCGAGCGCATGCCGGTCCCGCTCGTGGCGGCGCCAGTCCGTGTTGCCTTCTTGCCTCCAATGTCTGGAATGGCGGCGACGGAAGACCGCCTCCAGGACGGAGCCGTCAACGTGCGAATCGGTGAAGGGCGCACTGCGGAGGTCCTCCGCAACCTCTGCTTTGTCATACATTCCGCGGCCGACCAAACCAATTGGACAGCGTTGGTCGCCCAAATCAAGAACCTCTTCGGAGTGATCCTGAACCCACCCGAGTTCATCAAGGAGAGGGGACAGATCACCATGTCCTATTCGGAGGGGAAAACCGAGTTGGACTTAGTCTCCTCTGGGAGGGGTCTCCAACAGACTTTGCTGCTGTTGGCTCACCTTTACACACACCCATCGTCCGTCTTACTACTCGACGAACCAGATGCCCACCTTGAGATCCTACGGCAGCGGCAGATCTATCGGATCTTGACCGAAACGGCCGAAGCGCAGGGCTGCCAGGTGATTGCCGCGAGCCACTCTGAAGTACTGCTCAACGAAGCTGCCGAGCGCGACATAGTGGTGGCCTTCGTTGGGAGACCGCATCGCATCGACGATCGTGGCAGCCAGGTGCTCAAATCGCTGAAAGCTATTGGCTTTGATCAATACTATCAGGCGGAGCAAGTGGGATGGGTCCTTTATCTGGAAGGCTCAACGGATTTGGCGATCCTTCAGGCATTCGCAGAGTTATTAGACCACCCTGCGAGGCGATGGCTAGAACAGCCGTTTGTCCATTATGTCGCCAATCAACCGTCCAAGGTCAGGGAGCATTTCTTCGGATTGCGAGAAGCGAAACCCGACTTAGTTGGCATGGCATTATTCGATTCTATTGCACAAGATTTGAATGAGCACGGATCGCTTTTCGAGGTGAAGTGGCGTCGCTGTGAAATCGAGAACTACCTCTGCTATCCGGAAACACTGCTCGCATATGCGGAACACGTCGAAGGCGAGCCCGGCCCGTTGTTTGTCGAACCGCTCCGCGATCGCCAGAGGACGGCGATGCAGGAGGCCATTAACGAAGTGTCCGGGGCACTACGGGTTTTGAGCAAGCCCGACCCGTTTGGCCCGGATGTGAAGGCCAGCGACGAGTTTCTCGCGCCTGTGTTTCAGAGCTATTTTAGTAAGTTAGGACTCCGCAATCTCATGCAAAAGACAGATTACTACGTCCTGGCGAAGTTTGTTCCCAGAGAGCGAATCGATCCGGAAATCACTGCGAAGCTGGACCTGATTGCCAGGGTTGCCGGCCTGGCACGACCAGTGACGTGAGGTCGTTCGACCAGATTCGCTCGCGGCCGGTTCTTACTCCGAGCGCGCGGCAGGCCCTCACTCGCGGGGCATGCTGAGGTCGGTTTCGTCTTCGGCGTGGTGACGCACGTCGATGCCCTTCACCAGGAAGACGACGTCTTCGGCGATGTTAGTGGCGTGGTCGCCGATGCGCTCCAGGTTGCGGGCCACAAAGATCAAGTCGACGGCGGCGGGGACGACGCCGGGATCGCGCTGCATGGTAGCCAGGAGATCGGCATAAACGGCGTCGCGCAAGTTGTCCACCTCGTCGTCGGAGAGGAGCACGGTGCGAGCCATTTCGGTATCGCCGTTGACGAAGGCGTCCAGGCACTTGAGAAGCATGGATTGCACCAGCGAGGCCATCTTGGGGATGTCCGTCATGGGCTGGACGAGGGGATGGTGCATGAGGGAAAGGGAGCGCTCGGCGATGTGCTGGGCGAGGTCGCCGATGCGCTCCAGATCGGTGTTGATTTTGAGCGCGGACGTGAGGAAGCGAAGATCGCGTGCGACGGGCTGGTTGAGAGCCAGCAGGCGGGTGACGAGGCCGTCGATCTGCATTTCCATGCGGTTGATCGCCGGCTCGTCGCGAATGACCTGTTCGGCCAGTTCCTTGTTCTGGTCCACCAGGGAACTGACACTGTGGTGAATGGCGGATTCGACCATGCCGCCCATCTCCAACAACTTGTGATTCAGCTCCTCGAGCTCGACGCTAAAATGGCGCAACTCACTGCCTCCCTTCTCCGGTTGGCGCCTGGACACAACCCTCCCTCACGGTCGGGGCTCGCATGGGAGCCGCGAGCGTAAGCCAGCGGGGTTCGTCCGGCGAATGTTTCCTTGCGGTCAATGAACCAGCCATTTCGAGTTTAACCGAACCTGCCGGTGATGTAGTCTTCGGTCTCTTTCTTGGCGGGATTGCGGAAGATGACATCGGTGAGGTTGTATTCGATCAATCGGCCCATCAGGAAAAAGCCGGTAAAATCGGCGACGCGGGCGGCCTGCTGCATGTTGTGGGTGACGATCACCATGGTGCACTGGTCCTTGAGGGTGAACATCAGCTCTTCGATTTTGGCGGTGGCGATGGGGTCGAGGGCGGAGCAGGGCTCGTCGAGGAGGAGGACTTCAGGATCCACGGCCAAGGCGCGCGCGATGCACAGGCGCTGCTGCTGGCCGCCGGAAAGCGCGTAGGCCGACTCGTGGAGCTTGTCCTTGACTTCGTCCCAAAGGGCGGCACGCTGCAAGCTGCGCTCCACTTTGTCGCGCAGGTCGGAACGGGTGGACATCCCATTGATGCGCAGGCCGTAGGCGACGTTGTCGAAGATGGATTTGGGGAACGGGTTGGGGCGCTGGAAGACCATGCCGACGCGGCGGCGGAGGTTGGTGACATCGACCGAGGCGACGTCCTCATCATCCAGCAGGATCTGCCCTTCCATGCGGGAATTGCGGATGGTGTCGTTGATGCGGTTGAGGTTCCGCAGGAAAGTGGATTTGCCGCAGCCGGAAGGGCCGATCAGAGCCGTCACGCGGCTGGTCAACATGTCGAGCGAAACATCGTACAAGGCCTGGAACGTGCCGTAGTAGAAGTTGACGTTGCTGGCCCGCAGTTTGGGTCCGGGCTGTGGAGTGGGAGGGGGCGACGGAGCCGCTTTTTGACCCTGGTTCTGCTTGGGCTGTGAGGCGAATTCGGGTGCGGTGCTCATAAATTTCGGAGTGCTAGCCACGTGGAACGGAAACCCCCTTTGCCAAAACCAGACGCGCCAGGATATTGGCGGTTAAAACCATCGCGATCAAGACGAGGCCGGCGGCCCAGGCCTGCCGGTGCCAGTCGTCGTAAGCAGAAACGGCGCGGAAATAGATCATCACCGGCAGTGAGGCCGTCGGCTGGGTGATGCCCCCTCCCCAGAATTGATTGTTGAAGGCCGTGAACAGCAGAGGAGCAGACTCGCCCGAGATGCGGGCAATCCCTAGGATCATGCCTGTCAGAATTCCTTTGCTGCCTGCCGGCACCACGACCGTGGCGACCATTTTCCACTTGCTGGCGCCCAGCGCCAACGCTCCCTCGCGCAGCGAAAGCGGCACTTCGCGCAGGAACTGCTCGGTCTGGCGGGTCACAATCGGGATCAGCATGACGGCCAGCGCGACCGATCCGGCCAGGCCCGAAAAGCTTTTCAGCGGAACCACCACCAGGCTCCAGGCCAGAATCCCGACGACAATGGACGGAATGCCGTTTAACAGATCGGCCACGTAGCGCACGGGCGCTCCGAACAGCTTGTCTTCGAATTCCGACAGGTAAACGCCGGCGAAAAACCCGATCGGCAACCCGATCACGGCAGCCATGCCGACGATTTTCCCGCTCCCCACAATCGCGTTGGCCATGCCGCCGCCAACCTCGCCTGTCGGCAGGGGCAGCTTGGTGAAGAAGTTCCAATCGAGCGAGCGCCCTCCGTAGTAAAGCAGGTAACCCAGGATGAGGAAAAGCGTGGAAACCGTCAGCACGGTGAAGGCGGCCGTCGTCGCCAGCATGACGGCGTTGACGCCCTTCCGCCACATCAAATGCGCGCTCATGGTCGCTTAGAGCCCTTTCGAGTGGTCGCGATAATCATCAGGCGCGCCGCACCGTTGATTACAATCGTGAGGCCGAATAGCACCAGCCCCAGCTCAACCAGGGCAGCCTGGTATGTCGCCGTGGTTGCCTCGGAGAATTCGCCCGCGATGACCGCCGCGATGGAATGGCCGGCCGAAAGAAGCGACGCGGTGATCTTCGGGTCGTTGCCGATGACCATGGTGACCGCCATGGTCTCGCCCAGCGCGCGTGCGAGGCTGAGGAAGATGGATCCAAGAATGCCCAGCTTGGCGTAAGGAACGACTACTTGCCAGGTAGTCTCCCAGCGCGTCGCACCCAAGGCCAGCGCGGCTTCGCGCTGTTCCCGCGGAACGGCCAGGAGAGCCTCGCGCGACACTGAGATGATATACGGAACCGTCATGATCGAGAGAACGATCCCGGCAGTAAGGAATCCGACTCCGTAACTTGGGCCCTTAAACAGAGGAAGGAATCCCAGGGTCGATTTTAGGAACGGCCCACCGTATATCCTCATGAGCGGAACCAGGGTGAAGAGCGCAAGCAGACCATAGATGACGCTGGGAATGGCCGCCAGAAGCTCAATCAGAAAGGTCAAAGCGCTCGAGACGCGGGCAGGCGCCAGCTCCGAAAGGAAGATCGCCGCCCCCAGCCCGAGCGGGACCGAAATGAGGATCGCCACGGCCGAGGTAACGACGGTGCCATAGAGAAAGGGCAAGGCTCCAAATTCTTCAGTGACGGGGTCCCACACTCTAGAGATCAGGAAACCCCACCCGGACTTGTGCCGGCTTAACGCGGAGGTGTGCCAAAGCTCGTAGACCAGGACAGCGGTTATGAGCAGAATACTGGCCGCGAACGCGAATACGATCAGACGGGCGATCATGTCGCCCGTCTGTGTTTCCTTGCGGATTGCCGGTGCTTGCACTGCCGCTGAAGTAGCCATTCTTTCGCAGGTCCCGCCAGCTACTGGATCTTCTTGATCTGTGCGATTTCCTTGGCCACCACTTCTTTGGGTAGCGGGGCGTAGGACAGGCCAGCGGCGAACTTCTGCCCGTCGGCCAGCATCCACGTGAGAAACTCCCTGATGGCCTTGGCTTTGGCGGCATCCGCAATGTGGGTAGGAACCAGCATCCAGGTGAAGCTCGAGATCGGATAGGCGTTCTTTCCGGGTGCGTTGGTAATCGATACCCGGAAATCCTCCGGCATGTTCTTGGCAGCGCCCGCCGCGGCATCGGTCACCGTGGCCAAATCGGCTTTCAGAAACGTCCCGGCAGGGTTCTTGACGTACCCGTAGGCCATCTTGGTCTGGACGGCATAAATCAGTTCCACGTAACCGATAGAACCGGGGGTCTGCTTCACGAGCCCGGCTACGCCCTCATTGCCCCGGCCCCCCAGGCCGACCGGCCAGTTCACTGAGGTGTTTGCTCCGACTTTGGCCTTCCAGTCCGGGCTGATTTTGGAGAGGTAGTCAGTCCAGACGAATGTCGTACCGCTGCCCTCACCGCGATGCACCACTACAATGTCGTCGCTCGGGAACTTCACGCCGGGATTATCTTTCGCCAGCTTGGGATCATTCCACTTGGTGATCTCTCCCAGAAAAATGCCGGCCAGCGTTTCAGGCGTGAACCTGAGCTCCTGCGTGACCCCGGGGAGGTTGTAGGTGGGCACAACACCGCCCAAGACGGTGGGAAAGTGCAGCGCCGGCACCTTCAGCTTCGACATCTGATCCGGGGTCATGGGCATGTCCGACGCCCCGAAATCCACGGTCTCGGCAGTCAATTGCGCGATACCACCGCCCGAGCCGATCGACTGATAGTTGACCTGAATGGCTGGGTGCAGCTTGTGATACTCGTCGAACCACTTCTGATAAATCACCGCCGGAAAGGTCGCTCCGGCTGCGTTGATCGATTGCGCCATCGCGACGGTGGCGCTCCCCATCAGCAGGCCAGCCAAGGCCAGAGATATTCTCTTCATGTTTGTCTTCACCATAATCTTCTCACCCGTAAGTTACAGTTCTGTTAATTTATGTTGCGGTTCCGTGAATTGTTGAGCGGACCCGTGGGTTATTTTATGCTCGGCACGCCACCCGGAAGCGTGTAGCGGAAGTTGACGTAAATGGTGTTGTCATGGGTCCCCTTGCCACCGGCGACACCCGCGGCCCAATACCAGGGGGCGCGCATGAGGTATTCGTACTGTGCCATAAAGTTGAGCGCGCCGTACTTAGCGTCTTTCCAGATGCTCTGGTTGAGACCGAAAGTCATTTCCTGGATCGCGCGGTTCTGGCTGTTGGCGGCGCCGTGGTAGCCATAGCCGACCAGACTGGCGCCGTTGGCGTCCAGGGCGACGTCGCGGCCGATGTAGATACCGCCGTAGTAGGCGTAAAGCAGCGTGTTCTTGTTGACCGTGGCTTCAAAGCCATCCACCGTGCCGCCCGAGTGAAGCGGGCTGACGCTGCCATCGGAGCGTACCACGAGGTCCGGCGCCTGGCCAAACATATAGCGGCCGCCGCCATCGCTCCAGTAGTTGTTGGTGATGAGGCGGAAGTTAGGCAGGATTTCGAAATTGCCGTTGAACGAGCCGCCGCCGCCGGCTTTGGTAGAGTACAGGCCGGAGGCCGGTTGCCCGGTGGTGGTGTTCCAGATCTTGAAAGTGCGCTCGATGCCCGCGATCTCGAAGTGGACGTGCGAACTGGGGTCAAAGGCAATCTTGGCAATGATGTCGGGGTGCAGATTGGGAGTAGTCTGAACGTTGGTGGCGTTATCCAACTGAGAGCCCGCCAGCCCGCTCAGTGCGGACGGAAGCGTGATGCTGGAGCCGCCGCCGGAGCCGCCGATATACGCATCCGGATTCTCCAACGACAGGCCCACGGTCACGCGATCGCTCGGATGATAGAGGAAGCGAACACCCGGCTGGCGCGTCCAAGTCAGTCCCGCCATGTAGTTCACGTCTACGACCTGGCTATAGAAGAGGTCACCCGGCAGCGCGGAGATGCCTTTGCGGTTGGGCGTCAACATGCTCCAGCTCTGGCCCGCCAGCACTTCCCACTCGCCTTTGCGGACATCCACCCAGAACAGGCGGAGGCGCGGCACGAAAGCGCCGTTGGTGACGCTGAGGTTGTTGGTTCCGCTGGTGCCGAGGAAGTCAAATTCGTTGTAAGCCAGGAAGTGAGCGCCCTTCCAGTTGCCATCGACGCGGAATCCGATGCGCGAGTTCTGCGGGCTGAAGCGGAACTCGGAAAGCTTGGCGGTGGCGGCGTTATTGTACGGAACGCTGCCGAAGTTAGAGCCGATGCTGCCGCCGGCGTCTTTATCGCGCCAGTAGGCCGTGGCATCCATGAAGCCCACCGGCATGATGGTGGTGTTGCCAATCTGGATTTGCAGAGGCGGCGTGACTTCCGCGGCGGCTTGCGGAGGGGGCGGCGGGAAGATGCGGGGTGGGGTGACCGGGGCGGGAGCGGGCGGCAACATGGGAGTGGTGGAAGCGATCTCTCCCAGGCCGGCCGCGCGGGCGGGCGCCACGGCGGCAGTGTTGGCCGTCACCTGATCGAGCAGCTTCATTTCGGCTTGCAAGGCGGCTTGCAACTGCTCGATCTGTTTCTGCTGCGCGGCAAGCTGGGCCTTCAGGGCGGCAATTTGCGCTGCGGTATCGGCAGGAGTCGCGGGCTTGTCCGCCGGGTCGGCCGCGAAGCCGATGCCGAGGAACGCCACTGCCATCAGGGATAATGCGAATGGTGCTGTGCGTGATTTCGTCATTGTTCCTTCCCGAGAAATAGAGATGAATTGCAAGGCCGGGGCGCGACGATAGACACGCGCGCCGACAGACTTGAATTGGAGAGCCAAGGCTTGAGGTTATCGAAGCGATATTACCGTGGGATGACTGGGAAATTAATATTCACTTACTGGAATTGCATTGCGGCAGGGTGATGGTAAAGCGGGTACCACTTCCCAAGCGGCTCTCGACGGCGATGGCGCCGTTCATTTGCTCGATGGCATGCTTCACGATGGAAAGGCCCAGGCCGGTGCCGCTCACCTGGCGGGAGCGAGCCTTATCCACGCGGTAGAAGCGCTCGAAGACGCGCGACAGATCGTCGGGCGGAATGCCTACGCCGCTATCGGAGACGGAGATTTCGATGCGGCTTTCGGGCACCGGGCGAACTTCCACGCGCACCTCGCCGTTTTCGCGATTGAACTTGACGGCGTTGTCCAGAAGGTTCAGCAAGGCTTGTTCGAATCGAATTCCGTAGCCGAGGATATAGACGTCGGGGATGGGCCCGGCGCTGAGAGCGAGGCCGCGCAAGCGCGCGGCCGGCTCGACCGCGTGCATGGCGCCGTGGACGGCGTCGCTCACCGGAATGGGTCCGGGCTCAGGGTCCGGCCGGCCCGCTTCGAGTTCCGACAAGGTCAGCAGATCGGACGCGATGTTATTCAGCCGCACACCATTGGCCTGGATGATTTCGACAAACTTGCGGCGGTTCTGATGGTCCTCGAGGCCGCCATCGAGCAGGGTCTCGGCGTAGCCGCGAATGGTGGCGAGGGGCGTGCGGAATTCGTGAGAAACGTTGGCGATGAAGTCGCGCTTGACGCGCTCCAGCCGCTCCTGCGGCGTGACGTCATACAAGATCGCGATGGCGCCGCGCGAAGTGCTGTTGGAGAGCGGCGCCGCGCGGACCTCAAAGGTGCGGGCTTCGCTGGCCGACAATCGCAGCCGCTGGTGGAGCGTCTCGCCGGAATCCACCACTTGCTTCAGGACGCGGAAGAGTCCGGGATCGCGCACAATGCGGATCAGGGGGACGCCTTCGGCGGTGTGGTGGTCGCCGACCGCCTGCTGGAAGGAGTGATTACAGAAGGTAACGTTCAAGTGCGCGTCGACTGCCAGCACGGCTTCGGTCATGCTGGCGAGGACCGCCTCGCGGCGCGTCAACTCCACGCTGAGGCGGTTGACCAGTTCCGCAATCCGCGGAGCCATGCGCGACAGAGAGCGCGCGAGCGAGCCCAGCTCGTCGTCGCCGGTTTGCAGCCTTTGGCCGGCGGCGCCGCGATCCAGCATCCCATCCACGAAGCGAGCAAGCCCGTTGATGCGGCGGGTGAAGGCGCGCGCGACGAGCCACACGACCAACAAGCCAGCCAGCGCCACGACGACCGAGAGAATGCGGATTTGGGCGCTGGGAACCCAGACGAGGATGATCAGCAGCAGAGGCGCCGCCGCGGCCCCGGCGATCACAAGGGCCTCACGCGAGATCGAATCCCTCATCGCAATAATGCCCCCAATGGTATCACGCCGGTCCGATCCGGCTGGAGGAGCGCGGCTACTTTCCCAACCCAGCCTCGGCCTCGGCAACGGAGGGATAGATACTCAACAACCCGTCCACTCCGCACACCTTGAAAAGGGTCTTGAGCCGGTCCGACACGCCCACCATGGCGTAGTATCGGCCCTCCTTCTGGCAGGACACGTGCAAACCCAGAACCGACCCCAGGGCGGCTGAATCCATGTAGGGCACGCCCGTGAGGTCAAGAATCAGGACACGCGGCGGGTCTTTGCGAATCTCCGCCTGGAAATCGAAGACGGCCGCGAGGGTAAACGGGCCCGTCAACTGGAGAATGCGCACATCTTGCTTGCTTCCCGGCAACCACTGCGACGTGAAAATACTCATCGAGGCAAGTTTACTACGGCGCCAGAGGTCCGGCAAGGTAAGTCGACTAACACGGCTGAGTAAGTTAGTTACGAATCAATTACAGACGCTAAGGAAATGGTTGGCACGGCGCTGGCGCCGACAAGAATTGCGACGTTTGACCGGCCAGGAGGCCTGCCGAACACCGGCGGCAAGACCGCCGGCGCTGCCAGTTTCTTAACGGAGGTTGAAAATGCGGAAACCCCAGTGACCGGCCAGGAGGCCGGTCCCACTGTTATTCCGACTCCACGACGCGTTCTGGCTGCTGGCTGGGCCCCAGGTGGGGGTTTTTCCGCAACACCCGCACGCACGTGTTCCAGCGCAGCACCGAGTCGTCATTCCCGGGCGGCCGCAACGACCCGGCTTTCTCATACCACTCCACGCTCCGCTTTGGCAATCGCTCCCGGAACCGCGTCCTTCGATAGTGGCTTGAGCGTGAACATGATCCGCCTCCCGAGTGTCTATCGGGCCAGACTACGCCCGTCGAACCCCGAATGCAAGCCCGGTTTCCAGAGCGTCCGGCGGCGACCCCGTGCCCGCCGCCATTCGCCGGTAATTCCCGTACGTTCGCCGATAATTCCGAACCCGGCTGGCCGTCCGGCTCGTACGCTCGGGATGTGGAGCCATTCACCCGTCGCGAGAATCCGGCGGCTCATCCCGCCAATCGCCGTTTCGTCGGCGATCCGGACTCTTCCGGAGGCGAGGCTGCTAACCTCAAAACGGTACAATACGGATTTACTCGATGTTTCGATATCTGCCCCTGATTCTGAAGAACTGCTGGCGTAACCGGCGCCGGACCGTGCTCACCATCGCCAGCATCGGGATTTCCATGTGCCTCCTGGGCGTCATGGTGGCCATGTTCCACGCGTTCTACCTCAGCGACCCCACGCCGGAACAGGCGCTTCGCCTGGTGGCGCGCAACCGCATCTCGTACACCGTCTCCATGCCGCTCTCCTACCGCGCCCAAATCAAACAGGTGCCCGGGGTGCGTGAGGTCATGGTCTCGCAGTGGTTCGGCGGTGTATATAAGGATGCGCGCGACCCCAAGAACCAATTCCCCCGCTACGGCATCGAGCCGGACAAGCTCTTCACCATCTTCAGCGAGCTTCACATTCCCGAGGATCAGAGGAAAGCTTTCGTGCGCGACCGCACCGGCTGCGTGATCGGCCGCGACCTGGCCAATACCCTCGGCTTCAAAGTGGGCGACCGCCTCAATATGACCGGCGACATCTTCCCCGGCACCTACGAGTTCACCATCCGCGGCATCTTCGACAGCCCGCGCTCCAGCGACGAAATGTACTTCGACAACGAGTACCTGGAACAGACCATGGCCGAGCGCCGCCGCGGCAACGTCATCATGTACGACATCCTGATCGACAACCCCGTCAACTCCGCGCGTATCGCGGCCGCCATCGACAACCAGTTCCACAACTCCACGGCGCAGACCAAGACGGAATCCGAGCAGGCCTTCGTGGTGGGCTTCCTGGCCCTGCTGGGAAACGTCAAGATGTTCCTCCTGGCCATCTCCGGCGCCGTGCTGTTCACCATCCTGCTGGTTTCCGCCAACACCATGGCGATGTCGGTGCGCGAACGCGCGCGCGAAGTCGGCATCCTGAAGACTTTGGGCTTCACCCCCGCCTCCATCCTCATGATGATTCTCGGCGAAGCCTGCGCCATCTCCATGGCCGGCGGCATCCTCGGCTACCTGATCTCCACGTTGCTGATGCAGGGAGTGGCCAAGAGCCCGTTTGGGGGCTTCCTGCCGGCGATCCGTATCTTCGAGCCGCCGGTAGCGCTGGTCTGCGTCCTGGCGGCGGGCATTATCGGCGTGATGAGTTCGCTGGTGCCGGCGCTGAGCGCCTCCCGCACCACCATCGTGGAAGCCCTGCGGAGTACGGACTAACCGCCATGGGAATCCCCCTCGCTTACAACCTGCGCAACCTGGTGGTCCGCAAGACCACCACCATCATGACGGCCCTCGGCATCGGTCTCACGGTAGCGGTGCTGCTGGCCATCCTCTCGCTGGTGAACGGCCTGCGCACGACGCTATCGGTTTCGGGCGACCCGCTGCACGTGTTGGTGCTGCGCCAGGGAGCCGAGTCCGAACTGGTCAGCCTGTTCACGCGCGAGCAGTTTCAGGACCTGAAGTTCAAGGCGGGCATCGCGACCGGCAGCGATGGCCAGCCGCTGGCCTCCATGGAAGTGGTCACGGTGATGATTCTGGGCAGCGTCGACAATCCCGACGGCGCCAATCTCACCGTGCGTGGCCTGAACCAGAGAGGCGTGGAGATGCGCTCCAACGTGCATATTTCGAGCGGCCGGTGGTTCCAGCAGGGCCAGAAGGAAGTGGTGGTCGGCAAGTCTGTGGCCAGCCGCTTCCCGGAGGCCCAGATCGGCAGGAAGGTCCAGTTCGGCCACAGCGATTGGGAGATCGTGGGTGTCATGGACGCCGGCGGGGGCGTTCAGAACAGCGAGGTGTGGGGCGATCTGAACCAAGTCAGCGCCGACCTCAACCGCGTGCAAACCGTCAGTTCCTGCCTGGTCAAAGCCACCGACGCCGTCACCGCCAAGGCCCTCATCCAAAGCCTCAATGACGACCAGCGCCTGGCCGTCCACGCCATGTCGGAAACCGAGTATTACGACCAGCAGACCGGCAACGCCAAGCCCCTGGAATATACCGGCTTGATCGTGGCCGTGATCATGGCCATCGGCAGCAGTTTCGCCGCCATGAATACCATGTACGCCGCCGTGGCGCGCCGCGCCCGTGAGATCGGCACCTTGCGCGTGTTGGGTTTCTCGCGCGCCAGCATCCTCTTCAGCTTCCTGGTGGAGTCCGTGCTGCTCTCCGCGCTGGGCGGGCTCCTCGGTTGCCTGCTGGCCTTGCCGCTCAACAGCGTCACCACCGCCATTGGCAACGGAAACTTCGCCGAGATGGCCTTTGGTTTCCGCGTGACCCCGCAGATCATGCTAGCCGGCGTGGTATTCGCGGTCATCCTGGGCAGCGCGGGAGGACTCTTCCCCGCCAGCAACGCCGCGCGCAAACAAATCCTCACCGCGCTGCGGGAGGTGTAGGGCCGTCATGGATGCCGAACTCAAGAATCTGCAAATCGACCGGACGCGCCGCGCCTCGGGACCTTCCAAATGGGCCACCATCTGGATCGTCACCGGCGTCCTGCTGCTGGTGGGCCTGGGCGCGTGGCAACTGCTCTCCGGCAAGCTCGATTCCGCGCCGGTGGTGGAAGTGCGCCGCGTCACCGCCGTATCCGCCGCCAGCGCCCCAGAGGGCGTGATCCTCAATGCCACCGGCTACATTGTGGCCGCCCACAAAATCGAGCTAGCCGCCAAAGTGGTCGGCAAGGTGAACTGGATCGGTGTCGACAAAGGCGACCGCGTCACCGAGGGCCAGGTGCTGGTGCGCCTGGAAGACGACGAGTATCAGGCCTACGTCACGCAGGCCAAGGGGCAGCTCGCCAGCTTGCAATCCAAGCTGGACGAAGCCACGCACGGTTCCCGCCCCGAAGAGATCGCGCAGGCGCTGGCCAACCTGGATTCCGCCAAGGCCGACCTGGAAAATGCGCGCGTGAACCTCGACCGCGCCCGCAATACCCTGCGGGACCACGTGGGTTCGCAACAGACCGTCGACGATGCCGTGGGCCGCAACGATTCCGCCGTTCACAAGGTCAACGCGCTCGAGAAGGCCTACGAGCTGGTGAAACTCGGCCCGCGCCAGGAGGAAATCGATTCGCTGCGCGGCCAGGTGCAGCAGGCCAGGGGCGCGCTGGCGTACGCCGAAACCAACCTGGCCAACACCGTGATCCGCGCGCCCGTCACGGGCACCATTCTGGAACGCGCCGTGGAGAAAGGCGAGTTCGTCACCACCAGTTTTGTGGGCGACCGCGGCGCTAAGGGCTACGTGGTTTCCATCGCCGACCTCAGCGACCTGGAAGTGGAGCTCGACATCAGCCAGAACGATTTCGCCAAGCTCCACTCCGGCCAGCACGGCACGGTCACTACGGACGCCTTCCCCGACCTCAAGTACGACGGCTATATTAAAGAGATTTCGCCCGAAGCCAACCGGCAGAAGGCCACCGTGCAGATCAAGGTGAAGGTGCAGAAGCCCGACAGCCATCTGCGGCCGGAGATGAACGCCAGCGTGGCGTTTCTGGCCGAAAAGAAGGCGGGCACCGACAGCGGCGCCGCCAGACCGGTGGTGATCGTCCCCGCCTCGGCCGTGAAGGAGGGCGCGGTCTTCGTATTCTTCGCAGGCAAGGCCGTGCGCCGCGCCGTGAAGACCGGCGCCACCAGCAGCCAGGGAATTCGCATCGAAGAGGGCCTGACCGGTGGAGAAGACCTGATCGTCACGCCGCCTCCCGGCCTGAAGGACGGCGACAGAGTACGCACCAAGGCATGAACCCTATGAGCGAAGCCATCATTCAGACGACCAAACTGACCAAAGAGTTCATCCGCGACGAGTTCCACGTGGTCGCGCTCAAGGATGTGAACCTGGAAATTGCCAGGGGGGAGTTTGTGGCGCTGATGGGCCCATCCGGCTCCGGCAAGTCCACGCTGCTGCACCTCATCGCCGCCATGGACCGCCCCACCGGCGGTGAGATCCGCGTCCTGGGCCACGCCCTGCGCGAGCTCAACGACCGCCAGATCGCCCACTGGCGCAACGAAAACGTCGGCTTCATCTTCCAGCAGTTCAACCTGATTCCGGTGCTCAGCGCGCTGGAAAATGTCGAGCTCCCGCTCAAGCTCACGAACCTCAAGAAGTCCGAGCGCATCGAGCACGCCACCACCGCGCTCGCACTGGTGGGCCTGGGCGATCGATTGCATCACCTGCCGCGGCAACTCTCCGGCGGCCAGGAGCAGCGCGTCGCCATGGCGCGCGCGATTGTCACCGACCCGTCGCTGATTTTGGCCGATGAGCCCACCGGCAATCTGGACGCCACGTCCGCGCTGGAAGTGCTCACCATTCTGGGGCGGCTGAACAAGGAATTCGGCAAGACCGTTGTGATGGTGACGCACGACCCTCACGCCGCGCAGTTCGCCAGCAAGATGCATCATTTGGAAAAAGGCGAGCTGACAACGTAGGGTGAGGCTGTGAACTGGAGAGGTTCGAGGGAATCGGCCGATTATTCCATCACATGTCGTTTGGGCATCATTCGTTGATGGAGGATGCGGACCAGCGGCCAGTCTTCACCTTGGCGAGCACAAAACGGTCCAGTTCGTCGGTTAAATTGACATTGCGCGTGGGCATCGCGGGCGCTCCTTCCTGCTGTCGCAAGCTGTCTCGATTTTAGCGGGCCTGGCAAAGTTTGCCAACACCTCGCAGCCGCCCAAGCCGCCCCTCCACCCGGAACGCGGGGAGATGCGGTCGTCGTTCCGCCTCCCCCCGCCTCGGGCGCGCCTCAGAAGCTAAAGCGGACGCCGAACTCGCCCCAGAGCGAACGCGGGATCACCGTGCTGGCCGGGTTGATGAATCCGGCCGGGTGGCCGAACGTCGACTGGCTGGCGATGTTGCCGTTGAAGTCGGCGCCGTAGTTGGCGCGGTTGGTCAGGTTGAAGGCCTGCGCCACGAACTGCACCTTGATGCGTTCGCCGAAGTTGACGTTCTTGGACAGCCGCACATCGAGCTCGAAGAACGGGTCTCCGCGGAGCGGATCGTAGGCGGCGATGGTGCAACTCTGCGCAACGCCGTTCAAACCATAGAAGCAGTTTTGCGCGCCCTTGTTATTGCCGGCATACGTAAACCAGCTCGTGGGGCTGCTGGTGGGAACCACCACGGCAACCGTCGTGCCGCCGCCGGTACTCAAGGTGTTCGAAGAGTTGGTAAGGTTATACGGGCGCGCCGAGCCGAATTGCATGATGGGGGCGAGCTGAAATCCTTTCCACAGGTCGATGATCCCGCTCACCGTGACGTGGTGGCGCTCATCGTTGGGGTTCGGGCCCCACTCATAGCTGGCAAAGGGGTTCGTGGCAAGCCGCGGATAGTTGCGGAATGAGGTGCCCCCGCTGTCATAGGAATAGGCCCAAGCCAGCGTGTAATTCGCGACCAGCGAAATATGATGGCTCATCCGCTGGCGGAAGCTGAAATTGATGCCGTCATAATGGGAACGGCCAATCGACTGTTCATCGCGAACGCTCGCCAGTTCCGACAACTGTGTCGAGGCCGCAAAATAGGGGTCCAGCGGACGCGTGCAGCACACCCCGTTCACCGGCACTTCCTGGTCGATGTTGATGGTCCTGTTTTCGTGCAGGCTAAGAACGTGCGTGTATTCGGCCTCCACTACCGAGTTTGGATGCGGCGACCAACTATAGCCAAGGTTGAACTCTTCAGTGACCGGGTTGCGATAGTGGGGGTCCATCAAACGCCCCACGCTGCCCCCCACAAGCTGTGAGGAAGGAGCGGGCATCACCGGCATGGGATCGACACCGTAGCGCCATTTCCCCAGGGCAATGCCGGTTCCCGTGACGATATCGGTGGGAGAGGTCAGGCTGATCGCGCTCTGGAAAATGGTCGGATTGCTCATCTGTTCCATAAACAGCGGGATGTTCTGGAATATGTTCCCGTAGTAGAGCCCAAACCCGCCGCGCAGAACGTGCGTGCCGTGGCCGGTCAGGTCATAGGCGAAGCCCACGCGCGGGCTGAAGTCCTTGTTGTCGTCGTGCGGCACGCTGCTGACATACGGATTTGAAATCGGGCTGTTGAGCGCCACCAGTTCCTGGTAGGTGCGGCTGTTCTTGATGTCCGACAGGCCAACCATGTTGTAGTCCTTGTCCCAGCGCAGCCCCAGGTTTAAGGTCAGCCGGGTGGATACCCTCCAGTCGTCCTGGAAGAAAAGGCCGAGCTGCTTGGTTCCCACCAGGAAGTATGGATTGCCGTTGGCTTCCGTCATGCCGGTGACTGCCCCGGGAGTGGCGAATTTCTGCGGATAGGTCGTCGGGCTGTTCAGAATCACGCTCGGATCGGCCGCAAAATCGATTTCGAGGGTCGAGCTGAACTCGAAGAAGCCGCCCTGCTGCGGCGTATTAATGAAGTCCACGCCGAATTTCAGAGTGTGCTTGCCGATGGTCTTGGAAAGGTCGTCCCGGAACTGCCACTTTTTCTGCCAGGACTGCTGCGGAACGTTGGTGTTGGTGCCGAACGAAGCGTCCGGGAAGGTCACCAGCGGGGCACTGATATTGCTGGCGATCAGGTTGTTCCAATATTGATACCCCGCCGTGAACTGGTTCACCGCGGTGGTCGAAAGCAGCGAGTTCAGCGTCACGTTCGCCACAATCATCTGGTTGGTGGTGAAATTGCCGTTGGTCAGATCGCCGGTGCCGGTCGACTGGTCGTTCAGGCTGTTGTTCGACTGCGCGCTGTAGCTGGCATAGGCACTGTTCTTGCTGTTGATGCTCCAATCCATGCGGCCGTTGTAACGGGTCTCGTAGAATGGACGCGGGATCGAAGTAGCGGGCTGGGCCGCGAGGCCGGCATTCTTGGCGAGCATCAGCTCGTTGTACGAAGTCCCGGTCTCTTCCAGGGACTCGTCTTCGCGCAGGCGCTCGATACCGAAGAAGACGAACAGCTTGTCTTTCTGGAGCGGACCGCCAACCGAGCCGCCGAACTGCTGGCGGCTGTAATCGGGGTGCGCCAGGCTGTAGCCGCCGGTGCCATCCGGCACCTTTTCGTCCGTGTCCAGCGCCGTGTCACGGAAGTAGCCGAAGACGGAACCATGATACTGATTGGTTCCCTGCTTGGTGATCATGTTGATGGCTGCGCCTTCCGACCGGCCGTTCTCGGCTGAGAACCGCTGCGTGCTGATTTGGAATTCCTGCACGGCGTCCAGGGGAAGCTGCATGACCGGACCGCCGACGGTGTTGTCCTTGTTATCGATGCCGTTGACGGTAACGTTTACGTTGCGCCCTCCTGCCCCGTTGACGGAAAGAATCGCATAGCGGGCCTTGGTCGGGTCATACGAGTCCGCCGCTTTTACACCCGGGGCCAGATAAGCCAGATTGGCCACGTCGCGTCCCACCATCGGCAACTGTTCGACCTCAGTCGGCGTGATGTTCTGGCTGACGCTGCTCTTGCCGATGTCGACCAGCGGAGCGGCGGCGGTGATTTCCACCACCTGGGTGGTGGTTCCGGGCACCAACGTCGCGTTTGCCGTGACGGTTTGGCCCACCATCAAATCCACGTTTTGCACTTGCGCGGAAAAACCCTGCTTCGATACCTTAACCGCGTAAGTGCCAGCGGGAAGCAGATCGAACCGGTAGTTGCCCACGCCGTTCGTGTTGGTCGTACGCTTTTCTCCGGTCGCCTTGCTGGTAGTGACCACCTCGGCGCCGACGATCACCCCTTGGGATTGGTCGATTATGGTGCCCTCGATTGTTCCGCTGGCGGTGGCCTGGGCGAATGCATTCCCCGGGCCGAACATGGCCAGCGCAAGGGCCGTCAGACACAAATAGAAAGATGTTTTCATTTGTTTCTCCGTTTTCCAGTTTTGATTTGGGCCGCATGGAGTCGCTCGGGACCATCCGCACGGCCAGCGCGGTCCAAGCGTGCCGATGAAGTACCAGAAGCTTCCTGGCGAGCTTTCATTCGCTTCGCCGCCCCCACATGGGGCGCTCGTAATGGTGAAGAGAAAAACTACCACCCGCGTGCCGCAATTAGCCATCCAAAGCCATTGGGCACGTAAACCATGAAACAGAACTTACGAACCTAAACTCCGTTATTATATGAAGCTTTTGGTTAGTATACACCCAGCCGGCCTCGGTTGAGCCTCCAAGTCGCAGTTTTTCTTGGCGAGCCGTCTTGGCCTCCGCAAGGCGCAGTCTTGGCCCTGCCGGAAAAATCCAAAAGGCGGGAAGTCCCTGTCTTTCCATTGCATTCTGCGGACCGCTGCGCGACTCGGAAACGCGGTCTAAAATGCATGGGGCCGGCTCGCTGTACTCATACCTGATACAGTGACCGGCCCCGAAACAAGTTCCGTTGGTTAGCGCGCTATCGGCCGCCGCCAGTGGTTTGGCCGGCTGGCGCGCCTCGACCGCCGCGGCCGGCCTGCTCGGTGATCGTGTAGCCGGCGGGAATCATGAAGAGACCGGCATCCGGCGCGGTCTGCGAAATGTTGGTCATCTCGTAAGTGGTCACACCGAACCGCGGATCGGAGTTGACGGTCTTTACCATCATCTGCAGATCCTTCGAATACCACTGCTCATTGACCACGTGAATGTCGCGATTGTTGCCGATGGTACCGGCGGGGATGGTGCGAGTCACGCGCGTGCCTTCCGCCATCACGCCGTTCTGCATCTGGAGGCCCAGATCTTCGCGCTTGAGCTGCTGGTTGGTGGTCGCCGCGGCTACCCTCGGCTCCAGAGCGACTACGTATGGCTCCGCGGAGGTAGCAACACTAACATTCACAGCGCCTCCGCGGCCACCGCGGCCCGCCGCAATCACCATGGTCACCCTGGTGGCGGACTTCGCCGCCGGGTCCAGCATGATCCGCACGGAGGCGACGGGATCGAGGATCTGGATGTTGGTCCCACCGTCAACGGTACGCTCCGTGCGCGTGCGGCCCTGGCTGTCACGATAGAACTGGCTGACCTCGGAGGAATCCAACTGGGTGCCATCGCCCAAAGTTTGAACCGTCCTGGTTTCCTCGCGAGCGGAGACCGGGCTTCCGGTAACTCCTTGGCCGCCGCGGCCCCCTCCAACGAACACAAAGGTTCCCAGGGTATCGGCCTGCTGGGAAGTGAAGAACTGTGTGACGCCATTGGCGGTGTTGATGGTGACGCTACCATCCTTGGTGACGGTACCGGTTTGAATTTGAGCCGACCTGCTGATGGTGACGGTACCGCTTTGGGCCGGCAAGCCTGTGGCCATCAAGGTCAGGCCGGCTGCGATTGCGAAGAGTTGCTTTTTCATGTATTTACCTTTCCTTAATTCAGTTTGAGCTTGAAATCGTCAGGGGCCGGATCGCGTGGGCACGGCCGTCCTGCCCCACCAGAACATCGGCCTCCACCACGGCTCCCGGATCGGAGACCTGGACGCGATAGCCGACGGCCCTCAGCCTGGCCACCGGGATCTCCATTCGCCAAACCGTCGCGCGCTCCTGAGGCGACAGCGGCACGGTGTAGGGAATCGGGAGGAACCCTGGCTCTTCCTCGGCCACTGGCGCGGGCGCGGGGACACTCCGGTTGCTCCACACCGCGCCTAAAATGACCGAGGCCGCCAGCGCGCCGGCCAGAACCCAGCGCAGCACCGGCCTTCGAGCTGGCTGCACTTTGCCGAACTCCGCCATCACGCGCGCCTGGAACTGCTCCGCGGGCGGCAGCGGCTCGGCCGCCAGACTGGCCAGGGCCGCGCTCAGAGCGCGCTGCTCGTCAAGAAAGCGCGCGCATGGCGGGCACTCTTCGAGATGGGAGACGACCTCCGGGGCCGGCGGATTGCCGCGCGCCCATTCCATCAGACTGTTCCGGTATTCCCGGCAATTCATAAGCATTTCTGTCTTTCCCTGTTTCCTTGGAACTTGCGCGCCAGCAATGCGCGGGCGCGGAACAAACGGGACCGCACGGTTCCCACGACACATCCCAAGGCCGCGGCGGCCTCCTCATAACTCCTGCCTTCGAGGTCGCACAACACCACGGCTTCCCGGTATCGGACGGGCAGGGCGGCGATGGCCTTGCGCAAACCGGCGGCCTCCTGTTGGCGCTCGAGGGCGCCCGCGAAATCGGCCGAATCGCCAGGCCGGCCGGCGGCCTCTTCAAGCGGCAGCCAGCGCTGGTCATGGCGCTGCTGGCGGTGAACGAACTTGCGGGCCACGCCGCCGAGGAACGCGCCCAGGTCGCCGCGCGTGGCGTCGAACTGGGCGGCGTGGCCGGCCAGCCAGATAAAAACGTCCTGCGTGATTTCTGCCGCGCGCGGTCGATCGTTGGTCATATAAGACGCGAATCGGTACACGGAGAGAAAATAGCGATGATAGAGCGCGGCGAACGCCTCGCGATCGCCTTGTCGAAACCGGTCCACCAGGTCGCGATCGGATCTCGGTTCGGATTCCGCCATGTGCCGTTCGAACATATTGCCACGGAAAGACGACGAAGTTCCAGGATAGTTTGCGGCACGGCAAGCGCGGTGTGGCGCGGTGGTTCGGTCCCTGGCCGGGCATCGGGCCGCCGGCCGGCGCGGGGCGCGGGCATCCGCTGGTGTGATGCGCTATAGTGACCACAAATGCAACTGAAACTCGTAAGTTTGATGGCTGGTGCCGTGCTCCTGCGCGCGGCGGCGCCGGTGTGCGGGGGACATGGGGATCAGGCCAGCATGATCGTTTCCACGACATGGCTGGCCAAGCACCTGAAGGATTCGAGCCTGGTGATTCTCTCGGTGGGACAGAAGCAGGACTACGACGCCGGCCACATTCCCGGCGCGCTTTTCCTCGACTTCAGCGACATCCGCACGATGGCCCCGGAGGGACAGGAGCCGAATGTGGAACTGCCCCCCATGGCGCAATTGAAGGAGGTCTTCGAGAAGCTGGGGGTGAACAACGATTCCCACATCGTTCTCTATGTGGCGAAGGACCAGCTCTCCACCACCACGCGCGCCTTCCTGACCCTGGATGCGATGGGCTTCGGCGCGCGCACGTCCATTCTGGACGGCGGATTTCCGCTCTGGCAAAAAGAGGGGCGCGAGATCGCAGCCGACGTGCGCCAGGTGAAGCGCGGCAAGCTCGACGTCTGCCCGCAGAACGACGTGATTGTGACCCTGGATTACGTGCGCGACAATCTGCATCATTCCGGCGTCGACATCGTGGACGCACGCACCGCGGAATTCTATAGCGGGGCGCGGACTCCGCGGGGACAGCGGGCGGGCCACATACCGGGCGCGAGCAATCTGCCTTACGGGACGCTGGTGGATGCCGACGGGAAGTGGAAACCGGCCGGCGAGCTGCGGAAGCAAATGGAAGGCGTGGGGATTAAGCCGGGCGACCGGGTGGTCTCGTACTGTCATATCGGGCAGCAAGCCACGGTGGTCTACTTTGTGGCGCGGTATTTGGGATGGGATGCGCGGCTCTACGACGGATCGTGGGAGGACTGGAGCGCGCATGCGGATCTGCCGGCGGAAGTGTCCAAGTAGAGTGGAGCAGCCAATCGTGGCTGCCGCCGGCTTTCAGCCGGCGCCTGGCGCTGTGGGAGGATTCGCGCCTGGCCAAAACAGCCGCCTGAAAGGCGGCTGCGGGCAGAATTGCCCGCCCCACAACCATGGCCGGCGGAGTGTTTTGGGGCACAGCAATACACGGTGGACGAATGATTCTCCGATACGGCTTTCTGCTTGCTGCTTTGAGCTGCCTTGGCGCGGCCGATGGCGCGCGCGTGCGGCGGGGCTTCGACGACGCCTGGCGATTTCACCTGGGGGATGTCACGGGCGGCGAGCGGGCCGACCTCGATGACAGCGGCTGGCGGAAACTCAACCTGCCCCACGACTGGTCCATCGAGCAGCCCTATAGCGCGTCCAACCCCAGCGGCAACGGATACCTGCCGGGCGGGATCGGATGGTACCGGAAGAGTTTTTCCATGCCGGAGGCCGGCGGCGGGCGGAGAGTGTCCCTGGAGTTTGACGGCGTCTACCGCGACAGCGATGTCTGGATCAACGGCCACCACCTGGGACATCGGCCGTACGGGTACTCGTCCTTCGAGTATGATGTAACGCCCTACTTGAAGGCCGGCAACCAGGCGAACCTGGTGGTGGTGCGCGTGGACCACAGCCAGTCCGCGGATTCGCGCTGGTACACAGGCTCAGGAATCTACCGGCATGTGTGGTTGACCGTCACGGCGCCGGTGCATGTGGCGCACTGGGGGACGTACGTGCGAACGCCGGCGGCGGGCGCGGCGGAGGCGCTGGTATCGGTGGAAACGGCGGTGGTAAACGATTCGGCCTCCCTGACGCGCGTGCGCCTGGTGACGACCATCGAAGATGCGGCCGGTCATGAAGTGGGCACGGCCACCGCGGAGGCGCCGTTGAAGGCGGCCGAGAGCCGTTCGTTCGAGCAGCAGGCAGTCGTGACGAATCCGAAGCTGTGGGACCTGGAGCGGCTCGAGCTCTACACGGCGGTGTCGCGGGTCTATGCCGATGATACTCTGGCCGACGAATACCGGACGCCGTTCGGCATCCGGGCCATTGGTTTTGATGCCAACACCGGCTTCTACCTGAATGGGCGGCCGGAGAAGCTCAAAGGCGTGTGCATCCACCACGACCTGGGCGCCCTGGGAGCGGCCTTCAACGCGGCGGCGCTCGAACGGCGGCTGAAGCTGCTGAAACAGATCGGCGTGAATGCCATACGCTGTTCCCACAACCCCATGGCGCCGGAACTCTACGCCATCTGCGACCGCCTCGGCCTGCTGGTGATGGACGAAGGTTTCGACGAGTGGACCCTCGGCAAGAATAAATGGGTGCAGGGACGGAATTTCGGCACGCCCAGCCACGACGGGTATAACCAGGCCTTCGACGAGTGGGCGCTGCGCGACATCTCGGACATGGTGCAGCGCGATCGCAATCATCCGAGCGTGATTCTGTGGAGCATCGGGAACGAAATTGAGTATCCGAACGACCCGTTCAGCCATCCGCGCGGCCGCGGCGGCCTGCGGCCCAACGCGCCCTCGGCGGACCAACTGCCACCGATTGCGCGACGGCTGATTTCCGCCATCAAGCTGCTGGATGGCACTCGGCCGGTGACCCAGGCGCTGGCCGATATTGCGTCCTCCAACGCCACCGGGTTGGCGGGGCTGCTGGACGTGGTGGGGTACAACTATCTGGAACAGGATTACGCGCGCGATCACCAGACATATCCGCAGCGCATCATCTTGGGAAGCGAAAACTCGCATTCCCTGGCGGCGTGGCAGACGGTCGCGCGGAACGCCTGGGTGGCGGGGCAATTCCTGTGGACGGGCGTGGATTACCTGGGCGAATCGGGGCGCTATCCGGACCGCGGCAGCACGGCTGGGCTGCTTGATTACTGCGGATTTCGCAAGCCGGAATCATACTTGCGGGAAGCCTTGTGGAACGACCGGCCGATGGTGTACGCGGCGGCGCGCGAGGCGGCCCCGGCGGGAGGTCGCGGAGGCGGCCGGCTGGTGGAACATTGGAACTGGAACCAAGACCCGCGCAAGACCATTCCGGTGGAGGTGTACACGCGGTGCAGTTCGGTGGAGCTGTTCCTGAATGGACGGTCGCTCGGAACGAAGTCGCCGCCCAGCCTGCTGGAGCCGGTGTTGCGGTGGGACGTGCCCAATGAAGCCGGGGCGGTGCGGGCAGTGGGGCGGTGGGCCGACAGGCCGGGCGAATGCGCGCATTTCGAGCTGGCAACGGCAGGGGCGGCAGCGCGCCTGGAACTGACGGCCGATCAGACCAACCCGGCGGCTGGTCCGGAGCTCGTCAGCATCGAGATCCGCGTGGTGGATGCCGAGGGCCATCGCGTGTTCGGGGCGGCGTTGCCTATCTCCGTAACCGTCACGAGCCCAGGGGAACTGGTGGCCCTCGACAACAGCGACCCGCGCGACGTAACTTCCGTGCAGGCGGGCCGCCGCAACGCCTATCGGGGCCGAATCCTGGCGTTGGTGCGGCGGGGGTCCGAAGGCGGCCTGGTGACGGTTAGGGCGTCGGCTAATGGACTGCCGGCGGCGGAACTCCGGTTACAGCGTATCCCGCGGGCCATCGAGAAATTCTAGCCGATATAGCCGATAAGTAGGTTGACATCATCGGCGCCGTTTGCTCCGATAAAAGAGTATTCGACCTTTATATATGCATCGTGCTTTCTGCTGCCTTCTGCTGGCCGCGTTGCCAGGGAGCAGCCAAGTAGGATCGATCGCGATCTATACCCAATTCCAACACGAGCCTCCCAAGGCCGTGTTGAGCGCCATCCAACAAGAGGCTTCAGTTCTGATGGCGCCCGCGGGGCTTCGCCTCCAATGGAAAAGCCTGCCCTCGACGGGAAGTGACGTTTCGACGGCGGTGGCGGTGGTAACATTTCAGGGCCACTGCACAGCCGCCGAGCTGCCCACCCAGCCGCAATGGGAAGCCCGCCTCGGATGGAGCCACGTCAGCGATGGAGAAGTGCTGCCGTTCGCGGGAATCGACTGCGACAGCATCCTGGGGTTCATCGACAAACGCCTGTTCACCGTGCCGCCGCGGCAGCGCGACCAGGTGCTGGGAAGAGCGATCGGACGGGTGCTGGCGCACGAATTCGATCACATTTTCGCCGAGACGCGTGACCACCGGGCTCGGGACATGGACCAGCCGGAATACTCAGTAGAAGAACTGGTGGCGCCGAGCCTCGATAGCGCCGCAGCCAACCGGCACATTCTGCGTCCGGCGGCGGCCGAGTCGGGCGTGGCGAAGGCTGGATCGGCGCCCGCGGGGGCTTCGGCGTTCGCGGGAAGCGGCTGCAGTGCGTGCCATGGCGCGCACGGCGAAGGAAGCCGGCGCGGGCCGGTGCTGCACGCGGCAGGACGGCTATTGAATACCGTGATGCTGGCGACGCGACTGGCGCGGGCCGAGCAGAAAATGTGCCAGCGCGCCGCGGCCCTAAAGCTGCCGCCGCCATCGCTGGAAGAGACCGAGATTCAGGACGTCGTGAGTTTTCTGAACCAGGGGTATCAGTAGCTCCTATCCCAAGCGAGCGGGCCGAAACGGGCGCCGGCCGCCACCGGCTCGATGCATCATCCGACTAATACCAGCACCGCGAGATTCGGTGCTATCGGGCCACCGCTTGCTGACGCGCGCGGTTCGGTTACGGTCGCGGCTCCCTTGCTACTGCTTGTCGTAGACCGCTTTGACTTTTTCGGTGGTGCCGGCAGGTACACCGTCGTCGGTGAGCGTTTTGCCGTCGGCGGAGACGGCGAAAGAGTCCACAAAAACCACTTTGCCGCCCACTTTCTCGGTCATCTCAAGGGAGCGCGCACCGGTCTTCTTGACGGCCAGGGTGAAGTTCTTGGGCACCGTGGGACCCGTGGCCGGGTAGTCTTTGCCATCGAACTTCATCGTGCAGATTGCGTCAAAGTCGACGATCTTCATGGTGAGACCGTCATCGCCGTTGGGGGTGATCTCCCACATCTCAGTGGAACTCTTCACTTCGGTCGATTTCCATTTGCCGGCCAGGCCAGGGCCGCCCGAAATGCGCTGCAAAGTGGTGCTGTCATTGAAGGCTTCGCCATTGGGCTTGGTTCCTTTGGCGGTCACGGTCATGGTTTTGCCGTCGGCGGAAATGCGCGTGGTGCCCACGCTCAAGACTTTGCCGTCGAGCCGGTAGGTGGTTTCCCAAGAAGTGGGATCGAGTTGCTTCCAAGTGGCGCCCGCGCCGAACGCGGTGGGATACTCCTTGCCATCGACCTTGAATTTGTAGGACTGGCCTTCGGAGGTTGCCTGCATCTCGCCGGTGGGCAGCGCTTCGTAGGTGGTGGTCATTCCGGTGAACTTGCTTTTAGCGGTGTTGAGTTTCCACTTGCCGACAAAAGGCGAATCGGCGGCCATCATCACCCCGGTGACGGCCAGACAGAATAGTAGTGTGCGTCGCAGTTGCATAAAATCCTCTGATAAATTATGCACCTCGCGAGGCCCAGGCGCAACCATCTGCCAGTCGTCAGACCTGTTGGTATTTGCCGGCGCCCTGGTCGACGTGCGTCCAGTCGAGTTGCGCCAGGTATAGCGCATTTCCGTCGGGATCTTCGAAGGACGCGAATTTGCCCGATTTGCCTTCGTTCACCGGGCCTTGGAATTTGACGCCCTTGGCTTCCAGGCTCTTCATGGCGTCTTCAATGGAGCCGCTCAGCTCCAGGCCGATGGCCATCGAGCCCTTGCGTCCGCCCGGGATTTCTCCGGACGCCGACGCCGGGTGCAAACCGATGGTGAGACCCTTGCCCAACTCCACCGATGCCCAATGGTCGCCGAACCGGTACGCCAGTTTCAGCCCGAGGGTCTCCGTATAGAAGCGCACGGCGCGATCCATGTTCGCCACGCCGATGGTTACGTTGCCGCTGGAAAACATAAGTCCCTCCCAACTGCTCTTTCCCTAGCATGCAACAAACGGTGCGAGGATGGAAGGAGCCATTTTGCGGCCCACCATCTGCATTCCCGACGATGCCCCTCCGGTGCTGCGCTCGAGCGCGGTCTGGGCGGAGCTGGCTGCGCACCAGATGGATTATCACGACAGCCTGCCGGGATCGGAAGAGCGGCTGGCGGAGCGCATCGCGAATGCCGAAGTGGTTCTCAACATCCGCGCGTCCTCTCAGTTCGGCGAACGGGTTTTCGCCGGCTGCCCGCGGTTGGGGCTGCTCTCGCTCTGGGGAACCGGCACCGACCACGTGGATCTGGCGGCCGCCGCCCGCCACGGCGTCACCGTCTGCAATACCCCGGGCGTCTCGGCCGTCTCGATCGCGGAACATGCGCTGGCGCTGCTGCTGGCGGTGGCGCGCCACATTCCGCAACTGGACGCCGCCACGCGATCCGGCGGCTGGCCGCGCGGCCAGTCCATCGAGCTGCGCGGAAAAACCTGCGGTGTGATCGGCCTCGGCGCGGTCGGCCGGCAATTGGCGCGGCTGGCCGGTGGCATCGGCATGCGGGTGGTGGCCTGGACCATGCACCCCAAGCGTCTCCGGGATGTCGAACCACCGGACGTCGAACTGGTGGAACTGGACGAACTCTACCGCACGAGCGACGTGGTCAGTCTGCACCTGCGCCTCTCGCCGGAAACCACCGGCTTGCTCGGCCCGGCGCAGTTCGCCCTCATGAAACCGTCCGCCATTCTGATCAACACGGCCCGCGGCGCGATTGTCGATGAAGCCGCGCTGGTGGACGCGCTGGCGCATGGCCGCATCGCCGGAGCCGGGCTCGACGTCTTCACGGTGGAACCGCTGCCGCCCGCGCATCCGCTGACGCGGATCGCGAATGTGGTCCTCAGCCCGCACTGCGCCGGGATTACGCCGGAAGCCATGGCAGCCGGCTTGCGCCTGGCCGTGGAGAATATCCGGGCTTTCCTCGATGGCCGGCCGCAGAACGTGGTGTCAGCGTGAATCCCAGCGCCGCTCCCAACCGCGCCGCCACCCGGTGTTTTCCAGGTTCAGCGCGTTCCAGCACAGATCGAGCGAGTGCGCATCGCGCCGCAGCACCGCCGCGCGCGCGACTTCCGGCGGCAGCGTGACCAGTTGTGCGAAGCGGTCGAAGACCGCGCCCCGATCGCATTCCGCGGCGCGCGTCAGCAGATGCCACAGCGTGAGAGCGTCCGCGGGCCGCGCGGCTGTGTTAGAAACTCTGAGATCGCCGGGTTGACAGACGAAGCGTCTGTCCGCTTTGGTTATCTTTTAATAATGCCAATAATGCGCTGCCCGTCGGCGGGTAGCTTGTGCGGGCTCCGCTCCGGGCGCGCGCCGTTATTCGTCAGACCGTTGCCGCCCGGCACCACAAAATAGAATCCGTCGCTGAAACCGCCGCCGTAGTTCTGTTGCCACGAGTTTCCAACCAGCGGCAGGTAGCCTTCGGTATACCCCCCGACGTACAGATTGTTGCTGGAATCCACGGTCAGGGTATTCCCCACGATGGTCGCGTCGATACCGATATACGTGGAATAGTCGATTCCCGCGGGTCCCGCCACGGCCGGGTTGAAGCGCGTCAGAAACAAGTCGACGCCGCCGCCCCAGTTCGGCTGGATGGCGTTCACCACGGGGAAGTCCGGCGAAAGCGTGTAGCCCGTCACGTCGATATAGCCGGTGGCCTGCTCCGCAAGCACCGCGTAGGCCACGTCTCCCTGCGAACCTCCCAGGAATGTGGAATACACCAGCGACCCGGCGCTGGGCTTGGTAATGTCGAATATGGCCACGAAGGCGTCGCCATTGCCGCCATAGGTTGGCTGGATCGCGGTGGCGGCCGTCACCGGCAAATCGGGCGAAATCGTAAAGCCCGTCACCAGCACGCGCCCTTGCGAATCCATCGAGATCCCGCGCGATTCGTCCTCGCCCGATCCGCCAAAGTAGGTGGCCCAGATCAGCGAATTCACGCCCGATTGCGTGGTATCCACCACGCCCACGACCGCGTCGTAGTTGCCCGAGGTATTGCCGTTGAAGGAGTAACCCGCCATGGGAAACTGTGTGCCCAGGGTGGTGCCGGCAAAATAGACCACATTATTCGCGTCGAGCACCAACCCGCACGCATCGTCATCCAGTTCGCTCCCCATGAAGGTGGAATAAACCAGGTTCACGTTGGTGACGTCGATCTTGCTGATGAACACGTCCGACGGCCCGTAGAGCGACGCCGCGTAGGCGTTGTCGGTGGTGGGAAAATCCGCGGTCTGTGTCTGGCCTACCACGTAGATCATGTTATCGGAACCCACCTTGATTCCCTTAGGCGTGGTGTTTCCCAAGGTGCCGCCCAGGAAAGTCGAATAGACCAGCGAATTCCCCGTGCCGGCCGCGTGGGGATCGATCTTGGAGACGAACCCGGATACGGTAGTCGCCGCTCCGCTGGTCTGCACCGAATTCCCCACCACCGGAAAGTCCGTGGACGTGGTGGTGCCGGTCAGATAGATGAAGCCCGGAGCGTCCACATCGATGGCCAGCGCCTCGTCGTCGTTGCCGCCGCCCAGGTAAGTGGCGTAGAGCACGCCGTAGCCGCCCGAAGGCGAAGGATCCACCACCTGCACATAAGTATCGGTCAGGTTGTCGTACGGCATATCAAGGGTCAGCAACTCTCCGGTCTGCGTCCAGCCGGCGATGTAGAGCAGCCCGTTGGCCCCTATTTTCATGGCCGTCACCACGTCGGTTCCGGTGCCGCCGATCAGCGTCGAATAGACGATTGCCGGGTCGATCACCAGCGGCTGGGTGCGGTCGTACCCGTCCACCTGGATCCCCACCAGGTTCGCCGCGAGCAGCTTGTAACGTCCCGAAACTCGCCGGCCCTGCTGGTAAATCACCGGTTGCTTTTGCAGCACGAGGCCGCTCGACGTCACCACCGCCAGGTCGCCCGCCGGCGTCACCATTACCTTGCCGGCGTCCGAAAACTGCATGCGGATGGCGTTCGCGTCGGCCCCCGGCTGCAGCACGAAATCGTACTCCAACTGGCTGCCTTTGCCGTAATAAACCACGTCGATGCCCGGATACACGGCCTGATACTTGACGCGCGAATAGTTGGTCACGCCGGGGCGCCAGTTCTGCCTGGCGCCGATGAAATAATCCGTCTGCGCGCTCAGCCGGTCGAGCGGCTGGATCAACGGCCACGGGTTGGAATCGAGCAGGGAAATGTCGAGCGGCCGCGAATCCGCGAAGCGCAACGACGCTCCCCGGGCCGTCAGGGCCAGCGCAAAACCGGTGGTCCGCGCCGCATACCGCACGGACGGAGCGAACTGCCCCTGGTTGGCTTCGAAGCGAAGCGGCGACCTGGCGAGCGCCGCGGCGGCCTGCGCCAGGGCAGGGTCCTGGCGCACCGGACGGCCCGCCGCCACAAGGACGGAGGCCGCGCACACCATCAACCCCAGACGATACGAAGGAATCATAGTGAAAAGAAACCGCGAAACTCTATTAGAACACGCCCACCGCCCCGAACGGAATGGGCCGAATCCTCACTGGTGTGACGGCTGCGCCCGCGATCCGCAACACTTTACCCGGGATTCCATTTTGGCTCCGGGCCTTGGTCCGCATACACCCAGCCCCGCATCGGCGCGGGGTCGATCAAAAATGGAACTTCAGCGCCACCTGCATCAGGCGGGGCGGCATTGCGTTGGTAACCTGTCCGAACGTCGAATCGTTGATATTGCCATCGACAGAGTTCGCGCCGAAGAACTGGGCGCGGTTAAACGTGTTGAACGTCTCCATGCGGAATTCCAGCACCTTGGACTCGGAGAAATGGGTCTCCTTCAGCAACGCAATGTCCCAATTGTCCATTCCCGGTCCGTAAAACAGCCGCCGCGATGCGGTTCCGGGCGAACCGAGCGCGGGAACGCTGAGGAGCGCGGTATTGAAGTAGGGCTGACCGTTTCGTGGGTTGCCATTGATCTGCAGAGGGCCTGGCGCAACGTCCAGGCCGGCAAACCCGACACCGTTCACGCCGTTGTTGTAACTTCCGATCAGGGAAGTATCGTTGGGGTTGACCAGCGTCACCGGAAGACCGCTGCTGAAACGCGTGATCCCGGAGAGGGCCCACCCCGTCGTCGCTTTGTTCGAATGATGGAAGAGCTTGTCAAACGGCAGGTCGTAGCGGTAGCTCGTCACGAAATCCTGCCTGATATCAAAAGACGAGGGGGCTCGGGTGAGGCCGTAATTGTACGGATCCACTTGTTCGCCCAGATTGGAGGCCTGATCCAGCGACTTTCCGTAGGTATAGCTGCCCATAATGGTCAAGCCGCCGCCGCTATGTTTCAGGCTGACCTGCAATGAATTGTAGGCCGAGTTGCCCATCGCGTCGAAATAAATATCGGTGCCGAAATTGTTGCCGAATGGAGCGCGTGTCCCATTGACAATCTGGCCGTTGCTTCGGGTGTAGACCAGATTTTCCCCGAAGGGTCCGCACGTGGGCATTCCCGGCATCACGTCACTCGGTTGGCTCAAGCTCAGACACAATGCGGGGTTCCCGGGATTGGCCGCAAGCATGACCAGCAGGTGATGTCCCTGACTGCCAATATAGCTCGCGTCGAACACCGTGCTCCTGGCAAACTGCCGCTCGAAGGAAATGAAGTAATTCTCCGAGTACGGGTTCTTGTTTCGCGGGAAATACGCGTCAAACCCATTGATCGGATAGTAGGCTGCCCAGTTGATGTTCGGGTCGGGGTTTTTGGCCGACGAATTATAGGGTGGAATGGAGACGGGAAATTGCTGCGGATATTGCGTTCCGGTCTCGGCGCCGATGAGTGGATTCGTGAAAAGCGGAGGCTCCGGGCTGGTGTAGGTAAGGCCATAGGGCGCATTCCCGGTTTCAAACGCCAGTGTCTGCCCTTCGATGGCGGTGAAGAACCGTCCATACCCGGCGCGAATACTGCTGTTACCCGGTCCGCCGGTCAGCCTCTCCAGAAATCCATCCTTCCAGCCGGGCGACCAGGCAAGACCAAGACGAGGCGAAACGTTGTTATAGCGGGTCGGCGCAATGGTTCGGGGAACGCCTGGGTCGCCGGGGAACACGAGACCGGTGGGAGCGGTTGGGAAGACAACCGATTGGTTCCCCGGGATGAGAGTGCCGGTCCGGTTGTGTTCTTCTTCCCAGGGCACGATCAGGTCCCAGCGCAAACCATAATTGAGCGTCAGATTCGGTTTGATGCGCCAACTGTCCTGGGCAAAAATGCCTGCGTAATTCGATCGCTCGTAAAACGCCGGGGAGAAGCCCTGGCTGTACAGGCTCGGCAGCCCCAGCAGGAAATCGGCGAAATCCGATCCGGTTTGGTATCCGGTAAATTGAAATTGTCCATTGGCCGTGAAATCAGGCAACAGTTTGGCGGTTTGCAGCATAAACTGACCGCCAAACTTCAGCGAATGAGTCCCCATCACCTTGGACAAGCTGTCCTGGGCTTGGTAGCTGCCGTCGGTTTGCACCAGGGAGAAAGGGCTCGTACCGAAGTTAATCTTGTTGAAAACAATGGATTCGACACCCTCAGTCGCGGGGGCTCCCGGAACAATGCCTGCCGGACCAACGGTGAACCCCTGAGACGAGAGGCTGGTGCCTACTCCGCCCTGCTGCTGACCCAGGTTGTTGAAATCGCGCATATAGCTAAGCCGGAATTCATTCACCAACGTCGGGCCGAAGGTCTTGGTGTCGCTGAGACTGGCCAACTGGGACCGGCCGTTCGAGAGCGCGTTGAATCCGGGGATGTTGGCTCCGCCCTGTTGGGTAGGGTAAGGATTATTCAGAGTGTAGTTATCGATGAAGTAATAAGCCGCGAAGGCCCCCAAGCGCGCCGTCTGGGCATCCACTCGCGCCGATCCCTTGCCATCGTTGAGCCGTTGCGCCAGAGACGCGTTGGAATACTCGCTCGTCCCGACGTTCGGCAACGGAATGTACTGTAGCAGGTGCTGCGCAGGAGCCGACCACGCGCTCTGGGGAATCACGGCATTCGGGAAAACGCACTCCGTCGCACTGGTGCAACCAGGCGTGTAATACGCTTCTCCGGTAGAGACGCCATAGCCCAGCCTGTGGGAGAGCAAGTTCGCGGCGTTCGACCCCTGGACCGTGCCGGTTAACGAGCTTGCCAGATCGGACAAATTACCGGTGCGGTCGGCCAATGAAGGGACCGGAAGCAATCCAGTCCCAATCCCCTGAATGTTTCGCGTGCCCTGATAGTCGCCGAAGAAGAAAATCTTGTCCTTCTTGATCGGCCCGCCGAGGGTTCCGCCGAACTGGTTTTGGATGTATGGCGCCCGCGAGGGATCGAAGAAGCCGCGCGCATCCAGGTCCGTGTTGCGCAGGAACTCAAACGCCGAGCCATGCAGTTGGTTTGTGCCGGACTTCGTCACAACGCTGATCAAACCGCCCGAATAGTTGCCGTATTCAGCGTCGAAGTTGCTGGTCAGAACGCGGAATTCGGCAATGGAATCCAGATTCGGAATAATTGCGGCGCCCTCCGCGACACCTTCCTCCACATTGGCGCCGTTCAGAATGAATCCGTTCGCCGATTCCCGCTGGCCATTGACGGAGAACAATCCGGGATTCAGTCCTCCCGAGGGCGCGACTGCGCCGAAACTGCCACCGGACGACGTGCTGGATGTCGCACTGGTCGTCACCGGCGCCACTCCGGTCTGCACAGCCAGCAGATCCGTATAACTGCGGCCATTGAGCGGCACTTCGGTAATCCGTTGGCTGGCAATCGTCTGGCCCAACTGCGTATCCGACTTTTCCACCTGAACTTGCGCCGCTTCTTCATCTACCTCGATAGTGGTCGATTGGCCTGCGAGCTGCATGGTCACATCCACTTGCAGGGCGCTGTTGACGTCAATGACCAAGCCGGTTTTGCGGTATGCTGCGAAGCCTGGGGCAGTGATCTCGATGTTGTATTGGCCAACAGCGAGCGCCGGCAATGAATAGACGCCCTGATCGTTTGCTATCGTCGAATGCTTTACCCGGGTCGATGCGTTGACGGCGACTACCGCGGCCCCGTTCACCGAAGCGCCCGTGGGATCCTTCACCGACCCCGTGATCCTTCCCCCAACCTGTGCAAAAAGCGCGTTGGCGGCAACCAGTGCCGCCAATGCGACGAACCATTTCCAGTGCATGAAGCATGTATACGCGAAAGGCGCCGCTCGTGGAAGACAGGAAAACGGCTTCCGGATCCACTCTTCCGAACATCCGAATGCCTGTCCGTTGGATTGATCGTCTACGGAATCGGAGCGTTCTTGAGAAACCCGTGCACAACATCAAACGATTAATCACGCGCAGATCGCGCGCGCATTGGGATCACCGCATCGCTATCGAAAGACCAAGCCGCTCACCCAA
The DNA here is from genome assembly GCA_050014595.1 of Bryobacteraceae bacterium. Lineage (GTDB taxonomy): Bacteria > Acidobacteriota > Terriglobia > Bryobacterales > Bryobacteraceae > PALSA-129. Next base: position 65,390 of record JBEKDA010000015.1, read on the forward strand.
GTGCCCGGCCATGATCGGCAGCGCCATCAGGTGGTCTCTGGAAGGTGCGTCCGCCTCGTCGGGCCTACCCCCGCAGCGCGGCCACGGTTTCCCGCGCTTTCTCCAGCAGCAGCCCGTGTTCGCCCGAGGTGCCGACGAAGCGCATGCCGCGTCCGGCCCAGAACTTGGACATGGCCACGCTTCGCGTTTGTATGCCCGGCACTACGCCGTGGGCCACACAGCGTTCGATCAGCCGTTCCACGGTGGCAATCAGCAGCGGGTGATCCAACTGGCCCGGGATGCCGAGGGAAATCGAAAGGTCGGCCGGCCCCACCATGGCGATGTCCATGCCGGGCACCGACAACAATTCGCCGGCCCGTTCCATCGCGGTTACGGTCTCAAACTGCACCACCGCCAGCGTGTTCGAGTTCTGATGCTGGATGATCTCCGCAAACGTGCGCGCTTCGTAACCCACCATAGTGGGGTTGACCCCGTATCCCCGCTTACCGATCGGCGGAAACCGCATCCACGCGAGCGCCTCTTCGAGCACCCGCGGATCTTCCACGCGCGGCAGAATGATGCCCTGCGCTCCCCCGTCCAGCAGCCGCGCCACCAGCGAATAGGCCAGCTCAGCCACCCGTACGATGGGCGTGATGCCGGTATCGAGCGCCGCGCGGATCATGGCGTGCGCGGTTTCCAGGTTGAAGGCGCCGTGCTCCATGTCGATGAAGACGTAATCGAATCCCGCCGCCGCAAAGGTGCGGGCGATCTCCGCCGAGGGGTACACCTGCAACCCGCACCCGAACACCGTTGCGCCGCTGGCCAATTTTTCCCGCGTCAGATTCACGCGCATGCGCCCACTGCTCCTCTCCGTGATCCTCGACTATAACGTACGGCGCGCCCCGAGGCTTGCGGCTCACATCATGCGCGGGATGCCCTGGTGCAGCGTGGCGTCGAGAGCGTTGATGGCGCCGGCCACTTGGCGGCTGATGGTCTCCAGGTTGCACAGCATCTGAATGCGCTGCCGGCGCCTCGAAAGTTGCGCCTCGGTGAGCACGTAGCCGAGCAGGCCACAGGGTTCGGCGATGCTCACCAGCATGATGTCGCGCGTGTCGGGGATGATGTCGGAGAGGATGGCGTCGGCAAGGCGCAGGCGGACGTCCTGCTGCGGACGGTTGTCTACCAGGGGGAAGCGCTCGACATCGATGATCCACAGGCGCTTCGATTTTTCGTGGCGCAGGATGCCCTGGCGGATGAGCGAGCGAAGCGCTTCCCCCTCGAGGACCAGGTTGAGCTGGAATTCGACCTCCGCGACGAGCGAGTGTTGGCGGCAGAATCGTGCCGTCTCCGCCGTGAGGCGTGGAATTTCACTCAATTTGCCGTCGAGTAGCAAAGAATCGGTTGATTGTGGCACAGGGAGGAGGCAGCTTTCAAGGTCGGGATGAAAAAGGGGACATCCATGATAAGGACTTGTCAAGGGAAAACAGAACTTCCCCTGCACTCAGAAGAGCGTCCTGAATCGCGGTAGCGGTCTCGACAAGTTGCGCGCCGATTTGCTTTTTTCGATCCGTTACGAATTCGGCCCACGCGTTAGCGGGACCAGACATCCATTTGCGGGAACAGCACGGGGCCGTCCACGAAGATTGAGTTTGAGTAAACCGGCCGGCCTCGAAACAGACGCCGTGGGACATGAGGAGGCAAACCTCCCTGTTGCAGTCCCCTTTTAGGCGAGGAACGGCCGGTGGATCGCTAACAAATCGTCGCTGTACTGCGCAGCCTCGGGGGTTGTTTTCCCGCCGGAGCCGCCCGTCGCGACTGTTTCTCCGCCAGAACGGCCCGGAGCAGTCAAGGGCGCGCCCGGTTTTGGCGCGGCGTAGCGAACCCTTGACGGCGAGGACCGTTCTGGCATCAGCGGCATCTCGACGGGCGGCGCAGGTGGGAAAACAACCTTTCCCGCTGGTGAGCTCTGAGTTTGTTCTTACGCCACTTTCTCGACCTTCGTTTCGGCCACCAAGGGAGTGCGGGGCTGGAACGGCTGGCCGGATTTGTCCACCGCCAACAGATACGCCACCAGCTTCCGCGCCACCGCCAGAGTGGCCCGGTTGCGATTCCCCCGCTCCACCTCCCGCGCGTGTACCGCCTCCAATTGCGGATTCCACCGCGGCGCTATTTTCGCCGCCTCGACCAGCACCGTTTGCAAATGCGCATTGCGCTGTTTCGAGATCGGCCCCCGCTGTTGCTTGTCGGCCGACGAGACCAACGCCGATGTCAACCCGCAGTAACTCACGGCATGCGCCACCGAAGAGAACCGGTGTGGGTCGCCCACCTCCAGCACCCACGTCAGTGCCGTCACCTCGCCCACCCCGCCAATACTCCTCAGCAGGCTCACCCGCTGGGCCAGCAAGGGATCTTTTCGCAGCCTCGCCAGCAGTTGCTGCTGTGTCGCTTCGAACATCTCCATCGCGCCTCGGCTCAACCGCAAAAGGTCTTTTACCGATTCCGGCACTTCTGCCACGGTCTCCAGCAGTTCCGTGAAGTATTGCTTCCCGTGCAATCGCTGCTTGTTGTACTCCGCGCCCACTTCCATCAACATCCCGCTCATCTTGTTCTGCATCCGCACCGACTGCGCTACCAACAGGTTGCGGTAGCGCAGCATCCGCCGCAGCTCGCGGATCTCTGGTGGCGCCATATGGCACACCGGCAATAAGTTGCATCGCACCAGGTCGGCGATTTTCCGCGCATCCAGCTTGTCGTTCTTCTTCTTGGATGCGCTGATAGCTTTCATCAGCGCCGGATGCCCCATCTGCAGCTCGGCCGCAAGCGGTTTCAACGTGTCGTAGATCCAGCCGCTGAACAGCGTCGCTTCCATGGCCCCGTGCCACGGTTCCGGACGCTTCCCGGCCCACTGGCGCAGTGCGTCGTGCGTCGCTCGCAGCTTGCCTTCCTCGACAATCTGCCCGTCGGCGGTCTTCACGCAGTAGCTGATGCTTTTCTTGTGTACATCCAATCCGATATAGTGGTTGACGTTCATTGGGTTCTCCTGTTTGAGGTTTCTGAGCCGGCTGTTCAGAGCCGGTCTCGGCATTGTACCCTTCAGGAGAACCCTTCGTCATCTCAGGCCTTATACATTCAAACAAACGCATTTTCCAGCCTCCACTTCTCGCTGGAGCGGCGCCCCGCGGGAAAATTCGTCTGTCCCCCTTTTTGTGGAGCGGAGATGCAACGTGGTAGATTGCGGGTTGAGAGGCCTCGCCATCGCACGTCGTTCTGTGTCCCCCGCCGTAGAGGACCTACGGCCCACACGTTGGTTCCAGCGGAATTGGTGCGTCTATCTGGCGTTGTTGGTTGTCGTGGTCGTTCTGTACAGCCAGGTTCGACACTATGGCTTTATTGGCTACGACGACCCCGACTACGTGACGGAGAATCCTCACGTACGCGGCGGATTAAGCTGGCCTGCCGTGGAATGGGCTTTTACCACCGGCTACGCCGCGAACTGGATTCCGCTGACCTGGCTCTCCCACATGTTGGATTTCGAGCTTTTTGGGCTGCGGGGCGGCGCGCACCACTTGATGAATGTTCTTCTTCACATTCTGGGCTCAATGCTGTTGTTCGCCGCTCTGAAACGCATGACTGGAGCGCACTGGCGCAGCGCGCTGGTGGCATTGCTGTTCGCCGTCCACCCCCTCCACGTCGAGTCCGTCGCATGGGTCACCGAGCGTAAGGATGTCCTGAGCGGGGTATTCTGGTTCCTCGCGCTGTGGCTCTACTCCCTCTATGTCGAGCGACGGAGCGCCGGCCTGTATCTGATGTTGCTTACGGCATTCGTATTTGGGCTGATGGCCAAGCCCATGGTGGTCACCCTGCCGTTTGTGCTTCTGCTTCTGGACGTTTGGCGCTTAGGCCGTTTTCGGAAGGCCGCGCGCACGGCGGCGTCCTTGCGCGCCATTCTTCTGGAGAAGGTTCCGCTACTGGTGGCGGCAGTTGGCGCATCGGCTGTGACCTATCTCGTGCAACTGCACGGCGGAGCTGTCTCAAGGTTCGCGACCGTCCCGCTGTCCTTGCGTCTCGGAAATGCGCTGATTTCCTACGTCATCTACGTCGCCAGAACGTTTTGGCCCACTCGCCTTGCCGTCTTCTATCCCCTGACCGCAGTATCTTTGTGGCTGAGCGTCGCGGCCGGCGTGGCCCTATTGGCAGTCTCCGCGGCCGTGCTTCGTGCGGTGCGTACCCGGCCCTATCTGGCCGTGGGATGGTTCTGGTATCTGGGAACTCTTGTGCCCGTCATCGGCCTGGTGCAAGCGGGCGCGCAGGCACGGGCGGATCGGTACACATACCTGCCCATGGTGGGAATCCTCATTCCGATCGCCTGGGCCCTGGGCGAGGTTGTAGCACGCAAACCGAGTCTGCAACGCGTGGTCTCGACGTTGGCAGTAGGCGCCTGTCTGGTGTGTTCGCTGGTTACATGGCATCAGGTGGGGCTCTGGCGGGATACCATGACATTATTTCGCCACGCGATCGAAGTATCGGAGGGCAACTATATAGCCTACAATAACCTGGGCTTGGCGCTGAGAAAGCAGGGGCAAATAAAAGAGGCGATCGCGAACTACCAAATGGCCTTGCGAGCCAGGCCGCAGTTTCCAGACGCGCTGATGAACCTCGGTGAGGTCTACATGCTTGAGAACCGGCCTCAAGAGGCCGTGGTTTGTCTTGAGGAGGCCGTTCGCCAGAGCCCCGCCGCCGTAGAAATACGCACGAATCTAGGGAATGCTCTGAACAGGATAGGCAAGAACGCCGCCGCAGAATTGCAGTATCGTGAGGCTCTTCGGCTGGAGCCCGACAGCCCGGAGGCGCACATGGGGCTGGCCGCCATTCTGGCAGATCAGAACCGGGTCGAGGAGGCGATTCGGGAGTTGCGGGAAGCCATCAGACTGAGGCCCGACTACGCCGATGCCCACTTCAACCTGGCTGGGCGGCTGGTTACGGCGGGACAGATGGAGGACGCTCTCGGCGAATATGCGGAGGCGGTGAGGCTCAGGCCGGACGATGCGGAAGCCCGCCGCGGTTTCGGCGTTTCGCTGGCCGCGCAAGGGAGGCTGAATAAGGCGCTGGAAGAGTTTGAGGCCTGCGTCCGCTTGAAGCCCGACGATGCCCAGTACCGTTTCAATCTGGCGACTGCCCTAGCCTACCTCGAACGAACCGACGAAGCCATCGCGCAGCTCTCGGAGGCCATCCGCATCCAACCGGATTTCCCCGAGGCGCTGGAAGCCAGGAAATATCTTTTGGGACTTCGCAAGTCCGGGCACTGATGCGGCGTGGTTTGGGTGTGCCGTCTCCGCCGTCAGGCGCGGGATCTCGCAGAGGGCGCCGAGGGTATCTGCCCACAGGCCCGAGTGTTACACTGCTTTCAGAGGCGCCAATGCCAGACCAATTGGTCACCATAGGATCGTACAGTACTCCGTATGAGGCCTGCCTGGTGAGAGGGGAGCTGGAAGCCTTTGACATTGATGCAACTCTCGCAGATGAAAATGCCGTAAGCCTCAACTGGTTGTGGTCGAATGCGCTCGGCGGAGTCAAAGTTCAAGTTCCCGAATCCGAGGTCGAAGAGGCGTTTGGGGTCCTGGGTTCAGAGCAGAGCGATGAACCCGACGGGCAGGACTTGCCGCAGGCCATCATCTGCCCGAGCTGTGGGAGCGCTAACACGCACTACTACCTCGATAAGCGGGCTAGCTTTCTGACCTGGTTAGTACTCGGGATTCCCGTCATGCCGGCAGTTTCCAAAAGGCTGTGCGCCGGCTGCGGACGCAAATGGAAGGCATGAAATGCGCTGGCCGTGCCTCAGCGCGCCGGTTTAGTCCACGCGGAACCAGTCGTAATCGGCGTAGCCGTATTCGCCGCCAGGGGCGTTGCGCACCGCGAAAAGACCCACTTTCGCACCGATTCAGCGGCCGGGGCCGTCACCTGTAGGCCTGGGAGCGATGGCGGACGCCGAAAATGCGCATGGCATCTTCTTCTAGGGTGAAGAGCACACGGTAGCCGCCAAGCCGGAGCCGAAACGCACCGGCCATATCGCCGTGCAGCGCGCTCACGTCGCCCGAGCCTGTCTGGGCGAAACGGAGAACGCCCTCGAACAGGCGCATGGCGGTGGGCCGGTCCAGGATTCGGACGTCGGCCTTGGCTTCATCGAGCCACTCGATGCGGTAAGGGGGCACTACTGGGCGTCTTCCGGCGAGCGAGGAAAATCTTCCGGCTTGAGGCCGAACTCGGCAAGAACCTCCTCCATCGGGATCCCCTTGCCGCCGCGTTGCGAAAACCAAGCCTGGCCGGCCTGAAAGCGGCTGCGGTCCTGTTCGGTCACGGGTTCATCGTCGGGCGGGGCAGTGGCCACAGCGCGGGCGACGGGGTCGAGGAGGATGAACTCCAGGAAGCGGATGGCAATCGAAATCTGTGAATCCGGCAGCCGTTCAATGAGTTCGTGCGCGTGACGTTTCTCCGTGGCTCCGTTCATAGCTTCCCTTTAGCTTAGCCGGTCCCTGGCCAAAAGTCAGGCGCGCCGGTTTACTCCACGCGGAACCAGTCGTAATCGGCGTAGCCGTATTCGCCGCCAGGGGCGTTGCGCACCGCGAAAAGACCCACTTTCGCACCGATCCAGCGGCCGGGGCGAGCGGTGAAGGGCTCACCGATCGGGCTGAAGTCCGCGCCGCCGTTGCTGTAGCTGAAGCGGCATACAGCGCCGGCGCTCACTTTGACGCGTAGATAAAATGTGCCGCCCTGGGCTGGGCGGGTTTCGTTTTCCTTTTCGCGGTCGCCCTTGTCGGCGTTGCGGGCGGCGAGCTGCACAATGTGCAGACCATGGGCCTCCTTGACCAGGGACAGGTAGGCGTAGTCCGTGCCCATGACGATGAGGCCGGTGGTTTCTCCGTTGGTGGCGGCGGTGAAGGTCACTTTGGCGGTGGCGGTGAATTCGGGAGCGGGAAACTTCTGCAGCAGCAGATTGGGCACATCCCAGAAGTTGCGGAAAGCTTCGGGCAGCGGCACGCAAATGAGCCGGAGAAAGCCCAGGCGGCCGGCGGGAAAGGCCCAGCCGGGCTGTGGATTGGCGTGCCATTGCCACTGCAGGCCAAGCGAATCGGCGTTGAACTCATCGGAATCGGGCGGCGTGCGGATGGGATAAGTTTTGCCGACGTTGGGTTTCTTGTACGTTGAGACGGGTTCGCCGGCGGCGCCGACGACGGGCCAATCGTCTTGCCACTCGACGGGTTCGAGGTGCAGGATGCGGCCATAGGCGCCTTTGTCCTGGAAATGCAGAAACCAGCTTTGGCCGCCGGCGGTATCGACCCATGCGCCCTGATGCGGGCCATTGATGGCGGATTTGCCTTGCGCCAGCACGACCTTTCGCTGGTACGGGCCGTAGACATTTTTCGAGCGCAGCGCGAGTTGCCAGCCGCCGCCCACGCCGCCGGCTGGCGCGAAGATGTAGTAATAGCCGTGGCGCTTGTAAAACTTGGGGCCTTCCACGGTGGGATCTTCGGCGTGGCCATCGAAGACCAGGGTTCCGGCATCGAGCAGGCGGGTGCCGTCGAAGCTCATGCGGCTGACTACCAGAATGCTCTTGATACCCGCACGGCTGCCGGCCATGGCGTTGACGAGGTAGGCCTGGCCGTCGTCATCCCAGAGCGGGCAGGGATCGATCCAGCCTTTGGCTGATTTGACGAGCAGGGGCGCGCTCCACGGGCCGGCGGCGGTTCTGGCTTTGGCCATGTAGATTCCGAAATCCGGGTCAGGCCAGTAAACGTAGAACTCGCCGTTGTGGTAGCGGATGGCGGGCGCCCAGGCTCCGTTGCCGTGCTGCGGTTTGCGGAATACATCCAGAGGCGGTTGTTGGTCGAAGACGTGGCCGATGAGTTCCCAGTTGACGAGGTCGCCCGAGTGCAAAATGGGAAGCCCGGGTACCGCGTTGAAGCTGGAGGCGGTCAAATAGAAATCCTGGCCCACGCGAATGGCATCGGGGTCGGAGTAGTCGGCGTACAAGACCGGATTCTTGTAGGTGCCATCACCGCGATCGGCCACCCACACTTTGGAAACCGCGGCAGGCTGCCGGCCCCAGCAGAATAAGGCGAGCGCCACCAGGCAGGCGGCGTTGATGCCGGCGGGAAAGAAGGCGCGTTTCACGAGTGTCGGAGATCCATGCTAGCGCGAGGCGCCGCGGCTGCGCTCAGATGAGTTGCTCCATCAGGGAGACGAGGTATTCCTGGTCGAAGGGGCCGGAGCGGTAGGTGCGGGGATCGAAGAATCGCCACATCTTGCGCTGGTGTTCCAGGGTGTAGAAGAGCAGTTGCTCCTCGATGAGGTCCTTGTCCAGGAGTTCCTGATTGAAGGCGCGCACGGAACCGGCGAGGGTATAGGGCACGCGAAAATCTTCGGTGGAAACGAGATCCGGCGTGGAGGCATACTCGATTTGCAGGAGGCGGCCGCGTACGTTGATCTGCACCAGGTTCACACCATTCTCCCGAAAAGAGGCGGATGAGAATTCGGGCGGGTCGAGCAGGACTTGGCCGCGGGTTGTGTACCGGTTGATGGAGTCCACGAAGGACCGGCAAGCGGAATACAATTCGGTGGCCGCCGCCAGGCGGGTCTCGGCGATATCCCGGGCGTGGCGCAGGTAGCGCTCATCTTTTCCGTCGAGGTCGTCGATGCGGGCGGCAAGGCGCTTCCAGCGCGCGTCGCGAATCAGAGAAGGGTCACGGGATTGCCGCAAAGGCAGGCCTCCGCAACCAATTTCAGCACATTGGCGTCCGCAGTGCACGTTTCATGCCGGTCAGCCGTGCGGATGGCGTCGATTCCACTCGTCGGGATCGATGAAGTCCAAGACATCCAAGCCGAGCGACCGCAGCACCTGGTCGGCTTTCTCCAGCGAAAAGAAGCGCTTGCCCTTCAAAACGTTATGGATATGCGGTTGGGATACGCCCACCATGCGGGCCAGGCCGCGCTCGGTGACTGCGCCGCTCCGCACGCGCTCCCGGAGTTCGGAGAGGAAGCGATGCTCCAGATGTTTGAAGTTCACGAAAAATTCCCCAGGGCTATTTCCGACAGAAATAGGGTACTAGGGGAATTACCTCAGCAGGTCGTGGGCACGGAGAGTCCATACAATTGAAATAGTCTATCAGATTATTCACACAACTCAATAAAAATAAGACAGTTATCGACTCAACCATGAGTACTGGTATGGTTAGTATTTCATTATTTATCATTTGAATTGTTGACGTTTTTCAACGAGGGGTTACTGTTAGTTAGCAGTAGAAAGGAAGGGTGCAACCCGGTGGAACAGGTATGCACCCGCAAGGACAAAGCCACAATGATCTGGGATCGGTCAAACGTAATTGGGCTAGCCAAGCCTTCGTGCACATTTTGTCACGGAAACGGAATGCGCCCTGTCCTCAGAGGAACGGCGACCCCGTGCAATTGCGTCTTTCGGGCCATTTTTAGAGCCTGCTATCGCCGCTTCCGGGAATGCGTTGTCATGGGAACGCAGACCGGTTCGGTTGCCTGGGAGATATGCGGCGGCCAGGATGGCTACCGCATGTACTCGCGGAAGAGAGAAGAATTCATCGCCGACTTTTGTCTGATCAGTCAGCGAACCCTCGATGATTTCGGGTACAAGCTACTGCGATACCATTACCTGCTGGGAGGCGATTGCAACCTCTGCTGCCAGCATTTTAAGATGGATCGCGGAACGTATTTCCACTCCATCTACCGTATTGAAAACCGTTTGGGCCGTATTTTCGCAGAGGTAAAGCCATACCCGATCTACCCGATCGACGAGTACTTTGGGGGAGCGACGCGCAGAAAAAGGCGGCGTGGACCGGAGACCGAGCTCGATCTTTTCGGCCGCGACGTGCTGGAGGAGCTGCGGCTTTCCGCGTAGTTTGACGCAGGGTCGCTGATCTGATTCAGGGGGGCTCGGGGGATGAACCAACCCATCTTCCTCATACAATGGGATTCTCGGAGCTCCTCATGGATCCTCTCACTCATACCGCGACCGGTCTCTTCCTGAGCCGGATCGGGCTCAAGCGCTGGACCCCGTTGGCGACACCGATTCTGCTGCTGGCGGCGAACGCCCCGGATATCGACATCGTAACGGTCTCGGGCGGGTCGCTCAGCTATCTGCACTATCACCGGCACCTGACGCACTCGCTGGTGGCCATGCCGGTGCTGGCTCTGTTGACGGTGGCGCTGGTGCGGGTGGTGGCGCGGAAACCGGTCGCTTGGGCCGGAGCGTTCTTCGCGGCGCTGATTGCGGTGGCGTCGCACTTGCTGCTCGACTGGACGAACGCTTACGGAATCCGCCTGCTGCTGCCCTTCTCCGCCGAATGGCTGCGGCTGGACCTCAACAACATCTACGACCTGTGGATCTGGGGCGTGTTTCTGCTGTGCGTGGCGGGGCCGTTCGTCGGCCGGCTAGTGGGTTCGGAGATTGCATCGGGTGGCGCACCCAGCCAGCACCATGGGCGCGCATTTGCCTGGCTGGCGCTGCTGTTTGTGCTGCTTTACGATTGCGGACGCGGCGCGCTGCACGCGCGGGCGGTGGCGACTTTGGGATCGCGGCTTTACGCAGGCGCGGCGACGGCGCGCGTGGCGGCGCTGCCGGGTCCGGCCAACCCGATGCTCTGGAAGGGCGTGGCCGATACCGGGGACTTTTACGCCGTGGAAAACGTGGACCTGCTGGCGGGCTTCGACCCCATACGCGCGCTGATTCTCTACAAGCCGCCGCCGGATGCCGCGATTGAGGCGGCGCGCCGCACGCCGGTGTTCCAGGAAGTCGAGCGATTTTCGCAGTTCCCGCTGTGGCGGGTCTCGCCGGCGCCTGACGTTACCGACGGCCGGATGGTGCAATTGAGCGACCTGCGCTTCGGCCCACCCGGCACGCCGGCATTCATGGCCACCGCCATCCTGGACGCGCGGCTCGAACCCGTGCGGGCGTGGTTTGCGTGGGGGATTGCCTCGCGCACTCAAGGCAAATAACCCAGCTTTCTAAGATGACCTTTGGATAGGAAAACCGCCCGCGGGAGGCCACAATCGGGACGTGCGAGTAATCGATCCGACTATCGTCCTGGACCTGGAACAGCTTCGAGAGGTGACGCTCGACGACGACGAGCTCATGGGGCAGATCCTGGCGGCGCTGATTGACGACACGGCACGGCAGATTCCGTTGCTGGAGGTGGCCATCCGCGAGCAAGATGCGCCGAAATGCGCGAGGCTGGCCCACTACTCCAAGGGCGCATGCGCCAACGTGGGGGCCAACGCGGCGGCGGCGGTACTGGAGGCGATGGAGCGCCAGGCGGCCTCGGGCTCGGTGGCCGAATGCCGTGTGCAGCTCGCGCGGCTGGCGAGTGAGGTGGATAGACTGCGGCAGGAGGCGAAGTAAGGGTGGGAGAGGAAAGAGCCGGCTAAAGCCGGCTGCGGCCAGAATTGGCCGCCCCACAGAGCAGGAGTTTGACGGCGTCGAGGCATAGGACGGCGGCGTGCTTCGATTCCGAAGATAGACCACCTACGGCCTCGTCTACAATCGACGGGGCGAAGGCCGCGATCTCCGCGAAGGTGCGGCCTGCGATCCATTCAGTGAGTGCCGACCCGGCGGCGATGGATGCCGTACAGCCGCGCACCTTGTAGCGAACCTCGACTGCGACGCCTGATTCGAAGCGCGCCGAGAGGCGCAGGATATCGCCGCACGCCGGGTTGGAGGCTTCCACCGTGACGGCCGGCGCCGCCAACTCGCCGACGTTGCGCGGATTCTGAAAATGATCGAGCAGGCGTTGGGGATACACTCGGGTATGTTCCAATAATGCCATGGTCCAAGTGGTGGCGGCGATCATTGAGCGCGAAGGCAAGATCCTGATCGGGCGGCGCAAGGCGGAACAGTCGCACCCGCTCCAGTGGGAGTTTCCCGGCGGCAAAGTGGAACACGGCGAAACGCCCGCCCAGGCGCTCGACCGCGAGCTGGAAGAGGAATTGGGAATCCGCGGCGCCGCCGGCCGGGAGATCACGCGCTACGAGTACACCTATGCGGGGCGCGATCCCATCCGGCTGTTCTTTTTCCGCGTCACCGAATTCCAGGGCGAGCCGGTCAACCTGATCTTCGACGAGATGCGCTGGGAGCCGGCACAATCCCTGAGCGGTTTCGATTTTGTGCAAGGCGACATCGAATTTCTGCGCGGCCTGAGCGCGGGAGTCTACTGAGCGCCTCTATACTGGTTTCATATGGCAACGGCAGTCAAATTAGTGGACCCCAAGGACAACGAACTCTTGGCGAGCCTGGAAGCGCGCGGCAAACAGGCCAATCTTTTTTTTCGCGCCATGGCGCATCGTCCGGAGGTATTGAAGAACTTTCCGCCCTTCTACACGGCGATCGTGGGGCCGGGCTCGGTGGCGCGGCGCCTCAAGGTGCTGGTGTACCTGGCCTGTTCCTACGCCAACCGGTGCCAGTACTGCATCTCGACCAATCTTCCGGGAGCGCGCAAAGCGGGAATTACGGGAGAGGAAATATTGGCGGTGGAAGCCGAGAAGAACGAGATTTTTCCCGCGGAGGAGCGGGCCGCGCTGCGATACGCGCGCGAGCTGACGCGTACGGCCAGCGCCGTGGAAACGCGGGTTGCGCTCGCCGCGCATTTCACCGATGAGCAGATTGTCGAGATCACGCTGCTGATCGGCCTCGCGAACTTCACCAACCGGTTCAACAACGGGTTGCAGATTCTGCCGGAAACCGGCCAATCGAGCTGATGGCGATTCTGAGCGGGATACATCCGGTGGCCGAGGCACTGCGGTCAAACCATGCGCTGGACCGGGTGCTGGTGGCGCAAGGGGCCGGCGGCGCGCGCATACAGGAAATCATCGATCTGGCGAGGCGGGCGTCGGTGCCGGTGCGGTTCGAGCCGCGGCCAGCCCTCGACCGGCTGGCGGGAACGGCCGCGCACCAGGGAGTGGTCGCCCTGGGGGCGAGCAAGAAGTTCGCCGATCTGGAGGAGGTAGCGGGCTCGCAGCTTGTGGTGGTGCTGGACGGCGTCGAGGATCCGCATAACCTGGGCGCCATCATCCGTACGGCGCACGCGGCCGGCGCCGGCGGCATCGTGATTCCGGAACGGCGCGCGGCGGGGGTCACCGACGTGGTGGCCAAGGCGGCGGCGGGCGCGCTGGAACACGTGCAGCTCACGCGCGTAACGAATATCAACCGCACGCTCGAAGACCTGAAGGAACGCGGATATTGGATCTACGGTCTGGACGAGCGGGGCACGGAGACCTACGACCAGGTGGAGTACGCGGCGCCGACGGCGATCGTGCTGGGCGGCGAAGGCAAGGGGCTGCACGAACAGGTTCGCAAACATTGCGACGCGCTGGTGCGCATTCCGATGGCCGGCAAAATCTCCTCGTTGAATGTCTCGGTGGCCGCCGGCATTGTGCTGTTTGAATGGCGGAGACGCCGCCCGGCCCATTAGTACAGTAAAATCGAGTTCTATGCGTCGTCTTGTGCTTCTGTTCGCAATCGCGACCGCCCTACCGGTGTGGTCCGCGCAGCCGGTTCGCGCCAAGAACGGGATGGTGGTCAGCGTGGAACCGCACGCCACCGAAGTGGGGGTGAAGATTCTCGAAGCGGGCGGCAACGCGGTGGACGCCGCGGTGGCGGTGGGACTGGCGCTGGCGGTGACGCACCCCGGCGCGGGCAACCTGGGCGGCGGCGGCTTCATGCTGGTGCGCCTGGCCGATGGACGCACGGCCTTCTTGGATTTCCGCGAGCGCGCTCCGGCGGCGGCGGCGCGCAACATGTATCTGGATGCGAACGGCAAGGCCACCCAGGACAGCACCGTGGGATACCGCGCCAGCGGCGTTCCGGGCACGGTGCGCGGACTGGAGCTGGCCTCGCAGAAATTCGGCAAGCTGCCGTGGGCGCAACTGGTGCGGCCGGCGGCGGACCTGGCGTCCAAAGGCTACGCGCTTTCCTATAGCGAAGGCAACTCGATGCGCCGCGGCGGCTTAGAGCGGTTCCCCGAGTCCAAGCGCGTCTTCCTGCGCGACGGCCAGTATTACGAGCCGGGCGAGACCTTCATGCAGGCCGACCTGGGACGCACCCTCGACCGGATTGCGCGTCTGGGCGCGAAGGATTTTTACGAAGGCGAGACCGCCAACCTGCTGGCCAAGGACATGCAGGAGCACGGCGGACTGATCACCCTGGCCGATCTGAAGAATTACAAAGCCATCGAACGGCAGCCGCTGACGGGCAAGTACCGGGGCTACGACATCATCACCGCGCCGCCGCCGAGTTCGGGCGGTGTGGGCATCCTGCAAATGCTGGGGGTTCTGGAAGGGACGGAGTTCGCGAAGGCGGGCGCCGGCTCGGCCACGGCGGTTCACTACATCACGGAAACCATGCGCCACTTTTTCGCGGACCGCTCGGAACATCTGGGCGATCCGGATTTTGTGAAGGTGCCGCTCACCGCGATGCTCGACCCGAAGTACATCCTCAAGATTCGCGGCTCGATCGATCCGGAAAAGGCCACGCCCAGCAGCCAGGTGCATGCGGCGGTGTTCAGCGGGCACGAATCCAACGAGACCACGCATTTCAGCGTGGCCGACGCGCAGGGCAACGTGGTGGCCGTGACCTACACGCTGAACGGCGGCTACGGCAGTAAGGTGACGGCCACGGGACTGGGCTTTCTGCTCAACAACGAAATGGACGATTTCGCGCCGAAGCCCGGCGAGGCCAACATGTACGGGCTGATCCAGGGCGAGTTCAACGCCATCCAGCCGGGCAAGACACCGCTCTCCTCGATGGTTCCGACGATTTTGATGCGCGACGGCAAACCGTTCGCCGTGCTGGGATCGCCGGGCGGGCCCACCATCATCAATACGGTGCTGGAAGTGGCGATCAATATGATCGACTGGAACATGAACGTGCAGGACGCGGTCAACTGGCCGCGCTTCCACCACCAGTGGATGCCCGATGTATTGCAAATGGAGAATGGATATTCGCCCGATACCGTCGACTTGCTGACCAAACGCGGCTACATGGTCCGGCGGGTGGGCGCGCAGGGCGAGTGCGCCGCCATCCGCTTCAACAACGGGTGGCTGGAAGGCGCGGCCGACCCGCGCAGCGCCGGCACAGCCGGAGGATACTGAACACTTGATGACCCACGCACTGTCGACGCATCTGTTCGTCAACCACCGGCTCACCGTGGCGCTGTTGGCGAAGATCGAGCAACTGCCGATTCCGCTGGTGGAGATTTTCTGCGCGCGGCAGCATCTGGACTACCACAACAAAGCGCAGGTGGCCGAGCTGGGCCACTGGTTTCGCGATTCCGAACTGAAACTGCACTCGCTGCATTCGCCGATGTACAACGACGAAATCTGGGGCCGCTCGGGGCCGCACGCGGTGATCACCATCACCGAGCCGGTGAAGTCCAAACGGCTGGAGATGGTGGATGAGATCAAGCGCGCGCTGGAGATTGCCGAAGTGATTCCCTTCCGCCACCTGATCCAGCACGTGGGAGTGAGCGGAGAGGAGTTCGAGCTGGCCAAGGTGGATGCGGCTTGCGCGGCGCTGGAAGAGTTGAGCCTGTTCGCGCGGCAGAGGGGCGTGGAGATTCTTCTGGAGAACATCCCCAACGATCTTTCGACCGCCGAGCGGCTGCTGCAGTTCGAAGAGCTGACACACCTGCATCTGAATTTCTGTTTCGATACCGGGCACGCCAACCTGGGCGCCGGCGTCGAATCGAGTTACGGGCGGATGAAGCAGCGCATCCGCTCCACGCACGTCCACGACAACAACGGCAAGGACGACAACCACCTGGCGCCGCTCGGCAGCGAGGGCGGCACGGTCGATTGGAAAACCACCATGCAGCTCTTGCGCAGCCGGGAGGATCAGTATCCGCTGCTGCTGGAGCTGAAAGACCGCAACGATCATGCCCACCCGCTCGATCTCGTCCTGCCGGTCTTCGAGCGGCTGGAAGAGCAGTGAGGCCGGCGAAGCGCCGGGCCGGCCGAAGGGCCGTTCCATAACCTATGATTCCGCGTATTACAATTGCCCAAGCGGGCCAGCACATCGGCGAGACGGTCGAGATCGCCGGTTGGCTTTACAACATACGACGCTCCGGAAAGATCGCGTTCCCGATCCTCCGCGACGGCTACGGCCTGCTGCAATGCGTGGCCGTCAAGAGCGCGCTGCCGGAAGAGCTGTTCGAAACGATCAAAAATCTGACCCAGGAATCGTCCATTATCGCGACCGGAAAAATCCGCGCCGAACAGCGGGCGCAAGGCGGATTCGAAATGGACCTGGAGAGCCTGCAAGTGTTGCAGCGCGTGCCGGAATCCGACCCGTACCCGATCACGCCCAAAGAGCACGGCACCGACTTCCTGATGGACCATCGCCACCTGTGGCTGCGCAGCCAGCGCCAGCACGCCATTATCCGCGTGCGCCACGAGGTGATCAAGGCGGTGCGCGACTATTTCGATTCGCACGGCTTCACCCTGGTGGATACGCCGATCTTCACGCCGGCGGCCTGCGAGGGAACCACGACGCTGTTTGAAGTGGACTACTTCGACGACGAGAAGGCCTACCTGGCGCAGTCCGGCCAGCTTTACAACGAAGCCACGGCCATGGCCTTCGGCAAGGTGTACTGCTTCGGGCCGACGTTCCGCGCGGAAAAATCGAAGACGCGCCGCCATCTCACGGAGTTCTGGATGGTGGAGCCGGAAATGGCCTACGCCACGCTGGAAGACGTGAAACGGGTGGCGGAGGAACTGATCGTCTTCATCGTCGGCCGCGTGCTCGAAAACCGCCGGGAGGAATTGAAGCGGCTGGAGCGGGACACCAGCAAGCTGGAGGCCATCCAGGCGCCCTTCGGGCGCATGAGCTACGACGACGCCGTCAGAATTTTGCAGGCGAAGGGCAGCGAGATCCAATGGGGCGGCGATTTCGGCGGCGCCGACGAAACCATGATCACCGCGGATGAGCAACGGCCGGTGATGGTGGACCGCTTTCCGACGTCCATCAAGGCTTTTTATTTCGAGCCCGACGCGGAACGGCCGGAAGTGGTTCTAGGCGTCGATGTGCTGGCGCCCGAAGGCTTCGGCGAGATTATCGGCGGCGGCCAGCGCATCCACGATCCGGAGCTGCTGTTGAAGCGCATCGAGGAGCACAAACTGCCCAAAGAGGCCTTCGACTGGTACATCGATCTGCGCAAGTACGGCAGCGTGCCGCACGCCGGATTCGGCATGGGAATCGAGCGATGCGTGGCCTGGATGTGCGGGCTGGAACACATCCGGGAGACCATTGCGTTTCCGAGGATGCTCTACCGGCTGCGGCCGTAGCGGGGTACCCGTATGCCCCATTCCCACATCGCCATCATTGGGGCGCCGCTCGATCTCGGGCAGGGACGCCGCGGCGTGGACATGGGACCTTCGGCGGTCCGCGTGGCCAACCTCGACGCGCGCGTCAAGTCGCTGGGCTACCAGGTGGAAGACCTCGGCAACATCCCCACCGAGCAGGCCGAATCCTCGCCGGAAGGCGACCCCCACGCCAAATACCTGCCGCAGATCGCCGCCGCTTGCGAAGCGTTGGCGGCACAGGTGGAGGACGCACTCTCGCGCGGTAACGTCCCGCTGGTGCTGGGCGGCGACCATTCGGTGGCGATCGGCACGGTGAGCGGCGTTTCCCGGCACTTTCGGCAGCGCAGCCAGCGCGTCGGCCTGATCTGGCTGGACGCGCACGCGGATATGAACACGCCCGGCTCCAGCCCGAGCGGCAACATTCACGGGATGCCGCTGGCCTGCCTGCTGGGCATGGGGCCGGTTGAACTTACCGATATCGGCGGCTACCGTCCCAAGGTGGCGCCCGCCAACACCGTGATCGTGGGTCTGCGCGCGGTGGACCAAACCGAAAAGGAATACGTGCGCGCATCGGGCGTGCGCGCTTTCACCATGCGCGACATCGATGAGCGCGGACTGTTGGCCGTCATGGAAGAGGCCATTCGAGCGGCTTCCGAAGGCACGGCCGGTTTCCACATTTCGCTCGATATGGATTTCGTGGATCCCAAGGACGCGCCGGGTGTGGGAACGGCGGTGCGCGGGGGCGTTACCTACCGTGAGGCTCATTTGGCGATGGAAATGCTGTGTGATTCCCGCAAAGTTACGTCGATCGAAGTGGTGGAAGTGAATCCCGTGATCGACGAAGCCAACCGCACGGCCGATCTCGCCGTGGAGCTGGTGATGTCCGGATTGGGAAAACGAATTCTATGAAACTACGGGTAGCCGTCGTTTACGGCGGCCGCAGCGGGGAACACGAGGTGTCGGTGCGCTCGGCGCGAGCGATTCTGGACGCGCTCGACCCGGCCAAGTACGAGAAGCTCGAATACTTTATCGACCGGAGCGGCAAGTGGCGGCCCGAAGCGATCCGCCCGGAGCCGGGCGCGCACCCGGGAATCGACGTGGTCTTTCCGGTGCTCCACGGCACGTTCGGCGAAGATGGCACGGTGCAGGGCCTCTTCGAGTTGGCCGATTTGCCTTACGTGGGCGCGGGCGTGCTGGGGTCGGCGGTCGCGATGGATAAAGAGATGATGAAGCGTGTCTGCGCGGAACGTCTGTTGCCGGTGGTAGACTACGTCACCGTGACGCGGCAAAAGCCGGACGTGGCTGAAGCCTGCCGCCGCCTGCCCTTCCCGATGTTCGTCAAGCCGGCCAACCTGGGCTCTTCGGTTGGCATTTCGAAGGCCCACAACCGCGCGGAGCTGGAAGCCGCCGTGGCGCTGGCCGCGCAATACGATCGCAAAGTGATCATCGAGCGCGCGATCGACGGCCGCGAGCTGGAATGCTCGGTGCTGGGCAACCAGGATCCGGTGGCTTCCCTGCCCTGCGAGATTCTGCCGTCGCGCGATTTCTACGACTACGACGACAAGTACCTGCTCGACCTGGCCAAGACCCAGGTGCCCGCCGATTTGTCTCCTGAAGAAACCACTGAACTGCGACGCCTGGCCGTGGAATGCTACCGCGCGGTGGAGTGCGAAGGCATGGGCCGGGTCGATTTTCTGCTGGAAGCCGCCACCGGGAAGCTGTATATCAACGAGATCAATACCATCCCCGGCTTCACGTCGATCAGCATGTATCCGAAGATGTGGGAGCACAGCGGGCTGGGCTTCGCCGCATTGATCGACCGGCTGATCGCCCTGGCGCTGGAGCGTCACGAACAGAAGAAGGCGACCAGGTTCGCGCGGTAGCATGGTGCAATCGAAGCTCCACCTCACGGCGCTGGTCTGCCTTTTGGCATGGCCTGCCTTTACGCAGCCCAAGCACTACCGATGCCCGCGCGCCGCGTCGCCGATTCGCATCGACGGGCGCCTGGACGACGCGGCGTGGCGCAACGCTCCCTGGACGGACGATTTCGTCGATATTCAGGGCGCCGGCCATCCGCGGCCGCGTTTTCGCACGCACGTCAAGATGCTGTGGGACGACGCGTACTTCTATGTGGGCGCTGAACTGGAAGATCCGCACGTCTGGGCCACCCTCACCGAGCACGATTCGGTGATCTTTCACGACAACGATTTCGAAGTCTTCCTCAACCCTTCGGGCGACGGCCGCGACTATTTCGAATTCGAGATCAACGCGCTGAACACCGGGTGGGATCTCTTCCTGCCGAAGCCTTACCGCGAGGGCGGCAGCGCCGACAACAGTTGGGAGATTCCCGGCCTGCGCACGGCCGTCAACGTGAATGGAACGCTCAACGATCCGCGGGACCGCGACCGCGGCTGGAGCGTCGAGATGGCCTTCCCCTGGGCTGCCTTCGCCTCGCGGGCGCCGGTGAAGAGGCCGTCCGGCGGCGACCAATGGCGCGTCAACTTTTCGCGCGTGGAATGGCGCACCACCATCGAGGGCGGCAAGTACGTGAAGGCGCCGCGCCTGCCTGAAGACAACTGGGTCTGGTCGCCGCAGGGGCTGATTGACATGCACGTGCCGGAGCGCTGGGGATATGTAGAGTTCGCGGACACAACAAAGAAGTTTGCACGATCGAACCTTGGTGGGAAGGACCATCGGGTTTCGTGGTCTGTCATGCCTCGCTAACCCCCGGCTGCTTGACAGACGACAAAAGGCGATGTCCCACCTCCAACAACGACGGGTCCGAACGGCGCGCCGCGATAGAATAGAGGAACGCCGGTCTTGCCGATGTTTCGCCTCCCCGCCATCCTGTTTTCGGCCGCCCTCGGACTCGCCGCCGCGGACGACCTCGACACGCAAATCAAAAGAGCGATTGAAGCCTTCGCCGTCGTCGAGCAGAATGCCGCCACGCCAATTTCCTCCGAACAGGTTTTCTATCAAGGCGCCATTCCGGGGCTGTTGCGCAAGCTCGATCCGCATTCGGCCTTCTTCGATCCCGGCCAGTACGACCAATTGCGCAAGATGGAGGCGTCCACGCAGAAGGGCTTCGGCACGATTGTTTCGCTGTTGCCGGGGCGCGTGATCGTGCTGCAAACCCTGCCTGGGACGCCGTCGGCGAAGGCGGGGCTGGCGGCGGGCGACGAAATTGTGGGCATCAACGGGTACATCATCAACCGCCTGGACCTCGATCAGCTTAGCGAATTGCTCACCGAATCGCGGCAGCGCCCGGCGCAGCTCGACGTCCGGCGGCCGGGCAGCAGCGGGATTACGCGGATGGTGCTGACCCCGGAAGACATGGAGACCCCGAGCGTCGACCGCACATTTTTTATTGGGCCCGGCATAGGCTATATCCGGGCTGCCAGTTTCGACGAAAGGACCGGCAAGGACATCCGCCGCGCGATCGAAAAACTGGGCGGAGAGCATCTGGCCGGCCTGGTGCTCGATCTGCGCAACAATCCGGGTGGTGTGGTGGCCGCGGCGCTGGAGACGGCTGCGCTGTTTCTCCAACCGGGAGAGCGGGTTTTTACGATCCGCGGCCGCGGCGTTCCGGAAAAGGCGGAGACCGTCCCGGAAACGGCCTCGCCGTATGACTTCAAACTCGTGCTGCTGATCAACGAAAAATCGGCCAGCGCTTCGGAGATCGTCTCCGGCGCTTTGCAGGACCACGACCGCGCCACCATCGTGGGTGAAGTCAGTTACGGCAAAGGTTTGGTGCAGAGCGTTTTCACGCTGAGCGAGAATGCGGGCCTGGCGCTGACCACGGCGCTCTACTATACGCCCAGCGGCCGCTCCATCCAAAAGCCGCTCGATACCAGCCAGTTCGAGCTGGCCGCCGCCACCGTTCACCCCAACAAGCAGCAGGAGTTTCGCACCGACAAGGGCCGCACGGTAACCGGCGGCGGCGGGATTCACCCGGATTACCCGGTGGGCCCACGGCCCCTGAACCGCTTGCGGATCGCGCTGGATGCCAGCGGATCCATCACCAGCTTCGCCACCGACTATCTGCAGCGCAACAAGGTGGACGCCGATTTCGAAGTGACGCCGGCCATTCTGGACGAATTCGAAGCCTTCGCGGGCGCCCGCGCCATCCAGCCGAATATCGGCGAGTGGGCGGCGGAATCCGATTTCCTGCGCGGCCGGATCAAGACCGAGATCTTCAACCAGGCATTCGGCGTGGAACGCGGCGACCAGGTGGAATTGCAGCGCGATCCCGTGGTTCTGAAGGCGCTCGCATTGCTCGGTGGATAACGCTGCAAGGCATTTGTGGGGCAGACCCCCTGGTCTGCGCGGGTCCCCCTGGACCCGCTCTCCTGTCGAAGAATCAAGTCCTCCGACCACTGCGACGGGCCGACGAGGCGTCGGCCGCAGTCCAGGGGGACTGCCCCACCATCACTGCCGGTGTTCGGTTATGCGAAGAGTGTGGCATTAGATTAGTCCGAAGCCTGGCCGCACAGGGGTCCGCGTTTCCAGTCGGCATAATACAATGTTGTTGGAGGGTTGACCCGTGGCCACGTTGACGCCGCAAGTTTCCATATCGCTGGAGAACGAAAAAAACCCGTGGCTGGCCGCAGCCGCGCGCTTCGACGAGGCCGCCATGCGGCTGAAGCTCGACGACGGCATGTGCAAGGTGTTGCGCACGCCCGCCAAGGAACTCACGGTCAATATTCCCGTGCAACTGGACGACGGACGCCTGGAAGTTTTCACCGGCTACCGGGTGCAGCACTCGCTGGCGCGCGGGCCGGCCAAGGGCGGCATCCGCTTCGCTCCCGACGTGACGCTGGACGAAGTGCGCGCGCTGGCCTCGTGGATGACATGGAAATGCGCGGTGGTCAACATCCCGTTCGGCGGAGGCAAGGGCGGCGTGATTTGCGATCCCAACCTGCTTTCCGATATCGAGCTGGAAAAAATCACGCGGCGCTACACCGCCGAGATCATCGATTTCATCGGCCCGGAACGCGACGTGCCGGCTCCCGATGTCAACACCAATGAAAAGATGATGGCCTGGGTCATGGACACTTATTCCATGCACGCGCGGCACACCGTCACCGCGGTGGTCACGGGCAAGCCCATGGCGCTGGGCGGGTCGCGCGGACGGCCGGAAGCCACCGGCCGCGGCTGCATGATGGTGACCCAGAAAGCCCTGCAAGTGCTCGGCATCGCGCCGGAATCGGCCCGCGTGGTGATTCAGGGTTTCGGCAACGTGGGCGGCATGGCCGCCAGGCTGATGACCGCGGCGGGCTTCAAGATCGTCGCGATGGTGGAGTACGACGGCGCGGTCTACAACTCTCACGGACTCGACATCCTGGCGCTGCAGAAGCATCGCAAAGAGACCGGCTCCATCACCGGGTTTGCCGGCGGCGAAGATATGGATAAGGCCGAGGCAATGTTCCTGCCGTGCGACGTCCTGATTCCCGCCGCCACGGAAAACGTCATCACATCGCAGAATGCCGGCCGCGTCCGCTGCAAGATTCTGTGCGAAGGCGCCAACGGCCCCACCACGCCGCTGGCCGACCTGGTGCTGGCGGACAACAACGTCTTCGTGATTCCCGACATCCTGGCCAACGCCGGCGGCGTGACGGTTTCGTATTTCGAATGGGTGCAGGATCGCCAGGGCTATTTCTGGAACGAGAAACTGGTGAACGACCGCCTGCAGGAGATCATGGACGAGAGCTTCGACGCGGTGGTGGAGTATGCCCGCGCGGGGCACGTGAACAATCGCATCGCCGCCTACATGCTGGCGCTCGACCGCGTGGCCAATGCCATCCGGCTGCGGGGCATTTACGCGTAAGACAGGGCGCGTCTGATGGCGTCCGACGCCTCCACGCCGCTCATGCGGCAGTACAACAGCATCAAGCAGCAGGTGCCCGGGGCGCTGCTGATGTTCCGCCTGGGCGATTTCTACGAGCTGTTCTTCGAAGACGCGGTGGTGGCGGCGCGCGAGCTCGAAATCACGCTGACCGCGCGGAACAAGGAAAAAGGCGCCGCCATTCCCATGTGCGGCGTCCCTTACCACGCGGCCGAGGGATATGTCGCCCGGCTGATTCAGCGCGGATACCGCGTGGCCATCTGCGACCAGGTGGAAGATCCCAAGCTGGCCAAGAAACTGGTCAAGCGTGAAATCACTCGGATTGTGACGCCGGGCACCGCCATGGACGCGAACCTGGTGCGCGCGCGGGAGAACAATTACCTGGCCGCCGTGGCCCAAGCCGGCGGGCGCGCGGCGGTGGCGCACGTGGATCTCTCGACCGGCGAATTCCGCGTGACGGAAGTGGAACCAGCCGAGGTGGCCGGCGTGCTGGAACAGCTTGGCGCGCGCGAAGTGCTCTTCCCCGGGGAGTTGCCGCTGCTGGCCCGGGAGCGCACAAACCCGCGCTTCACGCGCACGGAGCTCGAAGAGTGGATCTTCACGGCCGATTACGCCGGCCGCACTTTGCGCGACCATTTCAAGCTGCTGACGCTGGATGGCTGCGGGCTGGCAAACCGGCCGGCCGCCACCGGCGCTTCGGGCGCCATCCTGCACTACCTGCGCGACACCCAGCGCGCCGCGCTCGACCACCTGGACCGTCCGACTTTCTACGATCGCGCCGATTCCATGGTGCTCGACGCCGTCACCGTTCGCAACCTGGAGCTGATCGAGCCGCTCTTCGCGGCCGACGCCGGCGGGCCGCAGCCCGAAGCCACGGTGCTCGCCGTGCTCGATCAAACATTGACCGGCATGGGCGGGCGCCTGCTGCGGCAACGCCTGCTGCGGCCATCCATGGACCGCGCCGAAATCGAGGAGCGGCTGGACGCCGCAGGCGAACTGTTGCAGCAGACCATTCTGCGCGCCGAACTGCGCAAGCAGCTTGGCGGCATCCTCGACCTGGAACGGCTGCTCGCCAAAATCACCCTGGGGTCGGCCGGCCCGCGCGACCTGCTGGCGCTCGGCCGCTCGCTCGAAAAGATTCCGGCGCTCAAACGATGCTTCGATACCCAGCAGGCCCTGCGGCTGCGCGCGATCCACGAACGTCTCGACGAACTGCCGGATGTCGCCAACCTGATTCTGGAGGCCATTTCGGATGAGCCGCCGCTGGCTATCGCCGATGGCGGCGCCATCCGCGCCGGTTACCACGCCGAGCTCGACGAGCTGCGCGATCTCAGCCTGAACGGGCGCCAGTACATCGCCCAGATTGAAGCCCGCGAACGCCAGCGCACCGGCATCCAATCGCTCAAAGTCCGCTTCAATAACGTATTCGGCTATTACATCGAGATCACGCGCGCCAACCTGCACCTGGCGCCGCCGGATTACGAGCGCAAGCAGACCCTGGCCGGCGCGGAACGTTATACCACTCCCGAGCTGAAAGATTACGAGCACAAAGTTCTGGACGCCGAAGAGAAAATTCTCACGCTCGAAAAGGAGCTCTTCGCCGACGTCCGCAAGCGCGCCGCCGCCCAGGCACAGCGGGTGCGCGCCACCGCCGCGGCCGTGGCCGAACTCGATGTCACGGCTTGCCTGGCTCAGGTGGCCGCCGAAAACCGCTACCAGCGCCCGACTTTCCCGGACGATGGCCCGGACGCTGGTTCAAGCAATGGCGAAATGCGAATTCTGGCCGGCCGCCATCCCGTGATCGAACGGTTCACCGACCAGGAATCCGGCCACTTCATTCCGAACGATCTCTACCTCAACGATTCCACCAACCTGATCGCCATCATCACCGGGCCCAACATGGGCGGCAAATCCACCTATCTGCGGCAGGCCGCGTTGATTGCGATTCTGGCGCAGATGGGCTCGTTCGTGCCGGCCGAGGCCGCCAGCCTTCCCCTCATCGACCGCATCTTCACGCGCATTGGCGCGTCGGACAACTTGTCGCGCGGCCGCTCCACCTTCATGGTGGAGATGACGGAGACGGCGGTGATCCTGAACACGGCCACGCCGCGCAGCTTCATTGTGCTCGACGAAATCGGCCGCGGAACCGCCACGTTCGACGGCCTGGCGCTGGCCTGGGCGGTGGTGGAACATATTCACACGCGCACGCGCGCCAAGACGCTCTTCGCGACCCACTACCACGAGCTCACGGAACTCGCGGATCTGCTCGATGGCGTGCGCAACCTGAAGGTGTCGGTGAAAGAAGCCGGCGATCACATCATCTTCCTGCGCAAGGTGGACCCGGGCCGCGCCGACCGCAGCTACGGCATCGAAGTGGCGCGCCTGGCCGGACTGCCCCTGAGCGTGATCGAGCGCGCGCGGGAAGTCTTGAAGCTGCACGAACGCACCGAGCACGCCGTCACCGAGGAACTCGCCAAGACGGAAGAAGCCGGGCCGGTGCAGATTCAGCTCTTCGAACCCGTGGGCTACGGCATCGCGGAACGCATTCGCAGCCTCAACATCGACCAGTTGCGGCCCATCGAAGCGCTACAGCTTTTGAGCGAATTACAGAAGGAGCTGAAGCGGCCGTGAGAATCGCCGGAGTCATGAGCGGCACGTCGCTTGACGGCATCGACGTGGCTGTCGTCGAAGTGCTGGGCCGCCGCATCCGCACCATCGGCTTTCTATCGACGCCCTACTCCGAAGCCACGCGCGCCGCCATCCTCGCGGTCTCCGATGCGGCGACGCAGACCTCCGCCATCTCTCGCCTCAACTTTCAACTCGCCGAACTCTACGCCCGCGCCGTGCTGCGCGCCGTGCGCCGATTCGGCCCGGTGGATCTGATCGGATGCCACGGCCAGACGGTCTATCACGAAGGCCGCTCGAACACCCTGCAACTCGGCGAGCCGGCCATTCTGGCCGAACGCACTGGCCTGCCGGTGGTCTCAAACTTCCGCGCGCGCGATATTGCCGCCGGCGGCCAGGGCGCGCCACTGGTCCCGTACGTCGACTACCTGCTCTTCCGCCACGCCACCCGCACGCGCGTCGCGCTCAACATCGGCGGCATCGCCAACATCACGGTGATTCCCGCCGGCGCCGCACCGGAGGACATCGTGGCCTTTGACACCGGTCCCGGCAACATGGTGATCGACGCGCTGGCGCGCGAAATGGGCCAGCCCTACGACCGCGGCGGAAAGATCGCCGCTTCCGGCCGCGTGGACACCGCCCTACTCGACGAGTTGCTGGCCGACCCGTATTACCGCCGCAAGCCGCCCAAGAGCGCTGGCCGCGAACAATATGGAGCGGCGTTTGTCGCGCGGCTCAAAGCCACTGGGCTACGGCTGCGCGACCTCATCGCGACGGCCACGGTGCTGACGGCCGCGACCATCGCGATGGCTATCGGCAACCGCAGGGCCGACCTGATCATTTCCGGCGGTGGCGTTCACAATTCACAGATCGTCGCGCACGTAGCCGGCTTTCTGCCCAATACCTCGCTCTCCACATCCACCGACCACGGCATCGACGCCGACGCCAAAGAAGCCATCGCGTTCGCCGTCCTGGCCCACGAAACCTGGCGCCGCAAACCCTCCAACCTGCCCTCCGCCACCGGCGCGCGCCGCGCGGTGATCCTCGGCAATATCACGCCGTGATCGAGGGCTCAAGCACTCCCCGCGCCGAGCAGGATGTCAGCGACATTTGGGATTACATCGCAGACGACAGCAGCCAAATACGAGAATCCTAGCGTAGGAGTACGTGAGGCGGAGCCGCGAACGTAAGAGAGCGGTAGAATTGGGGTCGGTCCGTGATTTCTCTGATCACCTTCGTCTGCTACGGACGCCACCTGCACGGCTGCGAATCGGGCTCCGTCGACCACGAGCACAATGTGCCCGGAAACCCGATCCTGGAAGTAGATTCCGCGCGCGCGGCAGCCGAACGGGAGCGTATGGATCAGGCGCCCTATAACAACCGCTCTCTTACGTTCGCGGCTCCGAATGTGTCGCACGCCCCAGGTGGACTGCCTCACCAACCGCGAGAAATGCGAGGTCGCCTCAGAAATCCAGCGCCACCACTTCATGGTCCAACAGCGACGGCACCGTCAGACGCACTTCCCTGCCCGCCTGTTGCACGCGCGGCGCAAGCCCGCTGACCAGCAATTGCACGTGCTTCACCTTCTTTCCTTCGGGCAAGCGAATGGTGATGCGCTGCGCCGGCAGCGGGATAAATTCCCGCAGCGGGCCCTTCATCATCATGGGGTTCGTCAGGTTCACCAGGTGTACGGTCATCGATTCCTTCTGCCGCCACACCGTCACATCCAGCACGCCGGGGCCCTCCACCGCAACCGGGCGCGGTTCGTTGGCGGCCCATTCGACGGCATTGCGCAGCAGCCTGCCATGATCCGGCGCCAGCACTTCCCAAAATGTCCGGTCGATGTCCCACGGGAAATAGACCACGCGGCCCGCGCCCACTTCGCGCGCGTAGACCTCGGGAATATCCGTTTTCGGAACGCGCGGGAAAACTTCTTCCATCGGAAGATCGGGGTACGACGGAATCAGCGTCAGCGGCGGATTCCGGTACTCCGGCGCGGGCTTCGTGTGAAGGCGCGCGACGCCGTTGATGATGCGCCCGGTCGATTCCAGGCCGGCGAGAATCGGATGCCGCCGGCCAGTCTGCGGATCGGTTTCCAGTCGCAGATAGGAATTCATCATGCGCTCGTCGAGCGAGCCATCGAAATGCGCGCCGAATAAATCGGCGAGGCCGAAATCGGCGCGCCGCACGCCCCACTCGTTGTAGAGCGACGTCTCATGGGTGGCTACCAGGCTGCCGCCGCGCTCGACAAATTCGCGAATCTGGCGGCATTGATCGTCGGAAAGCGCGGCGATATTTGGAAGCACCAGCACTTTGCACGTCGCCAGGTGTGAAGCGTCCAGCAACCGGTCATGCACCATTTCGAAGGGAATGCGCGCCTCGATCAGCGCCTGGTAATAACCCAGGGTGTGATCTTCCACCTTCTGGCGCGCCCGCTCGCCGCCATAGAACTGCGCCGTCTGCTGCGAATAGACCATCGCCACGCGTGCCAGCGGCGCTTGGTTGCGCAGATATCGCTCGTTACGGTAAAGCCACCCGTACAGCTCTTCCACCACCGGAAGCCATCGCTGGTCGTAAAGCGTCCCCCCGAACTTTGTGAACCAGGGCCGCAAACCGTTGGCAACCCCGTCGAGCGCCCACAGGCGGATCTCCGGCGCGCTCTGCACCGAATCCTTCCAACGGTATGCCTCTTCCACTCCCACGCTGAAGATTCCGCCGATGGGCTTCGTCCCCATGGCGGCGCTGTATTCCTTGGCGCTCTTGCCGGCGGTCCACGGCGGCGCTACGCCACTGCGGGCCTGGCGGTCGGCAAACAGCACCGGCGCCAGTTCGCCGATGGTTTTCATGTCCAGCTCGCTCAAGGCGCCGCCGCCCGCGTTGGCGATGAACCGGGCACTGGGGTTCGCCCCGCGAACGACACCGTCCATCACGCGCCAGAGTTCGAACAGGCGCTGCTGCTTCCATTCGATGTAGGCGCGCCGCGCCGGGTCTTGCGGATTGAGCGTGCGCGGCAGATCCAATCCGGTTGCTTCATGGAAATTCCGGCGGCAGTGCTCGCAATAGCACATCCCCGAGCCCGACCAGCGATTGCTGAAGACGCCGTCCACCTGGTAGCGCGACACAATCTCGCGTGTCACTTCGGTCATGAAGTCGAAGTTGTACGGCCCCAACCCGCAGGTGAGCCACAATTCCGGCATCGAGCCGTGACGGCGCTTGCGGCCCTCGGCGTCGACGGCGATCCAGTCGGGATGCGCGTCGTAGACATCCTGGTGAGCGGCGTGCGGGTCGGTGCGCGCCAGCACCACCATGTTCAGCTTGCGGCATCCGGCCACCAGGTCGCCAAACGGGTCGGTGTCGCCCATCCATTGGCTGCGATAATGCAACGGAATTTTGGTGGGATAATAGGCGACGCAGCCGCCCGCGCTGAGGCAGGCCGCGTCGGAATGAGTGCGCGCGAAGTAATCCAGCCAGAAGTGCAGGTCATACCGGCCGGGATCGTTCTCCACCAGCGTCAACTGCGCCCAACGCATGGGGCGGTCGAACCACGGCGCCGGTTCGGCGGCCGGCTGCATTGCACTTGCCTTACTCCCCGCCAGCGCCAGCGCCGAGCCCGCGAGAGCGGCGTTTCGCAAGAATTGCCGGCGGTCCCATGGTCGATCCATCATTTTGTCTTTTCCGGCCAGCCGGGCGTCCAGCGCAACACATTTCCCGTCAGGCTGGCGGCGAAAATATCGCCCAGAGGGGACACCGTGAGCCAGTGTCCGGGGCTCTCCATCGACCCCAGAATCTTGCCGGTCGCCAGATCGATGTGCATGATCCGCCCCGACAGCCATTCATAGGCGGCGCCCTCGGTGGCGTCGCGGAAAGCCAACACCCAGGCTTCGTCCTTGGGCGTGATGAACATGCTCAACGCGCAGCCCAGGTGGGTCCACTGCCGCAGAAACTTCCCCGACGCGTCGAAGATCTGGATGCGATTATTGTCGCGGTCGCACACATACACGCTGCCCCCGGAATCCACCGCAACCGAATGGGGGGTGCTGAACTCGCCCGGGCCCGCGCCGTGCTTGCCCCAGGCCGCGACGTACTGGCCGTCGGGCGAGAACTTCACCACGCGCGAATTCCCATAGCCATCGGAGACGTAAAAATCGCCATTCTTAGCGAACGCGATGTCGGTGGGCTTGTTGAAAGTCTTCTCGTCCGCGCCGGCCTTGCCTTTCGCTCCCAGGGTCAGGAGCAGTTCGCCCTGTTTGGTGAACTTCATGATCTGGTGGTCGGAGCTATCGGTGATCCAGACATTGTCGGCGGCGTCGATGCGCAGGCCGTGAGGAGTTCCGAACATGCCTTTGCCCCAGGAGCGCAAGTATTTGCCCTTGGGGTCGAAGACAATCAGAGGGTCGGCTGTTTTGCCGCGTTGGAAGGCATAGAGGTTGCCGGTGGAATCCGTCGCCACAGCCGACACGCGGCCGAATGTCCAGCCCGCAGGCATACTTTCCGGCTCCAGGCCGAAGCGGGGGGTGGCGCGATACTGCAACAAGCCTCCTTCATGCGGGTACCACCCTTGCTGGGCAAACGCCGCAAAGGCGAAGAGCAGCGCCAACCAAATCTGCGGCTTATGCATATTGCGTCCTGAGTTAAGAATATCGTGAACCCGGGTCTCTGTAGTGGGAAGAGCCAGTATCGCAACCACTTGGGTGAAATCCCCCAAACCTCTCACAGCGGCTGCGGCGCCTGCTGGAAATTTCAACATTGATACTGCGCCACTTAGCCCAATCCCGCTGCCGCTCCGCGTTTGGCCCCCGAAGTGCCTCCAGTACCTCAATTATGTGCTTGGCTATTCCGGGTAAGGTCGTCGAAGCCACCGACCTGGGCTTCACGCGCATCGCCAAGGTCCAGTTCGGCGGGGTCACGCGCCAGGTCTCGCTGGACTTCGTCCCGGAGACCCAAATCGGCGACTACGTCCTGGTTCACGTGGGCTTCGCCATCAGCCGCTTGTCTCCCGAGGAAGCCGAGCGGACCTACGAATTGCTGCGCCAAATTCAGGAAGCAGACGAGATCGCGCCGGAGGAACCTCTGTGAAATATCTGGACGAGTACCGCGACGCCGATATCACGCACGCCCTGGCCGCGCGCATCCGCGCCCGGGCCACCAAGCCCTGGGTGCTGATGGAAATCTGCGGAGGCCAAACCCACACCCTGATGCGTTATGGTCTGCCGGACCTGCTACCGCCCGAAATCGAGCTGGTGCATGGTCCGGGGTGTCCGGTGTGCGTCGCGCCGCTGGAATTCGTCGACCGTGCGATCGAAATCGCGTCCCGGCCCGGCGTGATTTTCGTCTCTTACGGCGACATGCTGCGCGTGCCCGGCTCGCGGCAAGATCTGTTCCGGGTCCGCGCCGCCGGCGGCGACGTCCGCATCGCCTATTCGCCCCTGGAAGCCGTCAAACTGGCGCAGGAATACCCCACGCGCCAGGTGGTCTTCTTCGGAATCGGCTTTGAAACCACCGCGCCCGCCAACGCCATGGCGGTGTGGCACGCTAAGCGCCTGGGCCTGACCAATTTTTCGATGCTGGTGTCGCACGTGCTGGTGCCGCCCGCCGTCAGGCTGCTCCTGGGGTCGCCTGCGAATCGCGTGCAAGGCTTCATCGCCCCCGGCCACGTCTGCACCGTCATGGGTCACCGGGAGTACGAAGCGCTCAGCGCCGAATTTCACGTCCCCATCGTGGTGGGCGGGTTCGAGCCGGTGGATCTGCTGGAAGCCATCGCCATGCTGGTGGATCAATTGGAAGACGGCCGGGCGCAACTCGAGAATCAATACTCCCGCTCGGTCACGCGCGATGGGAATGTGGCCGCGCAGAAGCTGATGGAAGAGGTGTTTGAGATCACCGACCGCAAGTGGCGCGGCATCGGCATGATTCCGGCCAGTGGCCACCGCTTACGCGAAGAGTACGCGGCCTACGACGCCGAACGCATCTTCGGCGCCCAGGAAATCCACGTGGAAGAGCCCGCCGAGTGCATCAGCGCGCTGGTGCTGCAGGGCCTGAAGAAGCCGGTCGATTGCACGGCCTTCGGCACGCGATGCACGCCGGAGCAGCCGCTGGGCGCTCCCATGGTCTCGAGCGAAGGGGCCTGCGCCGCGTACTACGCCTACCGCCGCCACACGGCGTCGGAGGCCGCCCAATGAACGCCTTCGTCTGCCCGGCGCCCATCGCCGTCCAGGATACCGTGCTGCTAGGCCATGGCAGCGGCGGAAAATTGAGCGCGGCGCTGCTCCAGCAGATCTTTCTCCCGGCCTTCCACAACCCGCTGCTCTCCCGCCTGGAAGATCAGGCGGTGCTCGATGTCGAACGCGGCCGCCTGGCGTTTACCACCGATTCCTTCGTCGTCAAGCCGCTGTTTTTTCCCGGCGGCGACATCGGCTCGCTGGCCGTACACGGCACGGTCAACGACCTGGCCATGGGCGGCGCGCAGCCTCTGGCGCTCAGCGCGGCCTTTATCCTGGAAGAAGGTTTTTCACTGGCCGACCTCCGCCGGGTGGTCGATTCCATGGCGCGCGCCGCGGAGAACGTCGGCGTGCCCATCGTCACCGGCGACACGAAGGTGGTGGAGCGGGGTTGCGGAGACGGCGTCTTCATCAATACGACGGGCCTCGGCGTGGTCGCAGCGGGCGTCGATCTTTCGGCCGCCAACGCCCGCCCGGGCGATTGCGTGATCCTTAGCGGATCGTTGGGCGACCACGGCATCACCATCCTCACGCGGCGGCAGGGCCTCGAACTCGAAGGCGCCATCGAGAGCGACTCCGCGCCGCTGCACACGCTGGTGGCTGCCATCCTGGCTGCGGCCGGCGATGTCCGCGTGATGCGCGATCCCACGCGCGGCGGCCTCGCCAGCACGCTGAATGAAATCGCGGTGCAGTCGCACGCCGGCATCGCCATCCGCGAAACGGCCCTCCCCATACACGACGGCGTGCGCGGGGCCTGCGAAGTTCTGGGCCTGGACCCGCTCTATGTAGCCAACGAGGGAAAGCTCGTCGCCATCGTCCCGGCGGCGTCGGCCGAAGCCGTACTCGCCGCCATGCGCCGCCATCCGCTCGGCGCCGAGGCCGCCATCATCGGAGAAGTGGTCGGGCGCCATCCCGGACTCGTCACCATGCACACGCCTTTCGGCACCACCCGCATCGTCGACATGCTGGCCGGCGACCAGCTTCCGAGGATCTGCTGATATGCATGAAGTCGGCATCGCCAACGGAATTCTTGACGCCGTGCGCAAAGAAACCGAGGCGCGCAAACCCGCCCGCGCCGTCAAGGTGGGCGTCCGCATTGGCGAAATGGCGGGAATCGATCCGCAGTCCCTGGCCTTCTCCTTTGAGGTGCTGGTCAAAGGCAGCGACCTGGAGCCGCTCGACCTGGCCATCGAGCCGGGCGTCGCCGATGAACTGGAATTCGCATACCTGGAGTTGGAGGTCCCATGACACGCGTACCCATGGAAGGCAAAGTTCTCAATGAGAACAACCGCGCCGCCGCCGAACTGCGCGCCGAATTCGCGCGCCACGGCGTCTTCGTGGTGAATCTGATCAGTTCGCCCGGCTCGGGCAAGACCGCGCTGCTGGAGCGGACCCTGGAATCCTACGCCCCGGGCCGCCGCGTCGCCGTGCTGACCGGCGACATCCAGACCGATGCCGACGCCGCCCGCCTGGCGCGCTACGGTTTCCCCGTGCGCCAGATCACCACCGCCGGCGCCTGCCACCTGGACGCCCGCATGATCCGGCGCGCGCTGGAGGGCTGGTCGCTCGCCGCCATCGATCTCCTCTTCATTGAAAACGTGGGTAACCTGGTCTGCCCCACCAGCTACGATCTCGGCGAAGCCTGTAAGATCGTGCTGCTGAGCGTAACGGAAGGCGAAGAGAAGCCGCTCAAATACCCCGGTATCTTCTTCAAATCGGAACTGATGCTGCTGACTAAGATCGACCTCTTGCCGTACGTGCCATTCAGCATCGACGTGGCGGAAGCCAACGCGCGCACCATCCACCCGGAGATCCAGATCGCGCGGCTCTCATGCACCACAAAGCAGGGTCTCGACGAGTGGCTGCGTTGGATCGATGCCCGCGCCCTCGGCGCAACCAAGGCTGCGCCCGCCGCGCCGGAACTCGTGCGGTAACCGGCTTGCCCTGGCGCATGGCTTTCCAGTCAGACGAAAATTCCTGGCCGCAATCCAGGCAGGCGACATAAGTTCCGTTAGGGGTCTCGCCACTCAGCGTAATCTGAACGTCGTACTCACCGCATGGCCCAAGACGGCGATCCTAGCCAAACGTGCGCCACTCCCCCAAACTGCAAACTAAAATGATCTCCTGCTCCCAATACCGTGCCGCGACTAACCGCAGAGGATAGCTCCCAAGGCCCGAGGCACAAACGAGCAGCAATAACGGGCTCAGCTGGTGGCATCGGACGATGGTCACCGCGCTCAGGAGCGCGCCGACGACTGCTATGAGTGCAAGGGTCAGCGAAAGCGAGAGCATGAACAGCAGTCTAGCGTGAGCATCGGCAACTGCCGTCAACACCGTCGAAGCGTTGGGGACCGAAACACGCGAAACTAACTTCCGAAACATATCGAGCCGCTGCCACGGGCTCGAGAATCGGGAAGATTCAAAAGTATGCGATACCGACTCATTGAATTCGGACATCATCACCTGGGCTCGAACGAAGGAGAATCGCATTCGCGGCAGCGGCATTCCATGCATGAGCCACACCCCCGCATCCAAAACCCTCCTCCGTGCAGACGTCCCTAAACGCTCCGGTCGACCCAGTTGCTCCAACTGGACGCGCATGAAGTATCGGGTCCCCGCGTTCACCCATTCCAGAAGCAGCGATCCAACAGCGTACGCGGCAATCAATACGGTCACCGTCACGGCGAGCGAATTGCCCGATACACTGGGCCCCAGAACATCGGTCAGGTCGAACCGTAGCCAAGCGTGCAGAGCGATCAAAGCGACAAAGCCCGGGGCCAAAACGCCCAAGATTTCAATGGTCGAGAGCCTAGCGACAACCTTGTCCATTCCCGGAGTCTATCACCGTAGCAGGCGCGTCATGCTATCGGGGGGACCAGCTTTCTCGCTTCCTCGAGAGTCTCGTCTAGCGTGTTCATGAGCTTGAAGCCCGGTAGGGCTGTGAGGCCGAGACTGGTGAGCGACTCCAGATAAGCGACGGGGTAATTTACGCAGAACAGTGTTCCCGAATCCGCGTGGATAACCTCGTAGACGGCAAAGATCGCTCTTACGAGGGGACTACCCGCGGTCGTTGCTTTGATGACGAGGACGCAGGCCGGGGGCGGGACATCGAGCCCAGACTCGGCAAGCAGCGAGCGGTACTGCGAGATCAGCTTTTCGCTAAGAAGCTGCGAGGTCCTTGGCTGAAACATTTGGGCTGGAAGGTAGTCGATCTCGAGAATGGGTACGCCATCGCGCCACTCGCCCTTAATTTGAAGTTGCTCAATCATGTGTGGTTATACCTTTTTCATTTGGCGCGGCAACGCGCTTGAATACCAAGGTCAGCCGTCGCCCTAACATTGAAGCCGTGACCGTGTCAGCGAGCTTCAACAAAGCAGCCGTCCCGCCAATATCGGCTGCTGTTCGAGGCGCCCCATCTGGAAGTCTCTTTCTGGCAGCTTCGCCCAGAAACTCGTCCCAATTACGCCACTCCGTCGGCTGTTCAACTTCGACGACTATGAGATCCCTGCTCCGGCGAAGCTTCAGTAAGATGACTTCTCCTCTGTTACTGCCGTGAGAAACAGCGTTCTTCAGAGCCTCCCAGATCGCGCACCAAATCCTACCGGGGGAGTATCCGGCTGTTTTGCCTATCCACCCTCTAACCGCGGCTTGAAGCACCAAATCGCAGACTGCAGCACAGTCCGCCGCGTTTGTGATGGTGAAATCGGCTTCGGACTCATCTGAACTAACCTCGATAAGGGTCTGCGCACCGGCACGATTAGGACCATAGCCCCCGAAACGAACGACCACAACCGTTTGATCGTCGGCTGGCAATGAGTCGCCCGAACTTGCTGCAGCTGCTGAGAGAATGTTCTTCGCGATTGTCCCGGGTTCGTCGTCGCGGGCTCGCGCCACAGCCGACTCAATCCCCGGCCTCCCGAACAAGCCACCGAAACTGTCACGAGCCTCAAGGACTCCATCACTGAAGAGAATCAGCAGATCGCCTTCGTTTACCGAAACCTCGACAGAGCGAGGCTCCACCCGGAAGCGACCGTATCCGCCGCCGACGTACACGCCCGCCGCCTGAAGTTGCTGCGGCTGAGCCTGCCCGTGTCTGAACAAAAGCGGGGGAGGCATGCCAGCATTTGCCAGGCGGACGAGGTTGGGGTAGATTTCGACCAAATTCATCGTAACGGCAATGTTAGGTTGGCCCAGTTCCTGAAGCATGTGGTGGTCCGCGTTCTCCAACAGTGCCGGCGCCTTCTGGATGTCGCCTCGCGTCAGTGTCCGCTCCAGTACATTCGCGGCGTGCGTGGCCTGGATCGCCGCGTCGATCCCACTGCCTTCGACATCCACGAGGTAAATGCAGACGCTGCCATCGCTTCGATTAAACCAATTGTAGAAGTCTCCCGACACGGCGGTTGCATCTTTGAACGCGGCGGCGATCGTAAAGCCGGGGCGTTGCTCACGATCCGGCATAGTGACGAATCTCTTGAGTACCGAACGGGCAATCTCGTTCTGCTCCTGCAGCGTCTTTTGCTCTCTGATCTCTAAATTCTCGCGATTCAACCCTTCGATGATCACCATCTTCGCTTTGATCGTACGATAGCCCCAA
The DNA here is from genome assembly GCA_050014595.1 of Bryobacteraceae bacterium. GTDB lineage: Bacteria > Acidobacteriota > Terriglobia > Bryobacterales > Bryobacteraceae > PALSA-129. Next base: position 102,024 of record JBEKDA010000015.1, read on the forward strand.
ATAAGAATTACCACGACTCCGAGGAAGGCCACAACGCAGACCATGAAAGTATATGGCGCAGCTGCCTCCGCGATGGACTGGTACCTGGTCTTGGCAGCAACGGGTGCCATGAACTCCAGGTAGCTCAGACACACGTCTACCGGAAGCTCGTACTGGCGTAAGCTGGCGTCTGCCGCTGCGGCAAACGCTTTCCCGATCACCCGAATTGCCGAAAGCTGAGGCAAGCACGCGGGCCCGAGCAGCGCGCACTTCTCGACGGCCCTGGAAATAGCGACCGCCGAGCGGCTCTTGACGTCATTATCCAGATCGTTCAGAAGGAATGCCGCATCTGCGGCCAATCCGACGGTGAAACCATCGACCTCAGCTAGAAGCTCCGCGGCGAATCGTCGCGATGTGATCTCCGCGTTTGAGCGGAGGACCTCAACGATCGCAGGCGCAGCACCGGCTCCGATCCGAAGGATAGCGGCTCTCGCAGCAGCGCGAACCTCAGGCCGATCATCGCACCGCCCTAGAAGCCCGCTAACCGTATCGCTGACCACCTTGCCGGTAGATCCGCTGACAACTTCTCCAAGGGCGTTCGTGGCGGCTTCTCGAACACTGGAATATCGGTCCCTCGTCGATTGCAGCAGGGCGGGGACGGCCTGCATGGCCTCCGGCCCAATCTTTGCCAACGCCTGCGCGGCCGAAACCCTGACCTGCCAACTCTTGCTAGAAAGGCTCTCGATATCGCCCTGGACTTGGCGGTCAGTGGCCGTCACCTGCGGATTCCCTGCACCTTGGAACGCAACAAGCACCGCGCTTCCGAGAACTTGCAGAAGCAGACCCGTCCAAACGCTTCTCGTCGACCGGCGCATGTATGCCCCTATTATGGCCCGAAAAAACCGGGGATGCGAGAGCTCCAAGTGTCCGGAGAAGCACATGACACGCGTCATCAGCCAACCACTTGTGACGAGATTGACTCTGCAATTAGCTTACCGTGGTATCTTCCATTCTCGACGAAGGTTTCGTTGGTGTGCATGCCGGCCACGATGACGCCGGCCAGATACACGCCGCGGCATTCGCTCTCCAGCGTATCGGGATTGGTGCGCGGGCGCCGGGTTTCGGGCTCGAGCGTGAGGCTGGTCGCTCGCAGCCATCGATCTCCTCTTCATTGAAAACGTGGGCAACCTGGTCTGCCCCACCAGCTACGATCTCGGCGAAGCCTGTAAGATCGTGCTGCTGAGCGTCACGGAAGGCGAAGAGAAGCCGCTCAAATACCCCGGCATCTTCTTCAAGTCGGAGCTGATGCTGCTGACTAAGATCGACCTGCTGCCGTACGTGCCATTCAACATCGGCGTGGCAATAGCCAACGCGCGCACCATCCATCCGGAGATCCAGATCGCGCGGCTCTCATGCACCACGAAGCAGGGCCTCGACGAATGGCTGCGTTGGATTGATGCCCGCGTTAAGTGGGACATCGCCCTTCGTGGCCTGTCCTGCCTCGCTAAACCACGGACGCTGACAGACGACAAAAACCGATCGTCTGTTTGAATGTATAAGGCCTGAGATGGCGAAGGGTTCTCCTGAAGGGTACAATGCCGAGACCGGCTCTGAACAGCCGGCTCAGAAACTTCAAACAGGAGAACCCAATGAACGTCAACC
>JBEKDA010000016.1:0-102469 GCA_050014595.1 Bryobacteraceae bacterium
CGCACGCCAAAGGCTTCCTTCAAGTCGCTGTATCGAAAACGCTCCGGCCTGCGAGATTCGCTCCTCTACTCAAGCGCAGTTCCGCCGGAGCGTTTACGATACAGCACTAAGACATATCGGGATCTATCCGATCTATCCGGAGGAAGAGAAGTAATAGTCGGAGAATCATCAGGTTGAACGGAGCTAGATCGGTGAAGCGCGCCGGGAGGCGGTGGGGGGAGCGAACGCGTCCGGATCACCGAACATAAAGGACGTTATGTTGCGCTATTTAGGGGACCCGAGAAGCCCCGGTGATGAGCGCCGGAAGCGCAAGCCCCGCCCGTTGCGTATTGGCGACCACGTCAGACATGAATGCGAAGACGACGGAGGTCGTGCTGCACGGCTTCCGCATGGAAACGCAAGTGTAACGGCGGGGTGGTATGCTGAATGGCCACACAAAATACGTGTCTTTCAAAGAAGACTGAAAAGGAAAACTCTATGGCTGACGATGTAAAAGATTTTGCACCTCTTGATGATGTGCTTAAACGAGTTCAAACGGCCGTTGCCAAGTACCACGCCTCGGACGATAAGCTGCCCGCGTTAAACAGTGCTGACTTCACATTCAAGGCGGCCACTAAGAAGGACAAGAGTTGGTCGTTCACTATTTTGTTCTTTACGTTCGGGCACACTCACACCCAAGAGACAACACACGAACTCGCATTTCATTATGCCGTCCCCCCAAAAAAGCCAGCGGTCGAACTGCTCGGGGTGAAAAAAGAAGATGCTGTGCCGTTTGAGGACACACTCGCTAACGTAATGACTGCTCTCGGAAGCGCACTCGACGCGACTCGAGCTCTAAAGATTGAGGGCGCAGGGTTCGTGAACGCCAGCATGACAGTTCAATTTGTTATTACAAAAGCCACTACACTAGGTGGGACGGGAACCTACGATATGGTGACTATAACAGCGGGTGGAGGTGTGAGCCATAGCAACACGCACTCCGTCAAACTGGTCTTCGGAGAAAAGTCTATCGCCGACACCTTGGTCTAAAGCGAAGGCAACGCTTCAGCTTGCCGCAAGTGCCCGGTAAAGCGTCGTCCGGTCCACGTTCAGGAGCGCGGCCACGTCCTCGCGGCGCTGGCCGCCGTCGATCAGCTTGCGGGCGTGAGCGATTTGGTGGGCCTTCAATTTCCGCTTGCGCCCGAATTTCACGCCCCGCCGCTGCGCCTCCTTCACCCCGGCGCGGGTCCGTTCGCTGATAAGGCTCCGCTCCAACTCGGCCAACACGCCGATCATCTGCCACATGGCGCGGCCCGTGGGCGTCGTCGTGTCGATGGCCTCCGTGAGCGACTGGAATTTAACGCCGCGCGTTTTCAGGTCGTCGAGCATGGCGATAAGATCGCGCAAGCTGCGGCCTAGCCGGTCAAGCTTCCACACAATGAGCGTGTCGCCGCGTTCGAGTTTCTTCATGCAGCGAAGCAGGGCAGGGCGCTTGGTGATCGCGCCGGATAGTTCATCGGTGAAGAGAGTTTTACACCCGGCCCGCTTCAGCGCCGTGTGCTGCATGGCGGCGTTCTGGTCCTCTGTGGAGACGCGGGCGTAGCCGTATTTCATGCGCTCCATTTTGCACTAGACATTTGCAACATTCAAGACCCAATGTTTACAGGCCTCCGGCGAACGTTGCAGAACTTACCCGTTTTGAGACGGGGGCGTCTAGTTTGGGCGGCACGCCCCGGCGATGTTAGTGAAGATCGGCGGCCCACGGCGCGAACGCCTTGACCAGGACGCCCGCGCTCGCATCGTCCAGCACCTGAACGGTGTACCAGCCCCGCTGAATCCCATAGGGGCCTGGGTCTTCGTCGGCACCAACCACGGTAAGCCAGACCTTCCGACCGTCTGAGGTCTGAATGATGGTTTCTTCGATGTTAGCGGCTAGGTTCGGTTTGAATGCTAGCCGCGCGCTGTCGGCGTAGGAATGCAGCTTCCCGTCCACGACGAAAGAAAAAGGCTGCAAATCTGTGAGCTGAAACGGAACGCGCATAGCTGCCGCCCATGATAGCGCTTCGACCACGTGATTCACAATCTGCCCTTTTCGAGACACTCTGGCGGCCGGAAAAACTGATTGACGGGTGGGTTGGGTTGGCATAGGATAAACGCAGTTATCCTACCCCCGTCCGGCAGTGGGGCGTGGCCGTTGTATATTCGTTCCCCTACGGCGCTTCCACAAGCCAGATAACCTCCCGCCTGGGGGTGGTAGACAGAAGGTCGCGCTGCCGAAAATCGAAGCCCAAAGTAAAGCCCCAGATTCCATCGACTCGGATACATCCCGTGACACGCCGTCCACTGAACCACGCCGGGTTGGCGTCAACCCGCCAGCGATTTTTCGGCGGCGGCGCGGGGGTCGCCCGCGGAGCGGTAGCCTTGCCGCTTCAGGGCGGCTTCCAGAGCTTCGAGAAGCATCAGGACGTTTTCGCGCGTCGAGCCGTAGCCCATGGTGCCGATGCGGAAGACTTTGCCGGCCAGCGGGCCGAAGCCGCCGGCAATCTCCATGCCGTGCTCGCTGAGGAGATACTGGCGGAGTTGGGCGTCGTCCACGCCGGCGGGGACGCGCGGGGTGTTCAGAGTCCAGAGGCGATTGGCCGGATCCTCGACGTGCATGCTCAGTCCCATGGCCTCGATGCCCGCGACGAAGGCCAGGTGGTTGCGGCGGTGGCGCTCCCAGCGGTTTTCCAGGCCCTCTTCGGCGACCATGGCGAGACCCTCGCGCAAAGCGTAGAAGAGAGTGGCGGAAGCGGTGTGGTGATAGCGGTGGCCGGTGTAAAACGTGTCCAGCAATTGCAGGTCGAGATACCACGACTGCACGGGCGCGGTGTGGGCTTTGAGCCGCTCCAGGGCGCGCGGGCCTAAGGTGATGGGCGCGAGGCCGGGCGGGCAGCCGAGACCTTTCTGAGTGCAGCTATAGGCGATGTCGATGCCGTTTTCGTCCACCAGGACGGGCATGCCGCCGAGCGAGGTCACGCAATCGGCGATGGTGAGCGCGCCGGCCTCGTGGGCCGCTTCGCAGATGGGCTTGGCCTGATTGAACATGCCGGTGGAGGTTTCGGCCTGAACGAAGCCGACCATGTGGGGCTGCTCGCGGCGGATGAAATCGCGGACTTCCTGGGCGTCGAATGGTTCGCCCCAATCCTTGGCGAGGCGCACGACGGTGGCACCCTGGCGGCGCGCCATCTCGCCGATGCGATCGCCGAAGAAGCCGTTGGACAGAAGGGCAAACTTGCGGCCGGGTTCGGCGAAATTCGCGACGGCCGCCTCCATGCCGGCGCTGCCGGTGCCGGAGATGGCGATGTTAAAGGAATTGCCGGTGGAGAAGGCGTAGCCGAGCAGGGTGCGGATCTCGTCGGCGACTTCAAAGAAGAACGGATCGAGGTGGCCGACCACGTTCTGCGCCATGGCCTGGTAGACACGCGGGGCGACCATGCTGGGGCCGGGACCGAACAGCAGGCGGCGCGGCGCCTGCAAGGGAGGGTATTCTTGCGGCATAGAAAGATCAGTGTAACGCGGCGGGTGATGACGGCTCAGCGATGAGTGCGCGGGTGAACTTCGCTCGCCTTGGCAGGCTGAAGCCTGCCCCTGGAGTTTCTACATTTCCGGCTGTATGAGGTTATGATCTGGTTTGTATCAGGGCATGGCTTCAGCCATGCCGAACCGCGAAAGGAATGGGCTTTAGCCCCTGGTAATGGCAAGGCCTGCTCGCAATGCCCTGCCGGGCAACATCCTGAGTTCAGCGCGTACGTTCTTCGCCACCACCAAGACCAGCCAAGGCCGCGCCCGGCTGCAGTCGGAACGGAATGCCACGTTGAGGATCGACGTGCTTCGCTCCTACCTAGCGGCCAGGAAATTCCGGCTCCACGACTTTGTGGTAATGCCAGACCATCTGCATTGATTGGGGACGGTCGGCGACGGCATGACGGTGGAAAGGGCCATGCAGTTAGTCAAGGGAGGATTCTCATACCGCTTGAAGAAGGAATACGGCCATTGGGGCGAGGTCTGGCAGCGCGGTTTCTCCGAGACGCGCGTGGAGGATCGGCAGAGCTTCATCAAGCATCGGGAATACATAGCGGCGAACCCGGTGAAGGCAGGACTGGTCGAGACGCCCGAGGAGTTCCCCTATTGTTTCACGTACCTGGCAAGGAGGCAGGCAGCAGGGGCTAAAGCCCTGAATTGACTGCCTCCAACGGCACGGCTGAAGCCATGCCCTGATACAAGGCATGAGCCTCGGCCTGGTTGAGGCGCAGTGGGACCATCAGGAAATCCGTGCCGAAATGTGGAAACTCCAATGGCAGGCTGAAGCCTGCCCCACCTGGTGCGGAGTTTTTCCCTACGGGCGGAGTAGCGCGACCCTTTGCGAAATCCTGTATACTGCCTTGAGCCACAGCGCCACTTCGCGCCGCGGCAAATCTCAAAACATTGTGAGGGGAAGATCATGTTGGGCGAACAAATCGGAGAAGGTAACGGAAAACGAAGCTACCGGAAAGTGGTATCGGTGGAAGGCGGCACATTCTCAGTCGAGGTGTCGTTTGAAAGCACCGGAAAAACTCTGGGCGTCGACAGCCACGAGGTGGGGACTTACTGCTCGCAGCCGCGGGCGGACGGCAGTTTGTACGGCGAGGGGCACGGGGTGCTGCTCACGGGGGACGGCGGCGTCGCCACGTGGAAAGGCGCCGGCGTGGGCAAGATACTGCCGACTGGCGCGGTCAGCTATCGGGGGGCGGTTTACTACAGCACGGCTTACGCCAAGTGGGCGCGGCTGAATACGGTCGCAGGCGTATTTGAATTCGAGATCGACCCGGAGGGCAACACTCACAGCAAATTGTGGGAATGGAAGTAGGCGTCGCCGATTTCTATTTCCTGCCCTTGGCCTGTTTGTAGGCTTCGCGGATTTCCTGCAACTGCCGGGCGTGCGATTCGGCATGCCCGGCATAACCTTCCAGCATCTGGTACAGCGTCATGACACCGTTCACGGAGTGCATACAGGTGCGCTCGAAGACGGCGGGCGGCTGGTCCTTCAACAGGTCATAGTTTTCGGCGCGGATGCGGCGAAAGGTTTCGAGCGACTGCTTGGGCTTGCGGCGGGCGTAATCCAGATTCCGCGCCCAGGCATCCTGATCGTAGGCGTTGATGGCGGGATTGTCTTCGGCGATCACCTGGCGGAAGCGGGCTGCGCCGACCAGTTCGGCATCGGCGACGTGGGCGACGATGGTGCGGACGCTCCATTTGCCGGGAGCGATCGCGAAATCCTCTTCCTCACCGAAGACGCCGGTGAGCACCATGGCCAGCAGCTCGGCGCCGCGGCGGTAACGTTCGAGCAAAGCGGGAAGGTCGGACCTCTGTTCCACGTTGAAGCGATTATAGCAATCCGGCGGTGGTGCGAACGCCATACAATGGGACTACCTTATGAAATTCAAAGTGACGGTCTTGATGGTGTTGGCGGCGGTGTGCGGATGGAGCCAGGCGCGGGTGCGGCCCATCAAGTTCGCGGCGCGCGGCACACACGGCGCGGTGGCGGGCGGCAGCGAAAGCTCCACCGAAGCCGGGATGCGGATGTATTACAGCGGCGGCAACGCGGTGGACGCGGGGATTGCGACCATGCTGGCCGCCTGCGTGGCGGAGTTTTCGAACATCGGTCTGGGCGGCGAAGCGCCGATTCTTGTGCGCACTAAGGATGGCAAGGTCCACGCGATCGCGGGCGTGGGCACGATGCCCGGCCTCGGGACGGCGGATTTCTACCGCAATCATGTGCTCAGTGCCCTGGAGATTAGGGACCGGCCGGGAACGAACGGATTGAAGGACTGGGTTCCGACGGCAGGCATTCTTTCCACGCTGGTTCCGGGGACGGTGGACGCGGCGCTGGTGACGCTGAAGGAGTATGGCACGAAGTCGTTCGCGGAAGCGGTGCAGCCGGCCATCGAACTGGCGGACGGCTTCCCGATCGATGAAATGCGGGAGTGGTCGCTAGAGGGGTACGAGCCGTACCTGGCGGCGTGGCCGGCCTCGAAACGGGTTTTTCTGGCGAGCGGGACGTACCCGAAGGCCGGCGAAATCCTGCGGCAACCCGACCTGGCGCGGACGCTGCGCAACATGGCGGACGTTGAGAAAAAGGCGCTGGCGTCGGGAGCCACGCGCTCGAAGGCCATGGACGCGGTGCGCGATTATTTTTACCGCGGGGATATCGCGCGGCGCATCGACGCCTTTTCGAAACAGAACGGCGGGCTGCTGCGATACGAGGACATGGCGGCGTTCCACGTGGAGCCGGAAGACGCGGTCTCGACCACGTTCCACGGCTACACGGTTTACAAGCCGGGATTCTGGAGCCAGGGTCCCTCGATGATTGAAGCGCTGAACATCCTGGAAGGCTTCGACATTACCGGCATGCAGATGAACTCGGGCGAGTACATTCACACCCTGGTGGAGGCGTTGAAGCTGGCGTACGCGGACCGCGACACGTATTACGGGGACCCGAAGTTCAGCCACATTCCGGAGGAGAGGCTGCTCTCCAAGGAATATGGAGCGGAGCGGCGCAAGCTGATTGGGGAGAATGCCTCGCTCGAATTCCGGCCGGGCAAGATCGGCGACCATCCGCCGCAGCATCCGTCGCTCTCGCAGATTGCGCGCTACCAGATAGACCCGAAGCTCAAGGCCAACGATACGACGTGCGTGGACGCGATCGACCAGGATGGGGTGGCGATTTCGATCACGCCCTCGGGGGCGTGGATGCCGCAGTATATCGCGGGAGACACGGGCATCCCGCTGACGCAGCGGGCGCAAAGTTTTCTGCTGATTCCCGGACATCCCAACGAGCTGGCGCCGGGAAAGCGGCCAAGGGTGACGCTCAGCCCGACCATCGTGGTAGGTCCGGGCAAGAACCTGCTGACGCTTTCCACGCCGGGCGGCGATCAGCAGGACCAGGCGCTGCTGCAAGTGCTGTTCAACGCCGCGGAGTTCGGCATGAACGCGCAATTGGCGGTGGAACGGCCCCGCTTCCAATCCGAGCACCTGGTGGAAAGCTTCGACAACCACGAAATGAATCCGGGCAGCCTTCTGTTGGACGAGCGCATTCCGGCCGCCGTCGTGGCCGAATTGAAACGGCGCGGGCACCTGGTGGAAATCCGGCCGCGCACGGACAGCGGATCGGCGCCGGTGCTCATCCGGTTCTACCCGAGCGGAGCCATCGAGGCGGGCGCCGACCCCTTCTACTACCGGTTCGCACAAGCGTGGTAGGCCCGCTTTTCGCCGATTTCGGCGGCTTCGACCGCGATGGGCTGGCGGCGCGCCTGCGCGCCCTGGCGCGAGAGAACATCTATATCGGCGGCAGCTCCTGGAAATACGAAGGGTGGCTCGGGCAGGTGTACACGCGCGAGCGGTACCTCACGCGCGGCCGCTTTTCGCGCAAGCTGTTCGAGGCGGAGTGCCTACGCGAGTACGCCGAGACCTTTCCGACGGTGTGCGGCGACTTCGCATTTTACCAGTTTCCCGACGAAGCATTCTGGCAGCGCCTGTTTTCCCGCGTGCCGGAGGGATTCCGCTTCGCCTTCAAAGTGCCGGAACAAGTCACCTGCAAAGTGTTTCCGAATCACGCGCGCTACGGGCAGCAGGCGGGCAAAGAGAACCAGGGATTTCTGGACGCCCGGATGCTGCGGGAAATGTTTCTGCGGCCGCTCGAAGCGTATCGCGAAAAGACGGCGCTGCTGATTTTCGAATTCGGCGCCTTCGGGCGGCGGAGTTTCGCGGATCTGGCGCAGTTTCTTCGCCGCCTGGACCCTTTTCTGAGCGCGCTGCCGCGGGAATTCCGCTATGCCATCGAGATCCGCAATCCGGAATTTCTGGAGAAAGATTACTTCGCGTGCCTGCGCAGCCACGGCGTGGCGCACGTTTACAACGCCTGGTCGAAGATGCCGGAGCTGCGCCACCAACTGGCCATGCCCGATTCGGCGACGGCCGATTTCCTGGTGTGCCGGGCCCTGTTGCGGCACGGACGGGTGTACGAAGATGCGGTGGGACTGTTTGCGCCGTACACTGAGATTCAGGACCCGAACCCGGAAGCGCGGGAATCGATGCGGGTGCTGATCGGGCGGGCGCGCGAGGAGAAGCAGTTTCTGTTTTTGTTTGTGAACAACCGGCTGGAAGGAAATGCGCCGCTGACGATCCTCTCGCTTGTGGAACCTTAAGCGGACGCGATATGCTGGACCACTACTCTTATGCTGCTGCAAATTGAAGAACATCAACTCGAGGGGGGCATCACGCTGGTAGCGATGTCGGGCAGGCTGGCGCTGGGCCGGGAAAGCCAACGGATCGAAAACATCGTGGACGATCTGGCAAAGAAGGGCGCGCGCAAGGTGATCTTCGACCTGAGCCAGGTGGAGCACATCGACAGCGCGGGCATCGGCCTGCTGGCGTTGGCGAGCGGCAAGACCAAGGAAGCGGGCGGGAAGCTGGTGGTGGTGCCGGGCTCGGGGCGGGTGCTGGAAATGTTGAAGCTGACACAGATGACGGCGGTGCTGACGGTCTCGGCGACGGTGGCCGAGGCGCAAGCGGCGCTCGGCTGAGCGCGCGGCAGCCTGCCCGAATGGGCTCCGCAGAATTCTCACAAGCGCTCCGGGACGCGCGGTTTTCGGGCCATGCGTCGCGATGGTATACTTGGTTTTCCAACCTGGAAGGGCCCGTAGCTCAGTTGGTTAGAGCGCTACCTTGACACGGTAGAGGTCTGGCGTTCGAGTCGCCACGGGCCCACCATTTGGTTGGCGGCTCGGCCGGAGTGGCGTCAGGTCGCCGGGCCGCCCGAGCTCAGATCCGCTTCCTGGATCTTGTACGTCGCCTTCAGTTCCGCAATCGCCTTTCCCAGCAGATCCTCCGCGCCCGTGTACCCGCCCAGCATGGAATTCAGCTTGTCGATCCCCGCCGGATACGTATCGCCCGTATATGCCCGGCTCTGCTCAAACTCGAGGAAGTTCGCGGCAGCGCCCTCCAGGGCCACCCGCACGTCCTGCAGCATGGTCTGCCGCTTCTGGATCTGGCTGAGCAGCTTGGCGCGAATCGCCTGCACATTTTCCTTCCGCAAAGGCTGGTCGTATAGCGACTGGCGCAAGTGGCCGAGCTGCCTGCTCACCAGGCTTGCCGACTGTGCCAGTTCCTTCGCCGAATCCGCGTTCCCTGACAAGTCTTTGCCATGCCCGGAGCCAGCCGCGATGATGCTTTCGCACCAACTCCGCGTGCTCCCCAGCAGGTCCTTTTCCAGCGCATTGGTGGCTGCAAAATCGGCATGCTTCTGCGTCAGCACCTTGCAGAACGTCACGGCCTCTTTCCGCTCTGCCCGTCCGCACCCGGTCCACACCAGCGCCGCCGCCAGAATACAGCCATAGCGGATTTTCATGCCAATCACCTCGTATATTCCGAAACCGCCCTAAGTATAGGTCCTTTCAACTCGGGTGTCTATCGGACCCCGATCCTCCATGGCCCCCTCTCGAAGAATTGCATCGCATTCGGGCCCCGGCAGGCGTACAATGCCATCAGCGGAGGTGGTTATGCCGCTTCTCGACAAGCTACGTGATTTTCTCGATGCCCACCAGGCCGAATTCACGCTGACCGTCCATCCCAACGCCTTCACGGCCCGCGAGGTCGCTGCGGCGGAGCATCTGCCCGCACGGGAGGTTGCTAAGGTGATTGTCGTCGCCAGCGACGATCGATTCTTCATGCTCGTGGTTCCCGCCAACAAGCTCATCGATTTTCACGAAGTCCGCATCGCCCTCGGATTGGCCCACGCTCGCATGGCTACGGAACACGAACTCGGGCGACTCTTCCCCGATTGTGAACTGGGCGCCATGCCGCCCCTTGGCAGTCTCTACGGCCTGCCGGTCTATCTCGACAGCACCTTGACCGGCCAGGACCACATCGCCTTCAATGCCGGAACCCACCGCGAGGTGATTCACATGCGGACCGCCGAGTATCGCCGACTCGCCCGGCCCGCCGTCGTCTCGCTCATCCAAACCGAGGTCGCGCACGGCTGGTGACCGGTGTGCTTTAGGAAAACGCCGGCCGGCGCTGCCTGTCACGCTAGTGGGGTGCGTCCGATATCCTGCCCCACAGCGGCATACCCGTTATTCCGCATGCCGCGTTACCCGAGAGCCTGTTTGCAGTATGCCAGGCACTTCTTCACCTCCGCCACCCGGTCGGATCCCGGCGGAACCGCATACTCCATCTCGATGTTGGCGGGAATGCCGTATTTTTCCTGCTTGAGCAACTGCAGCACCGCCTTGATGGGTGTGTCGCCCTGGCCCCAAGGCGTGTTCGGTCCGTGATCCTTCTTCCGGTCCTTTAGATGCAGGTTGGTGATGCGCGCGTGGTGCCCCTTGATGAAGGCCACGGCATCGTAGTTACACGCGGTAAAGTGGCCGATATCCAAATTCACGGCATTGTACTTTCCGAACGAAAGCACCTTCTCGTAGCTTTCCAGGGAACCGGTTTCGTTCGGATCGGTGTTGTTGTCGTGGCCGTGAAAACCGATCCGCATTTTGTGTTTCTCGGCGAACGGCGCGACGCGCTTCGCCACCGTGACCTTTGTGCTGGTGGAGATGGCTTTGGCGCCCAGGGCTTTGGCCATCACAAAGGCGTAGTCCATCTCGTCGTCGCTGACCGCCTCGTTCATGTTGAAGCACAGGATCGCGATCTGGATGCCGGCGCGGTTGGCCTTCCCGCGGAGGTCTTTGAATTTGTCCATCGACACGGACTTCCGCCACTTGAGGATTTCCTGCGCGCGCGCCGCGCCGCCACCAGGCGCCAAGCCGGCGGCCGCTTCGGCGGTCTCGGACATCAATTCCATTTCGTCCAGCCCGATATCCACATATGCCTGAATCACATCGTCCAGTTTCATGGAGCCGAAGCTGTAGGTGATGGCGCCGATCTGCACGCCCGCGAATTTTGAGTGGCTGCTGGCGGCGCCCAGAGCCTTCAACGCTGGCAGAACGGCCAGCAGGACTCGTCCCGCTTCTCGTCTGGTATAAAGCATGGTTCACCGTCTGACGGTGAGTATTGTAGCGCCAAGTGGGCCAGAGCATCGCCTTTCGTGGCCTGTCATGCCTCACTAGAGCACGGGCGCTGACAGACGACACAAACCGATGTCCTACCACACCATCAGCCGCGCCGCCAGACTCCGCTGCCGCGCAGGGCGAGGTTCGCGATGTGGCCCGCGCGCGCCGCCGAAACCCCGATCTCGACCGGCGCGTTCGTCGTGTTGCGCGAGCCCAGACAATCCAGAAAATTCTTCATGTGGTCCAGGGTGCCATCTCCCTTGGACTGGACTTCCAGAATCGGATTCGCCGGCTCGGGCCGCTCGCTGTATTGCGGGAACTCCTGGTAGACCGAAAACCCGCCGCGCCACAAGCGCATCGCCGCCTTCGTGCCGCGAATCATCAGCCCGCCGCCTTCGATGTATCCCAGCAGCGCACAGTCGAATTCCACCATCGCATGCCCCGGATAGGCCAGCGCGGCGCTCATGGTGTCGGGCGTTTGCCGTTGCGCCAGGATCGCGGTCAACCCGTTGGCGGTGGCGCGCTCGGGCACGTCGACACCCATGAACCAATGCGCCACATCTACCCAGTGGACGAAGAGGTCGGTCATCGCACCGCCTCCGAAATCCCAATACCAGCGCCAGTTGGCGTATTGATCGGCATCGAACGTGCGTTCCGAGGCCGAGCCCAGGAACCGCTTCCAATCCAGTTTGCCGGTATCGAAATTCCCCGGCCTGCCTGGCGAAAGATGGTTCTGATACCAGTAGGTGCGGATCAGCGTGACCTGGCCCAGCCTGCCGTCCGCAATCTCGTTCCGCGCCCGCGCGAAGTGTTCCCAGCTTCTCTGCTGGAGCCCGATCTGGACCACGCGCTTGGACTCGCGCACCGCGGCGATCAGCGGTTCGCCTTCTTCCAGCGTGTGAGTGACCGGCTTTTCGCAATAGATGTCTTTTCCCGCGCGGAGGGCATCCATGAGGATCGGCACATGCCAATGGTCGGGTGTGGCGATCACCACGGCATCCACGTCCTTACGGTCCAGCAACTCGCGGTGGTCCGCGTACTCCTGGGCGTTGGGGGCGTGGGCGGCGCGGGTGGTGGCGAGATGCGGTTTGTAGACATCACAGAGCGCCACGATCTCATTCGACTCGAGCCGGTTGAGCAAGCCCAGCAGGGTCTGGCCCCGCTGCCCGGTGCCGATGGCGCCGATCCGAATCCGGTCGTTGGCCCCAAGAATGCGGCCATAAGAAGCCGCTGTAATGAGCGCCGCTTGCATAAACTGGCGGCGGTGTGAGCCTGCCATGGTAGTGCTCATGTCGATTCCGTTTAGCTGGGGTCCGCCGCCCCGCAGAAGCACTGCCTTGCCAACTTCCGCATGTCGGAGAAGAAGGCTGCGCCCCATATGGCTGTCTGGTTGTAGTAGTGGATCCGGCCCGTGCTCCGATCCACCACCACGGGAAACTCGAATAGAGACCAGTGCTTGGGCGGGCGCCTCTCGGCGTATTCGATGAGCGCCCTGTCGGCGGTTGCCACGACGAGACACGGGATAACCATAAAGCCGAACTGCATCCCACGCAGGAGCGGGACGCGATTCACCTTTTTCGCCTGCCGGAAGCTCGCCTCGAACAGCGCCTGCCCATCCGCCGGGGTCGCGGCCGTGCCCTCATAGTCGCGCACAGCGACGTGCTGGGAAAGGATGACCAACCCCTTCCACGAGAAGTAGGTCCGCGAGCCGAACAAGTCCACCACCGGGCCGTCAGGCAGTTGGACTTGCCGGGAGACGCGCAAACCAAAGTCCCGCATGTTGGTGCTCACCGACGATAGGTAATCTGAGTTTCCAGCCATGAACGCTCCTTTTCCGCTTGACTCATGTTTGTCAGGATTTCCGTTTGTGAACATCCTGTGGCGACATGCTCCACCAGTTCCCACGGTAGCACCGAACCTTGCGGTCAAGGCACTGGTGGCAAGCGCCGCGCGCCTTCGCCCAATGATAAAATCCTCATCGTCATGAAAACCCGAATCCCGTGCGCCTCCGCGGCCGCGCTGGCCGCCTGCGTCCTCTTTGCGGCCGTCACCATTCCGGTCATTCCGTATCCTCCTGGCGATCGCACTCAGCCCTTGCCGCGCCAAATCACGCCCGGCGGCGGCGGGACCGAGTATCAACCGGGCGCGCCGCCATCCGACGCGGTGGTCCTCTTCGACGGCCAGAACCTTTCGGGCTGGCAGCACCCCGACGGCAAGCCCGCCGATTGGCTGGTAACCGGCGGAACCCTCCAGGTCAAGCCCAAGAGCGGCGACATCCAGACCACGCAGGCATTCGGCGATTGCCAGGTGCACGTGGAATGGGCCACGCCCGATCCGACCCGTGGATCGGACCAGGAGCCGGGAAACAGCGGCGTCTTTCTGATGACCCTGTACGAAATCCAAGTGCTGGATTCGTTCCGCAACAAGACCTATCCCGACGGGCAAGCCGCCGCCGTTTATTCCCAGTACCCGCCGCTGGTCAACTCGAGCCTGCCCCCAGGCGCCTGGCAGACCTACGACATCGTCTTTCACGGACCGCGCTTCTCGGCCGATGGCGATCTCACGCGCCTGGCGACGGCCACGGTCTTTCACAACGGCGTCCTGGTGCAGGACCACGTCACGTTGACCGGCCCCACGGAGTGGGTGAAGCGTCCGCCCTACCACGCGCACGCCGCGAAGATGCCGCTGCGGTTGCAAGACCACGGCCAGCCCGTGCGTTTCCGCAACATCTGGATTCGCGAAATTCCCGACGCGACGCGGTAGCGCGCGGCGCTGTCGCTCGAGTTTGGGGGGCAGTTTCGGGGAGTTTCGGAAGGCTACGAATCCCCCGCAGCCGCCACCATCCTGTCTGAACGCAGCGCGTCTCTTCTTTGTGCCGTTGGTCAATAAAGAGGCAAGCAGCCGGATCTATTGGGCCAGGGACCGGCCTGAAGGCAACGATTTTCTTCTCCGATTCCCTCCAGTTCAACCTTTTTCTCCCTCAAAATCAATCACTTCCCGGAAATTGCTTGCTCCAGACGCCTGCTACCTTTAAGACAGGTGAGAGTCGCGTGGGCCGCCCGCTCTCAATTCCCCCTAAACGCCCAGCGTTTTTTTCGATCCTTGTAGTAGTTAGCTACGATTGTAGCGGGCAACGAACCCAGTTTCGCTCCCGCCGCAGCTCCCCTTCTTTGTTTCTCCGCGCCTCCGCCTCCGCGGTGAACCCATTGCCGCAATCGAGATATACTGAGCGAAATCTCATGGACCCCAAGGAAGACGGCAAGGCACTCGACCGCAGGGACTTCCTCATCGGCTCTTCATTCGCCGCCGGAGCCGGTCTGGTGTTGGGCTCGACGCCCATCTCCGCGACGAAACTTTCCTCCAACGAAGTGCGCGTGGCGCTGCTGGGCGCCGGAGCGCAGGGGCAGGTGCTTCTGGACGCCTGCCTGCAGATTCCCAACGTGCGCTTTCGGGCGGTGTGCGACATCTGGACCGAGTACAACCAGCGGCGCGTTTCGCGATTGTTGAAAGACAGCGGACACGCCAACAACGCGTACGTGGACTACCGCGAAATGCTCGACAGGGAAAAGGGCAACCTCGACGCGGTGCTGATCGCCACCCCGGACTTCTGGCACGCGGAACACGCCATCGCGTGCATGAACGCCGGCCTCGAAGTTTACTGCGAAAAGGAGATGTCCAACAGCCTGGCGGACGCGCGCCGAATGGTCGAGACGTCCCGCCAGACCGGCAGGCTGCTGCAGATCGGACACCAGCGCCGCAGCAATCCGCGGTACCTGTTCTGCTATGAGAAGTTGATCCACGAAGCCAAACTGCTGGGCCGGATGACGGCCATCAACGGGCAGTGGAACCGCTCCAAACGCGACTTCGCGACCATACCCGAGCGGTACGCCATCAAGCCGGAGATCCTCGAGAAGTACGGATTCCGTTCGATGCAGCAGTTCCTCAACTGGCGCTGGTATCGCGGCCTGGGCGGCGGACCCATCGTGGACCTGGGGTCCCACCAGATCGACATTTACAACTGGTTCCTGGATGCGCGCCCGAAGGGCGTCACCGCCAGCGGCGGCACCGACTACTTCAGCCAGGCCACCCACGAATGGTACGACACCGTGATGGCGGTCTACGATTACGCCACGCCCGGCGGCGCCGTGCGCGCCTTCTACCAGACCATCACCACCAACGGTTTCGGCGGCTACTACGAGGTCTTCATGGGCGATCAAGGCACTCTGGAGATTTCGGAATCCGCGGGCCGCGGAAAGGTATATCGCGACGTCGCCAACGCGCCCGATTGGAAGTCGTTCGTGAAAGACGGGCTGTTGCTGGAGCCCAAGGAAGCCGCTCAGCCCGCTCCACCGGCCGGCGCTGTGCTGGACATTCGCGAGACCCTTCCGCCCCCCAGCTACGGATTGCCTGTGGAGATGCGGAAGAAGTATCACCAGCCGCACCTGGAGAATTTCTTCGGAGCGGTGCGGGGAAGAACAAAACTGAACTGCCCGGCCGAGATCGGCTATGCGACTGCGGTGACGGTGCTCAAGGTCAACGAGGCGGTGGATGCCCACGCTCGATTGGAGTTCAAGCCCGAAGACTTCGAGGTGTGAGGATGAGAGCGCGCTCGCACACATCGGCAGCAGCGGCCGCCCTCATGCTGGCAGCCGCGTGGCCGGGACTCGCGCAACCTCGGGGAAAGGCCTCGCCTCCCAAGCCCATGCTGGGCGACAACAGCGCGGGAAGCCGGGGACAGCCGGCCCATATCATCGCCTTGCGT
Source organism: Bryobacteraceae bacterium (assembly GCA_050014595.1). Classification (GTDB taxonomy): domain Bacteria; phylum Acidobacteriota; class Terriglobia; order Bryobacterales; family Bryobacteraceae; genus PALSA-129. Next base: position 15,823 of record JBEKDA010000016.1, read on the forward strand.
GACCCCGAGGGAGACACCATCCAGCCCGAGGACCGGCGGCCATTGCCCTTTTCCCCCCGCCAGACCTGTGGCGCAAGCTGCCACGACGTGGCGACCATCAGCCGCGGATGGCATTTCAACGCGGCCCTCGCCGGCGTGCCTCCGGGCAGAAAAGGACAACCGTGGTTTCTGGTGGATCGTGAGACCGCCACGCAGTTACCCCTGTCTTACCGGGCCTGGCCGGGCACTTACAAGCCGTCACAACTGGGACTGAGCGACCGCGGCATGGCTCTCCGCTTCGGCGGGCGCATGGCCGGGGGACTGCCGCAGGGATTGCCCCAGGACGCCGCCGGCAGTGCCGATCGCGCGCGCTGGGCAGTATCCGGCGACCTGGAAGTGAACTGCCTGGCCTGTCACGATGCTTCGCCCGCTTACGATCAGGCGGAATACGCCCGGCAGGTCGCGCTGGAGAATTTCCGCTATGCGCCCACCGCCGCGAGCTCGCTCGCCGCGGTAACGGGCTCCGCCAAAGAAATGCCCAATTTCTTCGACTATCTTCTGCCATCTTCGGTGGAGGACTCCCTGCAGAGTAAGATTCCCAGGGTGGATTATGCCAGCCATCGCTTTCTGCCCAATGGCAAAGTGGCGTTTGACATAGTCAGGGACGTCAAAGTTGTCCGCTGTTACTACTGTCATACCAACATAGATGTGGAGCAGACCGGCGCGGCCCGCTGGAAAGCCAACGAGGATGTTCACCTGGCACGCGGAATCACCTGCGTGCAGTGCCACAGGAACAACCTCGACCATATGATTACCCGTGGCTACGAAGGCGACCCCGCCACCGCCGCCGATCCCTTTGCCGCCTCGCTTTCCTGTCGCGGATGCCACATGGGTGAAGATGCCGACCCGAATTCACCCGGTAGGATGGGCGCCCCCAACCCGGACCACGCCGGCATCCCTCCCGTTCATTTTGAAAAGCTGACCTGCACCGCCTGCCACTCCGGGCCTTGGCCCTCGGATGACACCCGGCGGTTGAAAAACGGGCTCTCGCACGGCCTGGGAGAGTTCAACGTCAATAAGTCGCCCGACGTTCTGCCGCACATTGAGTACCCCGTGTTTGCGCCGCAGCAGGATGGGAAGATCGGGCCGCACCGCATGATCTGGCCCGCGTTCTGGGGCCGCTTGCGGGCCGGCTCGGTCGCGCCCCTCAGTCCTGACGAGGTTCGGAAAACTCTGCAGAAAGGAAAACTGCAGAAGGACCTGGCGCCCGACGGAAGTTGGCCGCGGGTCGACGCGGAGTGGGTGGGACAGGTGCTGCGGCTGTTGGACGAAGAAGCCGCCACGGCCGGGCCGGCGGTGTATATCGCCGGTGGCAGACTGCACCGGCGGGACAGCGCGGGCCGGCTGGTGGCCGAAGACCATCCGCAAGCGCAGCCCTACCTGTGGCCGCTGGCGCATGATGTGCGCCCGGCTTCGCAGTCTTTGGGTGCGAGGGGTTGCCAGGACTGCCACTCCCCCGGCGCCCCCTTTTTCCAGGGAAGTGTGGCCGTGGATTCCCCACTGGCATCCGAACGTGCCGTGCCGTGGAAGATGTACCGGTTTGAAAAGAACCTGGACATCGCCTACAACACGCGCCTCGCGCGGTTGTGGGTTTTCCGTTCCTGGCTCAAGGCGGGAGGGATGCTGGCGGCGGCCCTGCTGCTATTGCTTCTGTCCGCCTACGCGCTGCCGGCGTTGGAACGTGTGTCGGCCGGCGCGGCGGGAAACTGGCGCGTCCGCGAGGCCGATGAGGGGCCGCAACCCGCCCTCCGTCTCTTCCGGTGGTCACGGGTTGCGGTCAACGTCGCCGGCGTGATCTCGTTCGCCGCTATCGCAGTCACCGGCTTCTACTCATATTTCATGAAAGGCGCGGCGATGACCGGTTACCGCTTGATGGTGCACGTCGCGGCCGCTCCCGTCTTTATGGTCGCCGCGGTCGCGGTAGCGCTGTTCTGGGCGCACCGCAACCGGTTCACTGCGGCATCCGGGGCGAACCGCGTCGTGCTGCTGCGCAAGTTCTTCTTTTGGGCCGCCGCCGCGTTATTGGCGCCCACCGTGGTCTCCATCCTGCTCGCCATGTATCCCTTGGCCGGGCCCGGCGATCAACAGGAGCTGTTCCTGGTGCACCGCTGCTGCGCGCTGGCGTTTACCGCCGCCGCATCGCTCTTCGGCCTTTTCGCGCTGCTGGCTTGGAGGAAGGGGAACGCGCGGTGATGAACCTCCGCGCCGCGGCGCTGTTCCTCTGCCTGATGGTCACCGCCGCTCTGTTCCGCTTCCCTCATCTCGCCGTCCGCCCCATGCACTGCGATGAAGCGGTGAACGCGGATAAGTTCGGAATCCTCCTGGAGCAAGGCCGTTATGAATACTCTAACCAGGACTTCCACGGCCCGACTCTCTATTACTTAAGCCTTATCTCAGCGAAGATACAAGGCATCCGGACTTACATCGACCTTAGCGAAGCAACCTTGCGCGCGGTGCCTGCGTTTCTGGGGGTGTTGTTGGTAGGTGCGCACATCCTGCTGGTCCCCTATTTCGGTCTGCGCGCGGCGGCGGCGGCGGGATTACTCACCGCGGTTTCCCCCGCCATGGTGTATTACAGCCGTTATTACATTCATGAAATCCTGCTAGTCTTGCTGACCTTCTGCGCTTTGCTGTGCGTGTTCGGGTATTGCCGCCGGAGGCGTGCCGTCTGGGCCGCCGGCACGGGCGCGTTGGCGGGGTTGATGTACGCGACGAAAGAGACCGCGATCCTGCCGGTGGCCTCGATGCTGTTGGCCGGCATGGCAACGCTGCTGTTTGAAAAGCGGCGAGCCGATCCCGCGCCGCGACGCCATCTGGCCCTGGCGGCGGCCGCGGCGCTGGTGGTCTCGGGGCTTCTGATGTCCTCCTTCCTGAGCCATCCAAGCGGCATTCTGGATTCGCTCCTGGCCTATCGAACCTATTTCGCTAGGGGCGCCGGGATCGACACGTTTCACGTGCACCCCTGGAATTATTACCTGTCGCTTCTGCTCTATTTCCATTCCCCCGGGAAGCCTGTGTGGTCCGAGGCGCTGATCGCCGCCCTCGCCTTGCCGGGATTTTGGGCCGCATTCACCCGCAAGGGTGTGGCTGGCATCAACCCCACAGCGCTGCGTTTTATCGGCTTTTACACGGTGTTCCTGATGGTTGTGTATTCGCTGGTTCCGTACAAGGTTCCGTGGAACGTGTTGGGATTTCTGCATGGTGAGATTCTGCTGGCGGGCGCCGGGGTTGCCTGGCTTGCCAGCCGCTGTCGCACGCGCGGAGCCGCAATCATTCTGGCCGGCCTGGCCGGCGCCGGAGTGGCTCATCTCGGCTGGTTGGCCTGGCAGAGCAGCACGCGGTATGGGGCCGACCCCTGCAACCCGTGGGTCTACGCGCATACCGGCAAGGATGTCTTTCGCATTGCCGCGCGGATGGAATCGCTCGCCGCGGTCTATCCCGGCGGCTATGCGCTGCCGGTTCAGATCATCAGCCGGGAGAATCTCTGGCCGCTGCCGTGGTACCTGCGGCGATTCACCGGGATCAGTTGGTGGAATGGCGTCTCCGCCACGGCACCCGACGCGCCGGTGATCCTGGCCACTCCCGACATGGAACCGGCGCTGGTGAGCAAGCTCTACGAGCAGCCTCCTCCGGGCCAGCGGGAGATGTACATGAACCTGTTCGACCAGTATGCCGAGTTGCGGCCGCGCGTCGAGATCAGAGGCTATATCGCGAAGCCGTTGTGGGACGACTGGCGGCAGCGCGGGGATGAGCGATGAGCGATGCCGGCGTTTCGCTCACCGAGCCCGCCGGCGCGCTGCGCTTCTCTCATCAGGCGATGAACACGGTGTTCGAGATCGTCTGCACGCACCCGGACCCGGCATATGCGCGGCAGGCGGCCTGGGCTGCATTCGACGTGGCCGGCCGCCTCGAGCAGGAACTGAGCCGCTTCATCGAGAACAGCGATATCTCTCGCATCAACAGCCTGGCGGCCGGCCAAAGCATGCGCGTGAACCGCTGGACCATGGAGTGCCTGGAGCTGGCGCGCCTGGCATGGGCGGAGACCGCGGGAGCTTTCGATATCTCGCTCGGCTCGGGTCTCGACAGGCTCTCGCTCGATCCGCGGCGGCTGGAAGTGCGCGCGAATGCGGCCGGCGCTCGCCTGGACTTGGGAGGAATCGGAAAAGGCTACGCGGTGGATCGCATGGCCGAAGTGCTGGCCGAGTGGGACGTCGAACGGGCGGTGATTCACGGCGGGTGCAGTTCGGTGCTGGCACTGGAAGCTCCGGTGGGCTGTGAAGGATGGCCCTTGACCATGAGCGCGCCCGATGGCGCCGTGGCTGCGCCGTTCGTGGTCATCCAGGCGAGGCGCATGGCCTTCAGCGCTTCGGGCACGCAAAAAGGGGATCACGTCGTGGATCCGCGAAGCGGCCAGCCGGCCCGTTTCCGCCGTGCGGCATGGGCGTCGGCCGCAGTGAGCGCCCTCGCGGAGTTTTGCCGGAAAGCGCGCAGCGTGCCCGGCGCCGCCGCCATCGGCCAATCCCCGGCTGCCGTAGTGGAAGCATTCTCCACCGCCTTCCTGATCCTCGACGCCCGCGAGATCCAGGACTGTTGCCGGAGGTATCCTGGCCTCGAATCGTGGACCCTGGATAACGCGCCGGCGCCCGCCGGGAAGCCCGAGATCGTGCATTTCCCGGATTGAGGATCGTCCTATGATGAGAATTGAGATGAAACATTACTGGCTGCTCCCCATGGCCGCACTGTTCGCCTGTCCGGCAGGCTTGCCGGCGCAAGCCAAGCTGGAGCCCGTTCCGATCATGCTGCCCAAACCCGGCTATGAAGGCACGCCGCCCAATTTTCTGAATATCCCCAACATGGAGAAACCCTCCGGCAAGGAGCGCGGCCCGTTTCTCGCGCCCGCGGGGGTGACGAATGTCGCCAAGGGAAAGAAGGTCACCAGCAGCGAGAAGGACCCGGTGGTCGGCGACCTCGACATGGTGACCGACGGAGACGATGCGCAGATTGAGGGGAATAATGTCGAGTTGGGGCGCGGAGTGCAATGGGTCACCATCGACCTGACGGCCTCGCACGAGATCTACGGCGTCCTGTTCTGGCACTACTACCAACCGAGGGTATACTTCAGCGTCATCGTGCAGACGGCGGACGACGAGGCCTTTACCAAGAACGTCCAGACCTGGTTCAACAACGACACCAACAACAAAGCGAAGCAGGGCGCGGGCAAGAACCTGAATTACGTGGAGACTTATGAGGGGAAGCTGGTGGATTGCAAGGGCGCGCAGGCACGCTACGTGCGCCTTTACAGCGCCGGAAACAACGCCAACGAACTGAACGACTACATCGAGGTGGAGGTCTTCGGCAGGCCGGCCAAGTAGGACGATCGGTTTTCGTCGTCTGTCTGGCAGGCTGTGGCTTAGTGCGCCGTTTCATCAATACGCTCTCGTATTCCTCGAAGACCGCTCCCTCACGGTCGCGGCTCGCATGCGAGCCGCGCGCGTCAGCAAGCGGTTTTGGATACGTGAGCGAGCTTCTGAAACCGCCTACTTAGCGAGGCCGACAGACCACGAAAAACATGGTCTGTCCTGCCGCCGTCACACGAACGACCAGCCCTTGCGGAAGGTGGGCTTGAGATACTTGTTGGCGTCCGCGTTGTTGGTGATCTTCATCTTGGCGGCATCGTATTCGATCTTGCCTTCCACGCGCAGCGCGATCACGCCCAGCAACATCCATTCCACAAACGGCGCGGCAATATTGAAATGGGAGCAGGCCGGATCTCCACCCTTGGCGGCGCGAATCCAGTCTTGATGGTGCCCGGGCGAGCGGGTCAGCAATTTCGGCGGGAACGTGTAGTCTTTCATCTTGTCGACGGGGATGAGCCGCGTGTTCTCGCCGTAGGTGCCGGTGGTCAGCATGCCTTTGTCGCCGATGAACAGGCTGCCGTTTGGCTTGGGAATGTTCGGGTTGGGGTCCTGGCGAACCAGGTCGAACTCGGCGAAGTCGAAAACCCTTCCCACAAACCCCGTGGGCGCAGGCACCGGCGCGGCCGCGGCCCGACCGGCAGCCCCTCCGGCGCCCCGGCCGCCGCGACGCACGCTCCTGGTGGGAGGATCGCCGAGATACTCGCCTTTGGGTACCCCGGGGATTTCAGGGTTCGCTGTCAATCCGTCGTACCAGAACAGTTTCAGCGCAGGCATGTTGCCGCGGGCGGGAAAGTCGAAGCGAATGGTCGACTTCTTCGGGAACATGAAATCGCTGGCGCCTTCCTTGTGGATGCATTCCACGCTGCTGGGGACGCCGAGCTTCAAAGCCAGGTTCGGAGCGCCCAGGATGTGGCACGCCATGTCGCCCAGGGCGCCGCAGCCGAAATCGTAGAAGCCGCGCCAATTGAATGGCTGGTAGAAGTACCCGTCGTCAGTCGGATAGCCGGAGCCGCCGTCGGTCCACGGCCGCGCCGCGCTTCCGCCCAGCCAGAGATCCCAGTCAAGCGTATCGGGGGCCTTGGCGGGCGCGGGGATCTGCGTAAGCCCCTGCGGCCAGATGGGCCGGTTGGTCCAGGCATGCACCTCGGTGACGTTGCCGATTTCCCCGGACCAGACGATCTCGGCCACCTGGCGCGTGCCTTCGCAGGAATATCCCTGGTTACCCATCTGCGTGGCGACCTTATACTTGTTGGCCGCCTCCATCAACTTGCGGGCTTCCCAGATCGTGCGCGTGAGGGGCTTTTGCACGTACACGTGCTTGCCGCGCTCCATGCACCACGTGGCCGCCGTGGCATGCATGAAATCGGGGATCGTCACGATCGCCGCGTCGATGCCTTTCTCCTTATCGAGCATCTTGCGGAAGTCTTTGTACTTGGGGACCTTCTCGTACTGGCTGAACTTACGCGCGGCTTGTTTTTCATCCACATCGCACAGCGCCACGATGTTTTCCGACGCGCAGTTGGTCAGATCGCTGGCAGCCTGGCCGCCGGCCCCGATGGAAGCGATGTTCAGCTTCTCGTTGGGCGACTTGTATCCCAGCCTGGCGAGCGAGGCGGTGCTCCCGAACCCGCCGCTCGGGATGGCTCCGGCGAGCAGCGAGCCAAAGAAGAAATGACGTCGAGTGAAATCGTATGCCATAGCGGCCCTCGCGGATATCGTACCTCGCGGCGCGCGTCAGCGCTTCGGGAGCGAAATCCCGATATTGCGGAATCGCAGGCCGCCGGTGTGGTCGCCCTGGAGGAAGATCGGGCCGGGCTCGGCTTCATGGGCGTCGAGCGCGCCGCCGGTGATCCCCGGAATCTCTTTGCGATCGATGGTGACCACTCCGTTGCGGATCACCGTGACCGTTCGGCCCACCAGGGTGATGTCGAAGCTCTCCCACTCGCCCGGCTTGCGCGGCAGATCGACCGCGGGCGTCAGAAAGCCGTAGATCGAACCGATGCGGCGTTCCGGGGGATTCTTGCTGAGGGGTTCATATTCCACCTGGACCTCGTAGCGGCCCCGCAGGTAGATTCCGCTGTTACCGTCGTCGGGGCAATTGTACTCGATGTGCAGCTTGAAGTCGTCGAATTGGCGCGTGGTCTTGAGATTGGCTCCGTGCGAGTCGTTGACCAGTTCGCCCGAGCGCGCGCTCCAGTGATTGTTGGCGGCGTCCAGCGGTTCCCAGCCGGTCAGGTCCTGGCCGTTGAAGAGCGGCTCGGAAGCGGTCCAGGCAGCCGGTTCCGCGCGTTTGAGTTCGGGCGCGCGGACACCAGTCAACTGGATCTCATTCGCACCGCGTTTCTGGAGCCCGGTGAGCCTGTCGCCGGCGGCATCCAGCTCCCAGCTCAGGGCCGGGTTCTTGGCGTCGGCGCGTTGCAGGTTGAGCGTCAGGTGCGAGCCTGCCAGTTTGAAATCCTTCACCTGGTAAACATTGCCGCCGGTCGGCTGGAACCAGATGTCCAGCGCGCCGTCTTTGGCGGTGACCCCCAACCAGTTGGCGCGCTGGGGAGCGATGGTGAAATCCCAACGTCCGAGGAACGGGTTCGCCGCCTGCTGCGATTGGGCCGGAAGGAGGCAGGCAGCGCCCGCCATTAGGAATGCCGCAAATAGCTTCATGACGCTTAGTGTGGCACGACGAACTGCCGCCGTGAAGGGGTTGAATGCGATGGCGCATCCGCGTGGTAGATTGTGATGGGCTCCCCATGGTTTACCAACACTGGCCGATTTGCTTCTCTCTGGCGCTGATGACGGGATGCGCGGGCTGCGCCGCGCCGATCAAAGTGCTGATCGTCGATGGGCAGAACAACCACGCGTGGAAGGAAACCACGCCCGTGCTGAAAGGGCTGCTGGAGGAAACCGGGCGGTTTACGGTGCAGGTTGCCACCACTCCGCCCAAGGGCGCGGATATGAGTTCCTTCCAGCCCAACTTTGCGGCGCACGGAGTGGTGGTTTCCAATTACAACGGCGACGCCTGGCCGGCCGCAACCGAGCGGGCGTTTGAAAAGTACGTCCGCGAAGGCGGCGGATTCGTCTCTTATCACGCGGCCGACAATGCCTTTCCAGAGTGGAAAGCCTATCAGCAGATGACCGCGGTGGGTGGCTGGGGCAACCGCCAAAGCCCGGAGTTCGGACCCATGCTGCGCTGGAGCAGCGGAAAGATCCGGCTCGATAACAATCCGGGCGCTTGCGGCCACCATGGCGCGCGCCTGCCGTTTCAGGTGACGCTGCGGGACGCCGAACATCCCATCATGCAGGGCCTGCCCGCGGTGTGGATGCACGTGGCGGATGAGTTGTACGATTCGCTGTGCGGGCCGGCGGAGAATGTCACGGTTTTGGCGACTGCGCATTCCGATCCGGCGAATAAAGGGACGGGCGAGGATGAGCCCATGCTAATGGCCATCCGCTACGGCAAGGGCCGCGTGTTTCACACCGCCCTGGGCCACGATACCGCCGCCATGCGGTGCCTCGGGTTCATCGTCACGTTCCAGCGGGGCGTCGAGTGGGCCGCAACCGGCAAAGTCACACAGAAGCCGCCCCAGGATTTCCCCACGGCCACGGGGACGCGCGTGAGATAAGCGGCTATTATCTATTCATGGACCCGAAACAGCCCATTCTCCGGCGCGATGTTCTCACCGCGGCCGGCACCGTGTTCACCACCTCTCTCTTCACCGGACGCGTGAAGGGAGCCAACGACCGCATCGCCATCGGCTTCATCGGCATCGGGGCCATGGGATCCTCCAACCTCTCGTACGCCATGCAGATGCCGGAAGTGCAGCCGGTCGCGGTATGCGACGTGTATCAGCCACATCTTGACCGCGCTCGAGCCGCTGCCAAAAAGGGCGGATTCGATGTCAAGCCGGTGAAAGACTTTCGCGAGTTGATCGCGGACCGGTCCATTGACGCGGTTTGCGTTTCCACGCCCGACCACTGGCACGCCTACATGACGGTGGAAGCCTGCAAGGCCGGCAAGGATGTCTACGTGGAGAAGCCCGCCAGCAAGGGCGTCGATGAAGGCCTGAAAATGGTCCAGGCGGCGCGCCAGTACAATCGCGTGGTGCAGGCGGGCACCATGCAGAGATCCGGCGGCAATTTCAAGAAGGCCGCCGAACTGGTCGCTGCGGGCGCCCTTGGCGACATCACGTTCTGCCACGCGTTTCAAAGCGCGTCGACCGAGCGCGAACGCTACGGCGATCTGCCGGATGCCGTCCCGCCGGACGCCCTCGATTGGGACATGTGGCTAGGTCCGGCGCCCATGGTTCCCTTCAATCCGAACCGGTGGGGCGAGCGCATCCATTTTCCGACCTTCCGCTATTTCTGGGACTACGCCGGCGGCGCCATGACCGATTGGGGCGTACACCTCATCGACCCTCTCCACCAGTGTTTCGGCGAGGTGATGCCCACGTCCGTGGTGGCGATGGGTGAGAAGTTCTATGTGCAGGACAACTGCGATGCGCCGGATACCATGCACGCGACCTTCGAATACCCGAAGTTCCTGGTCACCTACGAGAGCCGCACGTGCAACCCCATGCCGCTGCTCGGGCTGAACCAGACGGTCGGCACGTCCATACACGGCACCGAAGCGTCCATCCTGGTGAATCGCAGCGGGTGCTGGGTAATCCCCAACCAGGGTTCCAAGCTGACGGCCTCCACCTGGCAGAACATCCCGGACATGACGCCCATGAACCTGCCGCACTGGAAGAACTTCATCGAGTGCATCAAGACGCGGCAGAAGCCCATCAGCGATATCGAAACTTGCGTAAGGTCGTCGTCGGTGTGCCTGCTGGCCAATGTTTCGATGCGCGCCAAAACGCGGGTGGATTGGGACGAAAAGAACTGGACCGCGCAGCAGGACGCCGCCAAGCCATACCTGAAGACGGCTTACCGCAGCCCCTGGAAATTGGAAGTGTAAGCGCAAGGCCTTCGCCCTTGAAATCCCTGCGGGATTTGGAAGTCAGGAGTCAGAAGTCAGGAGTCAGAATGAGAAAGTGGAAAACGGCGGTTTTCGGAAGCGGTTTCATGGGGCGCGTGCACGTCGAGGCCCTGCGCCGCCTGGGATCGGTCGATCTCTATGAAATCGCCGATCGACAGTTGGATGCGGCGCGCCGGTTGGCCGCACAGTTCCCGGTCAAGCGGGTAGAAGCCGACTATCACCACATCCTCCAAGACCCCGCGCTCGACGCGGTGCACATCTGCACGCCCAACGCGCTGCACTTCGCGATGGCCAAGGATGCTTTGCGCGCCGGCAAACACGTCCTGTGCGAAAAGCCTCTGGCCACTTCGGTCGAGGAGGCCCGCACGCTGGTGGCCGCGGCGGCGCGGACCGGACGCCGCAACTGCCTCAACCACAACCTGCGCTACTACCCCATGGTGCAGCAAATGCGGCGGCTGTGCGAAGCCGGAGAATTGGGCGAGATCCTGGTGGTCCAGGGGACCTATTCGCAGGACTGGCTGCTGTACGACACCGACTGGAATTGGCGCGTAGACTCAGTTGCTGGCGGGCCGTCGCGCTGCATGGCCGATATCGGCACGCACTTCTTCGACATGGCGGAACACGTGACCGGCCTGCGCGTTCGCTCGTTATGTGCCGACCTGCAGACATTTCACAAGACCCGCAAGCGGCCCAAAGGCGCGGTCGAGACGTTCGCGGGCAAGCTGTTGCAGCCGGACGATTATGACCAGGTCCCCGTCTCGACGGAGGATTTCGGCGCGGTGATCTTCCGCATGGGCGAACAGACGCGCGGGGCCATGACGGTCAGCCAGGTTTCGGCCGGGCGTAAGAACCGGCTGAGCATCGAGATTTACGGTTCCAAAAGCTCGGCCGCGTGGGACCAGGAACGGCCAGACGAGCTGTGGATGGGCTGCCGGAATGCGCCCAACCGCGTACTGCTGAAGGACCCCAGCCTGCTCCTGCCTGGCGCGCGGCCCTACGCCGACCTGCCGGGCGGCCACAGCGAAGGATATGACGACACCTTCAAGCAGGTCTTCCGGCGCTTTTACGCATCCATCGGGAATCCGGAGGCCGCGGCGGATTACCCGCAGTTCCGCGACGGCTTGCGTCAGTTGACGATTGTGCAGGCGGCGCTGGAGAGCCATGCGGCGCGCGCCTGGGTGGACGTTCCGGCACTGGAAGAGGAGAAGGGCTGATGTTGATCCTGGCGGCGGTGCTGGCGATTTTCGTTTACGGGGTGATCGCGGCGATGCTGGGCACCATCCTGCCCGGCCTGGCGGAGCGGTTCCACCTGACGCCCAAGCAAAACGGGGTGATCGCGTTCGCCCAGGCGCTGGGCTTGATGATCGCCTCGTTGGGGGTCGGGCCGCTGATCGACAACGAAGGAAAGAAGATCGGGCTGATCATCGGGCTGGCGCTGATCGCCCTGGCGCTGGCGTCGCTACCCAAAGCCAGCGGATACGGCAGCATCATCGCGCTGCTGTTCTTGCTGGGACTGGGCGGCGGCGTGGTGGTGACGGGGGCCAACGCCCTGGTCAGCGACGTCGCAGAGGCGCACCGCGGGACAGCACTCAACCTGGTGAACCTGTTCTTCGGACTGGGCGGCATGGCGACGCCGTTCATTGCCGCCAACCTGCTCAAGCGCGACACGGTGAAACTCTGCTATGCCGCTGGTGTGTTCGCGGTGGTCGCCCTGGCGGTGCAGTGGGCGGCGCCCATTCCGGGGCCCACCGGTGTGCAGAGCTTTGTGCTGGCCGATGCCGGCGCCGTGCTGGGCAAGCCCATCCTGCTGTTGTGCGGGCTGCTTCTGTTTCTGTATGTGAGCTGCGAGGTGGGCATCTGGAACTGGCTGGCGCAGCACCTGATCGCCCAGGGCATTCCGGAATCGCGCGCGCTGAACGTGCTTTCGTTAGGTTTTGCACTGGGTTTGCTGGTGGGCCGGGTGGCGGTTTCCCCCATCCTGATCACCGTGCCGCCGGCTACGGTCACGCTGGTATCGGCGGTGGCGATGGCGGTGACCAGCTACCTGTTGTTTTCCGGTCGGGTTCCACTAATGACGAGGGCTTCCGGCGGATACGGCGGGCCCGCATTAGTCGGGTGCTTGGCTGGGGGAGCGGTCGGATTTCTCGGTGGTACGTCGCCGACGCTGTCTTTCCTCGACGTTTTGACACGCGGTGCCTCAATGCGGGGAATCGACGCCGTTCTCCGGAAGCCCGTTGCCGAAATCGCCTCTAATTACATGTTAGCTGGAGCTCTTGCAGGGCTCGTCGCCGGGCTTGGCCTGGCATCCATTCTTTCCAAACTACGCCACCGGGGCTTGCACGACAAGACGAAACCTAGTGCCAACCTAACACCCGCATGGATTTTGGTGTTCATTACCGGGGTGGCGATGGCTCCGGTCTTTCCGACCACGCTGGCCATCGTGGGCGACGCCTTTCCCAGGATGACCGGCACGGCCATCGGCTTCGCCATCACCTGCGGCTGGCTCGGCCTGGCTGTCAGTTCGCGCATCATCGGAGCGATTGCCGGCGGGGATCCCAAGAGACTGAAGAAGGCATTGCTGGTGATTCCGGCATTTTCCGTGCTGATGGTCGCGATCAACCTGGCGATCCTGTCGGCCCTGCATAAATGAAAACGAGGTGATCCATGAGAGTCGGAGTATTCACACCGCTGCTGTCGCAGCTTTCGCTCGACGACGTACTGAAGAAGCTGAAATCCAAGGGCATCGATACCGTGGAACTCGGTACCGGCAACTACCCCGGAGACGCGCATTGCAAGCTCGCCATGCTCGACGACGCCTCCGCGCTGGAGGATCTCCGCATGAAGCTTTCCGATCACGGCTTCACCATCAGCGCACTGAGTTGTCACGGCAATGCGCTGCATCCCGATCCGGAACGGGCCCGGCACGACCAGGAGGTCAGCCGCAAGACCATCGAGCTGGCCTCGCGGCTCGGCGTGCCCGTGGTGGTGGATTTTTCGGGCTGTCCCGGCGATTCGCCCAGTGCGAAACAGCCGAACTGGGTGACGTGTCCCTGGCCTCCCGACTATCTCGAGGTCCTCAAATGGCAGTGGGACGAGGTGGTCGCGCCGTACTGGACCAAGCACGCGGCGTTCGCCCGCGAGCGCGGCGTGAAGATCGCCATCGAGATGCACCCGGGGTTCGTGGTTTACAGCCCGGAAACCATGTTGCGGCTACGCTCGATCGCCGGGCCCACCGTGGGATGCAACTATGACCCCAGCCATATGTTCTGGCAAGCGATCGATCCGATCGCCGCCATCCGTCTGCTGGGCGACGCCATCTTCCACGTGCACGCCAAAGACACCCAGATCTATGACCGGAACCTACCCCTCACCGGCGTGCTCGACACCAAGCCGTACACCGACGAGCGCAACCGCGCCTGGATTTTCCGCACCTGCGGATACGGCCATGGCGCGGAATGGTGGAGTGAATTTGCCTCCACGCTGCGGATGTATGGCTACGATTACGTGCTGTCGATCGAGCACGAAGACAGCCTGCTTTCGCCGGAAGAGGGACTGACGAAAGCCGCGGACTTCCTGAATCGCATCATTCTCCGCGAGCCCCCGGCGGCGCCCTGGTGGGTGTGAGGACAAGACCGAGCCGCGAACGTTAGAGAGCGTTTTCGTGCTGGCAACCGTGGGCAGAAAGGAGTAGAATAAGCACAGAAACTGAGGATATCCGAGTATGGCAAGAATCCAGCCGGTTTTGACACCGGCCGAACTTGCACTGGTTGACCAGATGGCTGAGTTGACGGGATCCAAGCGAACTGAGGTGATCAAAAGCGCGCTGGCCGTCTATCACTGGTTCATGCAGCAGGCTCTTGTCGGCAGCAGGGTCGTGGCGCACAAGTCTACCGGGGAAGAGGTGGCCCTCGAGACCGCGGAGCTTGCAGTCCTGGCAGGCAAGGGTAACCGCCTTGGCCCCGAAGAATTGGGCTTGCTGGCGAAGCGCCTCGCGGCAGCTTCGACTCCGGTGGAGGCGGCTCGAACCAGAGAGCGTCTCACGCGCGGCTTCTATGGGATCTAAGGCCGGGAATTAGGGATCAGGGTGTGCCGAGAGTCCGCCGCCAAAATGTTCAGCCCGCTCTGTTCCAGCATCTGCTCGATCGCGTCCAGAGCCGGAAGATTCCCGCATCTCAGTTAGAACTCCTGGCGAAGTGGCTCGACAGCGAGCCCGAGGTACCCGAGGGCCAGTGGTACAAGCGATTCTCCGGTATGACAGTATGCGGCGAGCGGGAGCTGATCAAGACTTTTCTGCTCCCAGGTCAGGCGCCGAAGGGCCGGCATGTTCCGTGAAATCCGCTCAGGCAGGCGGGTGGCAACTGTCTGAAAGCCGCGGACTTCCTGAATCGCATCATTCTCCGGGAGCCCCCGGCGGCGCCCTGGTGGGTGTAAGCGCGTCAGCCCGGAGCCCCGCTGGGCTTTTTCGCCCCTCTCGCGACTCAGCGCCGCGATTGGCGATGCGCACCGCCGCCCAGGCCGCCCAGATCGATGATCACCGCGATCAGCAGCCATAAAAGATTGATTCCCGAGGTCGGCATGTTGCTGTTCAGTTCCCATGCGTACACGATCGTGGTGAGCGGCAGGAAAATGAAGCCGAGTACCGGCAGCACCAGGCCACCGTGGAATGCGCGCTGCAGGTAGGTCGAGTAGATCCACATCAACACGAGCGCGACGCGCGGAAACAGCAGGAGGACGAGCAGGACGAAGCAAGGCATAGTCGGTCTCAAGCCGCGCGGCACGAGCCCGCGCAGTGCGATGATACCAGATTCGCGCCCCGGAAGCTCTTCCTTACGTAATGTTCCTCACGTGACATTTCTCACGTGACATTTCTCACGTGATCAGCAGCGCCAAAGCCGCCGCGCTCATCACCGCCGCGCAGACCCATCCCAGCGCCTTGGTTCCCCGCGAGTTCGCGCGCGTGCCCATTACTTTCTTGTCGCTGGTCAGCAGCACCACCAAAACCACCAGCGGTGCCGCGAGCACACCATTCACCACAGCCGACCAGAACAGCATCTTCACCGCATTCAACCCCGCAAAGTCGAGAGCCAGCCCCACCACCATGGCTCCCGCAATCACCATGTAAAATGGCGCCGCGCGCAGCGGCTTCCTGCTCAGCGAATCTCCTTTCCACGACGCCGCTTCCGCAATGCCATAGGCGCAAGATCCCGCCAGTACCGGGACGCCCAACATGCCGGTCCCGATCAATCCCAGTGTGAACAGCCAATATGCGCCATTGCCTGCTAACGGCCGCAATGCTCCGGATGCCTGTTTGGCGGTTTCGATGTTCCGCACGCCATGCGCGTGCAGCGTCGCCGCGGTGGTGAGGATGATGAAGTACATGACCAGGTTGGAAAAGAACATTCCCGTGAACACGTCTTCCTGGGCCACGCTCAATTCCAGATTTGTGGAACCGCGCCGCTGCGCCACGGTGGTCTTCCCGCGCTTCCGGTCTTCCTCCACTTCCTGCGATGCCTGCCAGAAAAACAGGTACGGAGAAATAGTGGTCCCCAGAATCCCCACCAGCACGGCCATGTAGGATCGCGTCCATGCCACATGCGGCAGAAAAGTTCCGTGGAAGACGGCGGCCCAGTCCGGCCGCGCCAGGAACGCCGTTATGACGTAAGCGAACAGCACCAGAGTCAGCCACTTGAAAACGCGCGCCATGAGGCTGTAGGAAGTCCAGATCAACAGGCCGGTGATCAGCAGGGCAAGGAAGGGAGTCCAGTAATAGGACGGTATTCCCGTTACCGTGCGCAGCGCATCGGCCATGGCGCCCAGATCCGCGCCGATATTGAACACGTTCGCGACCATCAGCAGCAAGCATGCCGGCCACAGTACCCACCGTGGATACCGCAACCGGATGGCGCCCCCGAGCCCGCGGCCCGTCACCATTCCGAGCCGCGCGCACATCAGTTGCACCGCGGCCATCAGCGGGAAAGAAACCAGGGCCGTCCACAGGAAGGAATATCCGAAAACCGCGCCTGCTACCGAGTATGTTGAGATCCCCGAAGGATCGTCGTCCGCCGCGCCGGTAATCAGCCCCGGTCCGAGATTGGCAAAGAACCGCGCCACCATTCCGCGCTGTTTCGGCCGAGCCATTCGCGGTCTCTCCCGCCTACTGGACCGGCACTTCCTTCATGGAGTTGAGTTTGGAATCGATCAGCCGCAGCGTGATGGGCAGACCGCCGACGGAATCCGCCACGGAACGGATGAAGGCCTGCAGCCCCAATACGGAGCCCGCGTCATCCCACGTGCCGGCGTTGACCACCATGGCGATTTCTTTTTTGCCCCGATCGACCGAAAACAGAACGGTCATCTCTTTGTCGGGCACCCCGTTGTGGAAGGCCTCGGCCAGCGCCTTGGCCTGCGCCTCAGTGGCGCTGCCGGAGTATCGCATCTCGATGCCACCGGCCTGGACGTTGGCGTGGACGTCCATCTCGCGCTTCATCTTTACATCGTCATCCACCAGGCGCACCTTGAGGGGAAGGCCACCGACGGTCGAGGCCATATCGCGCCCGATCTGCTCGAAGGCGACAACCTTGCCCCACTCGGTCCAGCCGGCCGGCTGCACCACGAAAGAGATAATCGTGCCGGAGTCGCCCTTGTTGAGCAGCACGGTCACCCCCCGGTCAGCGAAATAACCGGAAGTCTTGAGGGCCTGGCCCAACGCCAGAGCCTGTTCCTTGGTGGCGGTTCCGGAGTAGCGGACCTCGTCCTTGGCGCCGATGACCACCTTGGACACCGACAGCTTCTCGTAGATCGCGGTTGCGAGCAGGACCAGGGACATGAGACCGACGACGAGGGAGATCCATCTGGGGGTTGAGCCTCGCGGTTTACTGGGCGCGCCCTGCGGGGACAATGGTTGGTCGGGTGACGACGACGGTGTGATGTTCATGGGTTTTCGGAATGAGGAGGCTATCAGATTGTTCCACAAACCAAAGCCACTGTAAAGGCGCGCGGGTTCGCGGTACGCTGTGACTTGTGCCGCTTTCCGCCAGAGCCATTCGAACCTATTTCCTGCTCCTGACCTTTCTCGCGCTGCGGGCGTTCGGAAACTTATGCCTGGCGTGGGGCACCAAGCACCTGCCGGAAACGCTGGCGGCCGACCCGCTGGTGTATCTCCGCTCCATGCTGGACCCGGCCATCGCGCTCGGGATCGTGATGCTGATCCTGGCGTTGCTGGTGCGGCTGGCCCTGTTGAGCGTGGCCGATCTCAGTTTCGTTTTGCCCATGACGGCCGTCGGATACGTGCTGGCGGCGCTGCTGGGAAGATTCTTTCTTCATGAAGTCGTGAGTCCTCAGCGATGGCTGGCGGTCGCGTTGATTTTTGCCGGCACGGCGCTGGTCAGCTCCACACCGCAAAACACGACACCGCCAAGCGCAAGGGGCATGATCGAGGGCGCCAAATGACCTGGGTTCTTGTGACTGTCATGGTGGTGGCAACCGCCCTGAGCGACCTGCTGCAGAGCTACGAGATGAAGCGGGCGGGCGTGCAATCCGTGGGGGCGCGCGGCGTGGGCCGGCTGCTGCGAATGATCGTGGAACGCCGCTATCTGCTGCTCTCGATCGTGTGCCTGGCGTTTTCGTTTTTCGCGTTTATGGCGCTGGTGCAAGCGGCGCCGCTCAGCTTTGCCGTGCCCGCGTCGGCGGCCAGTTTCATTCTGGAAACCCTGCTGGCGAAGGTTCTGCTGAAGGAACAGATTGGCGCGCGCCGCGCGGCCGGCGCCCTATTGGTGCTCTGCGGCCTGCTGGCGCTGGCACGCTGACAGCCGCCTCACTTCTCCGCGAGGCCCGAATTCAAGGGCACCAGCGTTCCGCCGCGAATGTAATAATCGCTGCCGCGCCAGCGGATGCTGCGCCGCAGGAAACTGGCCGCCCAGACCAAAAAAGCCACTGCATCCCACAGTGGGATCAGGCCCATTCTGCGCCAATAGGAACGCTGCTTCAGGCCCCAGATGGCGATCATCGCGGTGATCGCGCAGCGCATCGCGAGGTAGCCTCCCAGGTAGACCGCCGCGGTGGCCGGGGTTGGCTTGGCCGCCACCGCGGCCAGCGCCCAGGGCAGCCCAAACGTGAACACCAGGCCCAAATGGCCCCAGGGCCGCATGTGCCGCATCACCACAATCCACCGCAGCCGCTTATCAATCAACTCCCGAATGGATTGGTAGTCGGCCACCGTCTCCACCGGATACCGGGAGAGTTCCACCTCATAGCCTTGATCTGCGATCAGGCGGCCGACCAGCAGATCGTCGCCCGGGCGGTTCTCGATGGATTGATAGCCGCCGAAGGCCGCCAGCCGCTGGCGGGTGGTCGCAATCGTCGGTCCCAGGGCGAATTTGACGCCATCCAGTTGCCACGCCACCACGACGCCGGCGTAAAAATCGGACATCATGCCGACCGATTGCAGGCGATCCACGAAGCTCCGCTCCTCGATCGGAACATAGAAGCAGGTGACCGCGCCGATTTTCGGATCGGCCAGCGGCGCCATGACGGTCCGCAAATAGTCCGGCCGCGCCCGCACGTCGCTATCGCTGATCACGACGTGTTCGTGCTCCGCCTCGCTCACCAGGCGCGCTAATTTCGCGACCTTGTCGTTGGTTGCGTCGCGGCCCGAACCGAACAGCACGCGGATTCCCCGCTCCGGGAATTCCCGCATCAGCCGATCGATCAGCGGGAGAGCGGGGTCTTCGCGGTCGCCCACGCAAAAGAGCACTTCATATTCCGGATAGTCCTGCCGGCAGAAGCTGGCGAAGTTCTCATAGGCGTCCGGATCGAGGCCGCGGAGGGGTTTCAAGATGCTCACCGGCGGAGTGAATGCGCCAGCAGCTTTACGCGGCGGGCGCCGGAAAAACCGCCAGCAGCTAAACAGGGCGATACCATAGTAAATGAATGGGATAGCCGCCAATCCCAGAAACAGGAAGGTACCGATTCTTAGCGACATGGCCGGCCTCCGAAGGGCAATCAAGAATTGGACGTTGCTTCGCCACGGGCGGGTACAGAAATTTCAGTAGCCCTTATTGACCAGGCGGCGGGTGAGAAGCCTTTGTTAAAGTGGAGTCTACTCGGGGCCATTCGCCGCGCGCTGCGCCATTTCACGGCGTACCGAGGGGTAGTGCATCTTGTGTGGAATCGCTGGCTTTACACATTATAACTTTCGCCCCGACGCCCGACGGATCCGGGAGGCAGCGGCCACCATTCTGCACCGCGGGCCGGACCAGCAAGGCATCTTTGAATCCGACAGCGTATCGCTGGCGGCCACGCGCCTGAAGATCATCGACCTGGAATCCGGCGACCAGCCCATCGCTTCCGAAGACGGCGATTGCGTGATCGTCTTCAACGGCGAGATCTACAACCACGCGGAGTTGCGGCGCGAGTTGGAACAGCGCGGCCACCGCTTTCGCTCCCATAGCGATACCGAAGTGGTCCTGGCGGCATTTCTCGAATGGGACGTGGATTCTTTCGCGCGCCTGCGCGGCATGTTCGCCATCGCGCTGTGGACGGAATCGCGCGGCCGCCTGGTTCTGGCGCGCGACCGCATGGGAATCAAGCCGCTGTATGTGGGGCGGCGGGGCCGCGATCTCTACTTCGCATCCGAACTCAAGGCCATCTTCGTGCATCCCGAGGTGGAACGGAATTTAAATCCGGCCGCGCTCGATTGCTACCTTTCCCTCAACTACGTGCCGGCTCCGTACACCATGGTGGAGGGCATCGAGAAGCTGCGCCCGGGCTGCTGGCTGGAGTGGCTGGGTGGCCAGGCGCGGTCGGAGCCGTTCTGGCGGATACCGTGCCATACGGAGCCGCATTGGAACATGGAATCGGCCACCAGCGCACTCGACTCGCTGTTCCAGCAATCCATTCGCGAGCACCTGCTGTCGGATGTGCCGCTGGGAATATGGCTCAGCGGCGGCCTGGATTCCTCCACGTTGCTGCACTACGCCGCGGCCGCATGCACTGCGCGGCTGAAGACGTTTTCGATTTCCTTCGCCGGCCGGAGTTTCGACGAAACCGCCCACATCCGCCGCGTGGCGGCCCGCTACCAAACCGATCACGAAGAGTTCGACGTGAACCCCGGCTGCGGGCTGGCCGATGCCATCGAGCAGTTTGCGTACTATTTCGACGAGCCCAATGCGGACGGAGGCGCGTTGCCGGTATGGTTCCTTTCGCGGATGACCCGCCGCAGCGTGACGGTGGCGCTCAGCGGCGAAGGGGCCGACGAGTTATTTGGAGGATACCTGACCTATCGCGCCAACCAGCTTGCGCGGCGCGTGCGCCGGTTGCCCGCCTGGCTCTTGCGGGCGGCCCGCGGAGCGGTGCGGCAGTGGCCCGTTTCCGACGAGAAGATCGGTTTCGAGTACATGCTGAAGCGCTTCGCGGAGGGCTGCCTGATGCCGGCCGGCCGGGCGCATGTCTACTGGAACGGCACCTTCTCCGATGCGGAAAAAGCCGCTCTGGTGAACATGCCGCTGCCCGCGGCGCTGGCCGACATGCTGCGCGACCTTTCGCCGCAAGGCGACGGCCTGGATGCCTACCTGCGGTTCGACCAGCGCTGGTATCTTCCCGACGATATTCTGGCCAAGGTGGACCGCATGAGCATGGCGCACTCGATTGAAGTCCGGCCGCCCTTCCTGGACCACCGCATCGTGGAATTCGCCAATTCCCTGCCCGGCCATCTGAAGGTCCGCGGCAAGGCGCAGAAGATCGTGCTGCGGGAGCTCATGAAACGAAAACTGCCCGCATCCACCTTGCGGCGCAAAAAGGTGGGGTTCGATTTCCCGGCCCACGAATGGCTGCGCGGACCCTTGCGCAGCCTGCTGCTGGACACGGTTTCGGCAAACGGCGGACCAACCGGGCTATTCCGGCGGGATGTCCTGGAAGGCTGCGTCCGGCAACACCTGGAGCGGCGCGCCAATCTCGGATATCATCTTTGGGGGCTGATGCTGCTGTTATTGTGGATGAAGCGATGGAGAATCCAGACGACTCAGGTTTTCGACACGGACCGCCAAGCCGCAAGCCTCTTTACCTCTACATAGCCGTCGTGCTTTTTGCCGCGGCCGTTTATCTTGGCTGCATCCTTTCTCCCCCTTCGCTGATGGACGATGTGGACGCCGTGCAGGCGCAGATCGCGCGCAACATGCTGACCTCCGGCGATTGGGTCACGGCGCGCATCGATGGAGTGATCTATCTCGAAAAATCGCCGCTCATCTATTGGCTGATCGCCATCTCTTACAGGATCTTCGGCGCCTTCGATTGGGCGGCCCGCATTCCCATGGCGCTCGCGTCGATCGCGCTCGCGTGGCTGACCGCGGCCTTCGGCATGTGGGCGTTTGGCAGGCGCGCCGGCTTTTACGCGGGCCTCTCGATAGCCACGTGCATAGGGCTCTTCCTGTTTACGCGGATTCTGATCCCCGACGTGATGCTGACGGCCGCCATTGCGCTCGCCATGTGGGCTTTTCTGCGCGTGCTGGACGAACAGGAACCGCATCCGCGCTTCTGGGCGTTCGTACTGGCGGCTAGTTTCGGAGCCGGCCTGCTGCTCAAGAGCGCGGTCGCGGTGCTTTTTCCCGCCGGCGCGGTGGTGGCCTATCTGCTGCTCACACGGCAGTTGTTTTCAGCGCAGGTGTGGAGACGGCTGCGGCCCTGGAGCGGCCTCGGCATCGTGCTGCTGATCGCCGCGCCCTGGCACGTGCTGGCGACTTTGCGCAACCCTCCGTATTTCGACCTGACGTTCCGCAGCGTTCCCGGCGAATACCACGGCTTTCTCTGGTTCTACTTCATCAACGAACAGGTGCTGCGGTTCTTGAACCTGCGCTATCCGCGCGACTATGACACGGTTCCGCGACTTTACTTCTGGTTATTCCATCTCATCTGGCTGTTTCCCTGGAGCGTCTACTTTCCGGCGGTCGCCCGGCTATCTTTCAAGCCGCTGGACCGCGCCGGGCGGACGCGGCTGCTGGCGCTGTGCTGGACCGGTTTCCTGCTGGTCTTCTTTACCTTCTCCACCACCCAGGAGTATTACTCGATGCCGTGCTACCCCGCGCTGGCCTTGCTGCTCGGCTCGGCCATGGCGGCGGGCGGCGATTGGGTGCGGCGCGGCACGCGCGTGCTGGCAGCGATCACCACTTGCGCGGCCATCGCGGCCGTGCTGATTCTGGTGGCCGTGCACAATGTTCCTTCTCCCGGCGATATTGCGCAGGCTCTCTCGCAGCATCCCAGCGCCTATACCCTGTCGCTCGGCCACATGGAAGACCTGACGCTCGAGTCCTTCGCCTACCTGCGGCTTCCTCTCGCCATGGCCGCCGTGGCCTTCCTAATCGGCGCGCTCGGCAGCCTGCGGGCCGTGGGGCAGCGCGCCTTCCTGGCCGCCGCCTTGATGATGGTGCTGTTTTTCCACGCCGCCCGGCTGGCCATGGTGACGTTCGATCCTTATCTTTCGTCGCGCCCGTTGGCGGAAGCGTTGCTGCGATCGCCCCGGGGGGAGCTGGTAATCGACCATCACTACTACACATTTTCCTCGATCTTCTTCTATGCCAACCGCACGGCATGGCTGCTCAACGGGCGGCGAAACAACCTGGTCTACGGATCGTACGCGTCGGGGGCGCCGGACGTCTTTCTCAACGATGCGCAGTGGAAGGACCTGTGGCTAGGCCGGCAGCGGTATTACGTGGTGGCCAAGACCGAAGAGGAGCCACGGTTTGAAAAGCTGGTTGGGAAAAGCGCGCTCTTCGTGGTGGCCGAAAGCGGCGGAAAGATGCTGCTCACGAACCGGGCACTCAGCGAGTAGGGTTGACAGCGAGCCCAAGAGCGCGATCAGGCGGTTGGCAGGCGGAAGCGCCGGCGGAAGCGCCTGCCCCATGTTGCCGACCGGCCAGGAGGCCGGTCCCACTTAATCGCCCTGTTCAAAGTGGCCGTTGCCAGCGGTGGAAACGGCGCGCGCATCATAAGGCGCCTCATAGGATGAGTTACCGGCGGATGAGCTCTCCGCTCCCTGCGTCGCCACTTTCGGCCGGCGCTCGTTGCGGGCATTGCGCCAGTTCACCTTCGGCAGGAACAGGGAACGGTCGATGCCATCCTGATACCGGATGGCGATGTTCAGGAGCGAATCGAGCAGCGACTCGGAGAGCAGGTGAGGCTTCAGCCCAAGCTCCACGAGCTTGGAATGGCGCGCGTTGTAGTAGTGCTCTTCGGCTTCCACGCGCGGATCGGGCAAGTGATCGATTTCGACATGCAGGTTCAGTTTCTTGCCCGCAGCCTGCACCATGCGAGCCAGTTCCAGCACGGAATACTGCTCCGTGAACTGGTTGAACACCCGGCATTCTCCCGGCCGAGCCGGCTTCAGGCAAGCGAGTTCAATGCAGCGCACGGTGTCCCGGATATCCAGATACCCGCGGGTTTGCCCGCCCTTGCCGTACACCGTCAGCGGATGCCCCACGGCGGCCTGCGCGCAGAAGCGGTTGAGCACCGTACCGAAAATCTCATCGTAATCGAAGCGGTTGATGAGGGCTTCATCGAGCGCCACTTCGTCGGTCATGGTTCCGTACACCACGCCCTGGTTAAGGTCGGTAGCACGCAGGCCCCAGATCTTGCACGCGAACATGATGTTGTGGCTGTCGTGCACCTTGGAGAGGTGGTAGAAGGAGCCGGGCTGCTTCGGGAACGGCAGCACGTCCTTGCGGCCGTTGTGGCTGATGGTGATGTAGCCTTCTTCGATATCGATGTTGGGAGTTCCGTACTCTCCCATGGTCCCGAGTTTCACCAGGTGGCAATCGGGCTTGAACTCCCGCAGCGCGAACAGCAGGTTGAGGGTTCCCACCACGTTGTTGACCTGGGTGAATACCGCATGTTTGCGGTCAATCATCGAGTACGGGGCGGCCCGCTGTTCGGCAAAGTGCACCACGGCGTCCGGCGCAAACTTCCGGACCACCGAGGAAATGAATTCATAGTCGGTAATATCGCCGGACAGGAACTCGATGGATTCACCGGTGAGTTGTTTCCAGGCGCGGAGTCTTTCGGGCATCGGACGTATGGGCGTCAACGTCTGAACACCCAGTTCGTAATCCCACTGGCGCCGCGCAAAATTGTCCGCGATCGCAACCTGGTGGCCTCTGCTCGAAAGATACAGGGCAGTAGCCCAGCCGCAGTATCCGTCTCCTCCCAGCACACAGATTTTCATAAGTTAATGGACCGTCCTTATCTCCCGCCTAAACAGGAGCTAACCCGCCAATCCACCCATTTGACTCGGTGTCGTGCAAAAAAACACAATGTTCCGCCGCACACCAAAATTCCCCGTGAGCCGGCTTCCCGAATCTATATTAACAAGCCAGGTGCGCGGAACTGGTAGCCCTTACGGGCTATGTGAAAAAGGGAACTTGTTAAAGGCAGACTCGAACGGCGCGGCGATCGACCTCGGCGCCGGCCTGCTCCAGCACTTCGCGCGGCAGGGTGCGCTGGATCTGCTCGAAGAGTTCTCGTAGCGGTCAATTACGCGCCGTGCCAGCTTCGCGATGTCCTCCTGCGACACATCCGCCGCCAGGGAACGGCGTGTCAAAACGCATAGCACCAAGCCGTTGTGGTGTTGTTGCGAGAGCGGAATCAGGCTGGGATGGCGCAGCATCGGACAACCGCTACTATAGCGCCGGCAGGCGACGCCGGCCTGACTGGACCCGCGCCCGGCGCAGATACGCCAGCAGTTGATATCCCAGAATGATGGCCGCCAGCAGTGCCGCAATCGCCCAAGTCAGGCTGCCCAGCACTCCGTATAAGGCCATCACGCGATCGCTGAAGAACCGCCCCAAAGAGATGAAGACGGCTGCCCCCGTAAATTCACCCAGAATGTCCCAGAACACGAACCGGTGCCAGGGGTAGCCGGCCGTGCCGCTGGCCAGGTTGATCCAAGGTCCCAGGGGACTGAGCAGCCAGCGGGTGATGAAGATGCCGGGGCCACCCCAAGCCCTGGCTTTGGCTTCCATGGCCTCCAGGTTGGCGCGCTTTCCGAACAGGTGGCTGAGCTTTGTGATGACCACCTGCCCTCCCCATCGGCCGATGGCGTAGCCGGCCTGATCGCCGAGGACGGAACCGGCGCCGGCTGCGCCGATGGCCCACCACAGGTCCATGGCGCCTTGCGAAACCATCGAGCCGGCGACAATCAGAAGCAGCGTGATGGGCAGCGGCACCCCGATGGCCGCAATGGCCACGATTCCGAAAAGGGCCGGCGCGCCGTACTGCGAAACCGCCGCGAGGAGCTG
Organism: Bryobacteraceae bacterium; assembly: GCA_050014595.1. Lineage (GTDB taxonomy): Bacteria > Acidobacteriota > Terriglobia > Bryobacterales > Bryobacteraceae > PALSA-129. Next base: position 41,532 of record JBEKDA010000016.1, read on the forward strand.
ATCGTTCATCGCGGTGGGCCGCCCGGTGGATGCGCGGCGGCGTCGATGGCGCGCTGCAGTTGGGCGATCAGTTCAGGAACGGGGCGCTGCAGGTCGCGAGCGATGTGCCGAACGGACCGCCGGTCACGCGGCTCCTGCGGATGAACCCCAATGGCTTGAAACAGCACGGAGGCGGGGACGTGGTGGGTATGGGCGATAAATGGGACCGACATCCAGGCCTGGATGGGCTCATTTGCGGTGCGGATGTGCCGCGCCTGCCGGCGGGCCCTGGAGGCGAAGACGAAAGTTCCGGTGATCGCCAGCACGAAGGCCAGCCCAACCGCCAGTGTCCGCCGCCAGGTTTCTCCCACGCTTCAATATAGCCGGTTTCCTCACTTATGATCCTGAATCCACTCCAGGATCGTCTCATCCAGCCATAACCGGTGCGGGCGGCGGCCGAGGAATCCCAGGTGTCCGCCCGACTCGGTGGCTCGTAATTCGATGAGCGGATTCGCGCGCAGCGCGGGAGCGGAAAAGATGTCGAAGGGAATGAAGGTGTCGTCCCGCGCCTGAATGAGCAGCGCGGGCACGCGGATGGCATCCAGAAAGCGCACGGCGGACTGCGTGCGGTAGTAGTTCTCCGCGTTGCCGAAGCCGAAGGAGGGCGCGGTGATGCGATCGTCGATCTGCCAGACCGAACTGAGGCCGGCGAAATCGCGCGGCTGGTAGCGGCCGGTGGCGCAGAGGCGCGCGCGCATGCGGTTGACGAAGCGCTTCTGGTAGAGACGATTGTCGGGCTCCGCGATGCGGCGCGCGCAAGCCTCGAGGTCGAGCGGCGTCGAGACGGCGCATACCCCGCGGATGAGCGCCGGCCCGCCGCCGCCCAGTTCGCCCGCCAATTTCAACACCACGTTGCCGCCCAGCGAGAAGCCCACCAGGAACAGGGGTACGGGGCTCTCGGCCTGGAGCTGGCGCGCCACAAAGTCGAGGTCGCTGGTGAGGCCGGCATGGTAGAGCGTGGTGCATAGATGCTCGGTCGAGCCACAGGTGCGCATGTGGAAGCGGTGCGCCGCGAAACCGGCGCCCAGCACGGCGGCGCTGAGGCTGCGCATGTAGCCGGCCGCGGAGGAACCCTCGAGGCCATGAACCATCACGACGTGTCCGGCGAGCTGGCCTGGCGGCTGCTGCGAATCGACGGCAACCTGCACATCCGGCTCCGTGCGGAAAAGGCGGCGTGTGAGTGGATAGCGCGGTTCGGCGTCGGGCCGCTTCCAGTAGTGGGCCGCCACGGTCTGCAGGTGCGGATTGCGGAAGAGCGGACGATAAGGAATCATGGGCCGTGCGCGGGGCGCCAGTAAATCATGTTAGCGTGGAAATTAAAGAGCTTCGGCCTCTATTTCAAGAACCGGGAGAAATCATAAATGCCACTAGTCTCGATGCGTCAACTGCTGGATGAAGCAGCCAAGGGCGGATATGGCGTTGGCGCGTTCAACGTCAACAACATGGAGCAGATTCAATCGATCATGGAAGCGGCGCGGGAAACCAGGTCGCCGGTGATCGTGCAAGCCAGCCGCGGCGCGCGCGCCTATTCGCAGGACCGTTTCCTCTATCACCTGATGATCGCGGCCACGGAAGTGTACCCGGAGATTCCGACCGTGCTGCATCTGGACCACGGCAACAGCGTGGAAACCTGCAAGAGCGCCATCGAGATGGGCTTCACCAGCGTGATGATGGACGGCTCGCTGATGCCCGACGGCAAGACGCCCTCCAGCTTCGAATACAACGTGGATGCCACCCGCCAGGTGGTGGAGATGGCGCATGCCAAGGGCGTCACGGTGGAGGGCGAGATCGGATGCCTGGGCGGAATCGAAGACGGGCACGGCACGGGCCTCGACGGGCTGAGCCATCTCACCGACCCGGCGCAGGCCGAAGAGTTCGTCAAGCAAACCGGCCTGGATGCGTTGGCCATCGCCATCGGCACCAGCCACGGCGCTTACAAGTTCAGCAGCAAGCCCACCGGCGAAACGCTCAAGATGGATCGCCTCATCGAGATCCACAAGCGCCTGCCCAATGTTCACCTGGTGATGCACGGCTCTTCCAGCGTGCCCAAGGAACTGCAGGACATCATCAATCAATACGGCGGCAAGCTGAAGCCGACGTGGGGCGTGCCGGTGGAAGAGATCCAGCTTGGCATCAAGAACGGCGTGCGCAAGGTCAACGTGGATACCGACAACCGGCTGGCCATCACGGGCGCGATCCGCAAGGTATTCGTGGAAACGCCGGAGAAGTTCGACCCACGCGATTACCTGAAGCCGGCGCGCGATGCCATGAAGAAAGTAGTGGCGCAACGCATGACGCAATTCGGACAGGCGGGGCACGCGGGCGATTACAAGCCGGTTTCGCTCGAAGAGATGGCCCGCCGCTACCAACCCGTTACAGTGTAGTTGAATAGTGGGCTTGCGATCTTGTCGCCGGCGAGCCACTCCCCCTACGGCAATATCTCCACCGCCGTCCAGTGTTTGTCGGCAGCATTTCCAACGAAGTAGCCGGCGACGGCGCCTCCGATGGTTATCCCGATTAACGCCGTACCAGCGGCAGCGTCGTGATTATTGCTGAGGAGCCCGCCCTCGATACCGAACGCGGCCCCGAAGCCCCCAGCAAACCCCACGACTCCGCCCACGGTCGTGCCCACAATCCGGCCCACCTTGCCTTTGGTTTGCATCTCGAGGCGGTGCAGCGCAGCGCGGGGCACGCGTACCACTCCCTTTGGATAAGCCGAGCGGTCCGAGGACTTCTTGACCTCCACCACCAGCGCGTCGGATTCCACGCCGGTTGCTTTGCCGGTGATGACCGCGCCACCCGGCATGGCGATGGACACCGTTTTTCCGACCACCACCGTGAGCCCTTCCCATTTGACGTGCATCAGCCCGGCGGCGTCCGCCAACAGCGGCACCGCCAACAGCAAGGCCAACGACCTGGCCCGGTTTGGAGTTCGTCTCACGTCTCCCACCATCGCACTTCACCGTCCGCGCGCGGGGGTATCTTTAGGACACTACCCGCGCGCGGCGCCAATGTAGGCAACTGAGATAAACTGAAAAACAGGCATGCCCGCCCAAGGGAAGACGAACGCGATGAAAACACCCGAAAGACTCGCCCGCCTCGAAAACGGCTGGACCGAAATACAGCAGGCCATCAAGGAACTCACCCAGGCAACCGCCGCCAACGCCAAAGAGACAGACGCCAAATTCAGGGAAACCGTCGCCCGATTCGCCGACCTCGGCCAATTCATCAACTCGCTGGCCCACGCCGTCGAAGCCCACGACGACCAAATCGGTAAGCTCATCGAGGCCGCCGAGAAGTCCCACCAGGAATGGGAACAACTGCGCAGGGAATGGCAAGCGTACTTGACGACCATTCACCCGCGCCAGTGACGGCACCAACGAAACGCCCGAGTTTTGCATCGAGGTACCCAGGCATTCTTCCCGCACGCCCTCGCAAGCCGCAACCATCCTCCTATCTGGTTGAGCAATAGCATCTTGATAACCAGCCCCGCTTGCGGTGCGAGTTTTATGGGGTGAAACCGGATCGTCGCATCCTCTTCCCCATTGCCAAATCGCTACTGGCATGACACACTCGTTCAACCATGCGACGAAGAGCATTTCTGGGATCCACGGCGCTGACCGGTCTGAGCCTCGCAGCGCGCCGCCGAGCGGAAGCGCAAACTCAATCCGACGCGAAAGCCGGCGACGTCACTGTCGGCTGGTTGGGCGGCGCTCCGCCGGTGCTGGCCACCGGCACGAGTTGGGGCGTTCCGTGGCCGCGCGGCGCTTATCAAAAGGGCCAGAGCTTCACCCTGACCGGCAATGATGGCAAGACCCTGCCGTTGCAATCCTGGCCACTGGCATATTGGCCGGACGGCTCGCTGAAATGGAGCGGCTTCGCCTCGGTGGTCGACGCGGGACTCGCCTCGCCGTTGCGGCTGGCATCTGGAAACGCCGCAACTCTTCCCGGAGCGCCGGCCGTGAAGGTGACCGAAAGCGCCGCCGGCATCGATATAAACGCCGGCAAGCTGCAATGCCGCATCCCGCGCGCGGGCGAGATTTTCATCGACTCCATGACCGTGGACGGCCGCATAGTCGCGCGCCGCGGCCGCTTGCTCTGCACGCTCGAAGACCGCTCCGCGGCAGACGTGATCCGCCTGCAGGATTTCATCAGCGTCGTTCAAAAAGCTACCGTGGAACAGACCGGCCCGGTGCGAGCGGTGGTCCGGATCGAAGGAGCGCACAAAGCCGCGACAGGCAACCGGGAATGGCTGCCGTTTACCGTCCGCCTCTACTTCTACGCCGGCGAGGCTGCTGTGCGCATGGTCCATTCCATTGTGTTCGACGGCGATCAGGAGAAGGATTTCATTCGCGGGCTGGGAGTGGAGTTCGCGGTGCCCATGCGCGAACAGATCCACAACCGCCACGTCCGCTTTTCTGGCGAAGACTCCGGACTGTGGGCCGAACCAATCCAACCGGCCACTGGCGCGCGGCGCCTCACCGCCGCGGCCGGCGACGATCTCTACACCGCGCAACTGGCCGGCCAACGGATTCCCAACAAAGATCAGTACAACCAGCAGGGCCAGTTTCTCCTGGACAATTGGGCCGTGTGGGATTCGTTCAAGTTGGTGCAGCCCACCTGCGACGGTTTCACCATTCAGAAGCGGACCCGCCCGCAATGCTGCTGGGTGACGGCCGGAGTGGGAAAGCGCGCATCGGGGCTGGTGTTTGCGGGCGATGTGAGCGGCGGCTTGGGCGTCGCGTTGAAGAACTTCTGGCAGTCTTACCCCGCCTCGCTCGAAGTGCGGAATGCCACCGCGGAATCCGCCGATGTGCTGGTCTGGCTCTGGTCGCCCGACGCGCCGGCCATGGACTTGCGGTTCTACGACACACGCAATCACACGCTGGAGGCCAGTTACGAGGATGCGCAACCGGGCTTCAGCACAGCCAACGGTGTGGGCCGCACCAGCGAATTGACGCTCTATCCTTCAGGCACCGTGCCCGCGCGGGAAGAGACCGTGAAACAGGCCCAAGCCAATGCTGAGCCGCCGTGCCTGGTGTGCAGCCCCGAATACCTGCACCAGGCTTCGGTTTTCGGCGTATGGAGCCTGCCGGACCGTTCCACGCCGCTGAAGCGCACGGTCGAAGACCAGCTCAACCAGGCGCTGGAGCTGTACCGCAAGGAGGTGGAGCAGCGCCGCTGGTACGGCTTCTGGGACTACGGCGATGTGATGCACGCGTACGATGCGGCGCGCCACACCTGGCGCTACGACATCGGCGGCTACGCCTGGGACAACACCGAGCTGGGAACCGATATGTGGCTGTGGTACAGTTTTCTGCGCACCGGCCGCGCCGATGTTTTCCGCATGGCGGAAGCCATGACCCGGCACACCAGCGAAGTGGATACTTACCATTCCGGCCGGTTTGCGGGACTCGGGTCGCGCCACAACGTGCGCCACTGGGGGTGCGGCGCCAAAGAAGCCCGCATCAGCCAGGCGGCCTTCCGCCGTTTCTACTATTACCTCACCACCGACGAGCGCACCGGCGACATCATGCGAGCGGTGGTGGATGTGGACTACAAGATCATGGAGATCGATCCCATGCGCCTCGCTTCTCCGCGCACGGGGCCGATTCCGTATCCCGGCCGCATGCGCGGCGGTCCGGACTGGCTGGCCTGCGTTGGCAATTGGATGACCGAGTGGGAGCGCACCGGCGACACCAAGTACCGCGACAAGATTCTGGCCGGTATGGATTCCATTGTGAAGATGCCGTACGGCTTCATGACCGGACCGAACACGTTGTATGGATACGATCCCAAAACCAATAAGCTCTACCCGTTGGTGCCGGATGGCTTCGGCGTTTACAATCTGCAGGTGATCCAGGGCGGCGCTGAAGTGGTGTTCGAGCTGAACCAACTCATCGAGCACCCTGGCTGGCAGAAGGCCTTCCTGCAATACTGCCGCTTGACCGGTGCACCCAAAGCGGTAGTGGCCGCGGATATGACGACGTCCGCCGAAGGCAGCGACGGCGCTTACGCCGGCGCCGGCCGGTTGGCTGCCTACGCCTATTCGAAAACCAGGAACCCCGCATTCATCGCGCGCGCGATCAGCCAGTTGGGCGGTGGGACCGGTCCGCGGCGTCTTCCCGGCGGCCCGTATGCCACGCGCCACGTGGCAGGCTCCGACGCTCTGAACCCTATTGACGAAGCGCCGTTCGCCTCCACCAATTCGACGGCACAGTCCTCCCTGACCGCGATCCAGGTTCTGGAGTTGTGCAAGGACCAGCTTCCTGCGGAGCTGCCGCCGGCGGTGGCGCCGGCGCCACGAGGCGGCGTGGGGTAACTCAGAGAGTCACACCGGTATTCTGCCAAACTCGGGCAGACAATCTCGGAGGGACGGCACACACTGGTCGGGTAGCGCTGCATTTGGCCGCGTCCAGTCATAAAGGATTTGAGCGGCTTGTTTGATTGACTGGGCGTCGACGCCTGCGTCGTGGCGGTAATCTCTCTCTTCGTCGACCACTTTCGAGTTCAGACACAAGACCCAGGTCTCAACGTTTCTCTTCGGAATCAGATTCAGGATCGGCTCCGCCGGACCTCTTGGCGCTACCCCAGCGTCCCGGAGTGCTCGAACAAGCTGCTGCCTTCGATCATCAATCGACCCTGTATCAGCGTCGATCACGGCGATGAGACATGCTTTGGTTGTCTGAGATCGGATCGCTCGAACCTCCGAGGCATAGTTCTCGCGGACGAACTGCTCACCTGAACCCCGACCCATTGGCGGTTTCCGGGGACGCATGTTCCCATTCTTATGACCGAGCTTCTGCAAGTAGCGCCTGAGCAGGTTTTCCTGGTTGAGATCCTCAACCAGGAGAATGATATTGGCGACTCTTGCAGCCATTGTTATTGCCAGCCACGGGCGATCTGCTCGGATGGGGAGAGCGATTCGTCCGGCTTGTACTTCCGGACCCTGACAGGGCCGGGGCCGTCACGCTCGAATAGGAGGCCGACTTCCGGAGCCAGATAGTCGATGATCTCAGGATGATGCGAGATCAAGATGACTTGGCCGCCACGATCCTCGATGCGGTCGCGCAACTCCATCAGCCACGGCTGAATCTCGGCTAATGCAATGTAGTTTTCCGGCTCGTCGAGAAACAGGCAGGCATGGCCCTCGACCACGAAGTTCAGCAGCGCATACAGGCAGATCAAGATGCGTTGACCGTCAGAAAGTTCGTCGAACGTAAACGGGATGGTGGTGAGAGGACTGAGCGTGATGGCAAGGTCCACCTCCAAGCTTCGAAGATTTGGCCCAAAGGAGGAAATATTCAGTCCATCAAACCCCGGTATGATTTCGCGCAATTGATCTTGCAACTTCGATGCCGCGCCGGCCTGCTCCTGAATCATGTGCCGGTACCACGACGCAAAGTTGGACATATCGAATGCAGGTTCTGACTCTTCGCGGGCGGTCTGTCCCGACATGGAGTGGGGGTTCAATTGGAGACAATACAGCGTCTCGATCCAGTTCTTAAACTGCATTAGCCTAGTGTTATCTGATCGTGGTTGAATGGTGGCCAACGCCGACCGGAACGGGTTGAACGGGTACTTCACTTTAGGTTCTTTTTGTTCGGAGCGATCATCGAACAGGTGAACTTCGCCCTCCACGAACTCGAAGACGGTCTGGGCGCCACAAATGACGAGTTCCCGCCTAATCCGCCTGAGCGCAGGCGACCCCGGCGAATCCACCTCCAGCCTGAACCTGTAACTCTCGCCGAGATCCACGTCCAGTTCGAAGGTTTGCTGGGTCAGAGTCTGCCAGCGAGTCCGGCTGCTCTCGGGAAACAGCAGGTCCGGCTGTGCATCGCCGGTGACGAGCTTCTTTATCGCGCGGAGCACCTCCAGCAACGTGGACTTGCCGCTGCCGTTCAACCCCAGTATGAGTTGCTGTCGACCGAGCGCCAGCTCGAAGTTCACAAAGGCACCGAAATTGTCGATGTAGACGCGCTTCAGCATGTCCTTTCAATTCTACCCGTAACCGAAGTTGGCGCGCACTGGCCCTCTTGCTAGAATGAAGCTGATCCACTCCCTGGGAGGAAAAACCTAACTTGAACTCTGCGATCTTGGCCCTGGAAGACGGCACGGTCTTCGAGGGCAGAGCCTTTGGTGCGCCTGGGGAGCGCTCGGGAGAAGTGGTGTTCAACACCGCGCTCACCGGCTACCAGGAAATTTTCACGGACCCTTCCTATTCCGGACAAATCGTCATCCTGACCAACCCGCAGATTGGCAATTACGGAACCAGCGCGGCGGATAACGAAGCCGCGCGGCCTTACATCGAAGGGCTGGTAGTCCGCGAGTTCTCGGGGCTAGCGAGCAACTGGCGGTCGGACCAGGAAGCCGACGCCTTTTTGAGCGGCGCCGGCATTCCGGTGGTGGACGATCTGGACACCCGCGCGCTAGTCCGTCATTTGCGAACGCGAGGCGTCATGCGCGGGGTGCTGTCGTCCGTCGAGAAGGAAGCGGCTCACCTGGTCGAAAAAGCCCGCGGCATCCCTACCATGGCCGGGCTCGATCTCGCCAGCCGCGTCTCCACGACTGAGCGCTACGAATGGAACCACGGCGTGGATGCCTGCTCGCCTTCGGAGCTGGTGGGTGCGCGGCACGAAATCAAATATCATGTAGTAGCTTATGATTTTGGAATCAAGCACAACATTTTAAGGCGCTTAGTACACTCCGGCTGCCGTGTGACGGTGGTTCCGGCGCTCACCTCGGCCGAGGACGTGCTGGCTCTCAAGCCGGACGGCATCTTCCTCTCGAACGGCCCGGGCGATCCAGAACCTCTCGAGACCCAGGTGCGGAATATCCGCAGGCTGATCGGAACGAAGCCGATTTTCGGCATCTGCCTGGGCCATCAACTGCTCGGCCTGGCGGCGGGCGGCAAGACTTACAAGCTGAAATTCGGCCATCGCGGCGCCAACCACCCGGTGCGCAACGAGCTCACACAGAAGGTCGAGATCACGTCGCACAACCACGGGTTCGCTGTAGATCCGGATTCGCTCGACGCGGGCGCGGTCGAAATCACGCACGTGAACCTCAACGACCAGACGCTCGAAGGCTTCCGCCTACGCAACCATCCGGCGTTCTGCGTGCAATACCACCCGGAGGCGGCGCCGGGGCCGCACGATTCGCACTACCTGTTTGACGACTTCATCCAACTGATGGGCGGGAGATAGCCATGCCCAGACGCAACGATCTCCACCGCATCCTGATCGTCGGCTCCGGCCCCATCGTCATCGGCCAAGCCTGCGAGTTCGACTACTCGGGGACGCAGGCGGCCAAGGCGCTCCGCGCCGACGGTTACCAGGTGGTGCTGGTGAACTCCAACCCGGCTACCATCATGACCGACCCCGACCTCGCGGATAAAACCTACGTCGAACCGCTGACGGTGCCCTACCTCGAGGAAATTATCAGGCGCGAGCGGCCGGATGCGCTACTCTCGACGGTGGGCGGGCAGACGGGTCTGAACCTCTCGGTAGAACTGGCCGAGGCCGGGGTCCTGGACAAGTACGGCGTGGAGTTGATTGGCGCCAAGATCGACGCCATCAAGAAGGCCGAAGACCGCCTGCTCTTCAAGGACGCCATGCGCAAGATCGGACTGGAAACGCCCCAATCGCAACTGGTGAACAGCGTGAAGGGCGGTTTGGAATTCGCGGAGCGCATCGGCTACCCGTGCATCCTGCGGCCCAGCTTCACCCTCGGCGGCACGGGCGGCGGCATCGCCTACCACCGGGAAGAGCTGATGGAAATCCTGGAGCGCGGCATCGCGCTCTCGCCGGTTCACGAAGTTCTCATCGAAGAGAGCGCGCTCGGGTGGAAGGAATTCGAGCTGGAGGTGATGCGCGACCTGGCGGACAACTGCATCATTGTTTGCTCGATTGAGAACTTCGACCCCATGGGAGTGCACACCGGGGATTCCATCACGGTGGCGCCGGCCCAGACCTTGACCGACCGCGAATACCAGATGATGCGCGACGGCGCCATCCGCTGCCTGCGGGAAATCGGCGTGGATACCGGCGGCTCCAACGTGCAATTCGCCATCAACCCGGCCAACGGGCGGATGGTGATCATCGAGATGAACCCGCGCGTTTCGCGCAGCTCGGCGCTGGCGTCGAAGGCCACCGGGTTCCCCATCGCCAAGATCGCGGCGAAACTGGCGGTGGGCTACCGGCTGGACGAAATCCGCAACGACATCACGCGCAAAACGCCGGCCTGCTTCGAGCCGACCATCGACTACGTGGTGGTAAAGATTCCCAGATGGGCCTTCGAGAAATTCCCGGGCGCGGACCCGACGCTGGGAACGCAGATGAAGTCGGTGGGGGAAGTGATGGCTATCGGCCGCACTTTCAAACAGGCCCTGTGGAAGGGCATGCGCAGCCTGGAAACGGGCAAAGCATTCGGCTCCGAGAAATTCGACAAGAACCTGATCCCGCAAAAACTGATCACCCCTACGCCCGACCGCCTGAACTACATCCGCTTCGCCATGGCCAATGGTGTCGGCGTGGAAGAGATCCACGAGCTGACTTCCATCGACCGCTGGTTTCTGGCGCAGATGAAAGAGGTGGTGGATTTCGAAGGCGAGCTGGCCAAGGAAGTCTGGCCGGACATTGCCAAGGAAGTTTTTCGCCGCGCCAAGCGCTACGGCATCTCCGACGCGCAACTGGCCAAGACCTGGGGCACCAACGAAATCGCGGTGCGCAACCGCCGCAAGGAGCTGGGCGTGGCCGCGGTCTTCAGCCGCGTGGACACCTGCGCCGCCGAATTCGAAAGCTTCACTCCTTATCTGTATTCCAACTACGAAAGCTCCTGCGAGGCCGACCCCAGCGGCCGCAAGAAGGTCATGATCCTGGGCAGCGGGCCGAACCGCATCGGACAGGGCATCGAGTTCGATTACTGCTGCTGCCATGCGTCGTTTGCGCTTCAGGAAATGGGCGTCGAATCGATCATGGTGAACTGCAATCCGGAGACCGTCTCGACCGATTACGACACCAGCGACCGCCTCTACTTCGAGCCGCTGACGCTGGAAAATGTCCTCAACATCTGCGACACGGAGAAGCCCGACGGGCTGATTGTGCAGTTCGGCGGGCAGACGCCGCTCAACCTGGCGTTGCCGCTGAAGCGGCTGGGCGTGCCCATCATCGGCACGGACCCTTCCGATATCGACCTGGCCGAGGACCGCAAACTTTTCGGCACACTGCTGGAAGAGCTGGCGATTCCCTGCCCCTCGAACGGCACGGCGACCAGCGTGGAGGAAGCTTGCGAAGCGGCGCGGCGCATCGGCTACCCGGTGCTGGTGCGGCCCAGCTACGTGCTGGGCGGGCGCGCCATGGTGATCGCCTACGACGAGGAGATGGTGCGACAGTACATGCGCGAGGCCGTGACATTTTCGCAGGAGCGGCCAGTGCTGATCGACCGTTTCCTGGAAGACGCCACCGAAGTGGACGTGGACGCGCTGGCGGATGGCGACGAAGTGCTGATCGCCGGGATCATGGAGCACATCGAAGAGGCCGGTGTACATTCGGGCGATAGCTCCTGCGTGCTGCCGCCGCAATCGCTGCCGGAGAAAACCATCGCCACCATCGAAGACTATACCGTTCGGCTGGCCAAGGCGCTGCGCGTCGTCGGGCTGATGAACGTCCAGTATGCGATTCAGAACGGCGTGGTGTATGTGCTGGAAGTGAACCCGCGCGCCTCGCGCACGGTCCCCTATGTAAGCAAGGCCACGGGCGTGGCGCTTCCCAAGATCGCGGTGGGCCTGATGTGGGGCCGCAAGCTGAAGGATTACAACCTGGGGAGCGGCAAGCTTTCCGTCACGCAGGATTTCGTCAAGTCGCCGGTGTTTCCGTTCAACAAATTCCCGGGCGTCGACCCGGCACTCGGTCCGGAGATGCGCTCCACGGGCGAAGTGATGGGCGTGGGAGTGAACTTCGGCGAAGCGTTTCTGAAGGCGCAGATCAGCGCTGGCAGCCCCCTGCCGGATAAGGGCACGGTGTTCATCAGCGTGAACGACCATCAGAAGCCTGAGGCGGTGAAGGTGGCCAAAGCGTTCGCGGACCTGGGATTCCGACTGGTGGCGACGCGCGGCACGGCCGCGGCGCTGCGCAACGCCGGCCTAACTTGCAAGACCGTCCTCAAAGTGAACGAAGGCCGGCCGAACGTGGTGGACCTGCTGAAAGGCGGCGCCGTCCAGTTGGCCATTTACACCACCGCCGGCGCGCCGGCGTTTCATGATGAGAAGGCCATCCGCCGCAGCGCGGTAATGTATCGTGTGCCGTGCATCACCACCATGAGCGGAGCGCGCGCCGCGGCAGACGCCGTGGCGGCGAAGTTGCGGGACCCGATCCGGGTCTGGAGCCTGCAGGAGATTCACGAGCAGAAGACCATGGCGTAAGGCTCCTGCCTTGCGAGGCGACGGTGATGAGGTGGCGCACGCAGTCGTGCGTGCCGCGTCGGCGCTCATGCCGACGCCCAGTCCCGACAGACTGTGGGTACGCCACCAAAGTGTCGAGTTCGGAGTCTCGACACAGCACGCACGAGTGCGTGCGCCACTTTATCGGGACACGTGCGAGAAATACAAGCTGGAGATCGGCGCGCTTCATGCCGCGGAAGGCCCGAAGGTCTCGCGGATCACAGCGGCGCCCTCAAGTGACCGTTCAGCCATGAAGCGATGTTCTCGCGAGCTTCCTCCAGAGTTTCACCGTGGGTATTGGCGCCGGGCAGTTCCTCGATAAAGGCCACATAGCCCTCCGGCACTTGTCACCGGCATTATCTCACCAAATCGCACGGAGACTCGGAAGCTCCGCCACATCCAGCGCGGACTTGGACCAGCCACAAAAAAACCCGGCGGGTGGTTAATCCGCCGGGCCGCGTCGTTCAAGTTTGACCCTGTATTGGTAACTTCCTGGTCCCCTTCGGATCGGGGGCAGGGCCATCCATACTATATCACCGAATCACAGCTTTTTTGATGAAATCCAGGCGGGGAAAACGATTTTCCAAATATGACGTGCCCTGCCGCTGGATCAGGTCGGGATCGGGCCCCTGCCCCATGGGCGGCATGTCGCCGTAAAAAGAATACAGGCTCTCCACCACGTCCATGCCGGCGGTCACCTTGCCGATGGGCGCGAAGCCATGGCCATCGAGGTTCCTCCGATTGTCCGAGAGGTTGATGAACAACTGCGTGGAGCGCGTATTCGGGCCGCGCATAGCGAAGGTCAGGGTGCCTTTGACGTTGTGCTCTTTCACCGGATCGTCGGGCAGCATGGCGGAGGCCCATAGCTGGTTGGTTTGCGGATCGCCGTTGATGCCGAACTGCGCCACGAAATCGCGCACCACGCGGAAGAACCGCGCGCCATCGAAGAAGCCCGTGTGCACCAGCTCATAGAAATGATCCGCGCCGCGGGGCGCCCAGTCGCGATGAACTTCGAGATCGATCAAGCCTTTGGAAGTGTCGAGCTGGACGCGATAAACGTCCGGCACGGACTCCTGGCTGGCGGCCGCCGGGACGGGTTTCTCTTGCTTCTTTGTTTCCGTGGATGGCGAGCATCCGGCGAGCGCCAGCACGGCGGCCAGCGCGAAGGCGATCTGGCAAGACATCGACCCTACGGTATCACGAGTAGGACCGGCCTCCTGGCCTGTCCGACCGGCCAGGAGGCCGGTCCCACCCTACGCCGCGTGCAGCCGATCCTGGTTGCGCAAGTGCGCGCCCAGCATGCGGTCGGCAAGGGCCGTGTGGTCTTTCAACCACTTGGAAAGGAATTCGATCAACGCGAGGGCGGCCTGGCGGTCGCCGCCTTCGACCAGCGGGACAAACTGGCGGAGGCGCTTGCGAAGCGCGTCATGCTGCTGCTGGTGCCAGGCCTTGGCGTCGTAACGCGTCGAGCGCATGAGGCCTTCTTCGTGCAGCATATGGTCTTCGGCGGTGGCGATGAGCCGATGGAGGATTTCGAGAATTTCGAACTCGGGAGCCGCAACCGTAAGCGACTGTTGCAGTTCATCGGCCACGCGGTAGATGGCGCGATGCTCGTCATCGATTTCAGGGACAAAACAGGCGTTGGCCTTGGTCCATTTGAAGAGCCGCATAGGTTACAAAATACCACAATCGGGAGTTTGATGCCCGAATCTGCTTTGATCCGAAGGCCGAGCGCAGCGCACGATCACGCTTGGACATTTACTGCCCCAGCGGCACCATGGCGGAGCCGACTTTTCCGCGCCTACTTGACATACTTCTTCAAGTCCTTCTGGCCGACCTCGGCGCCGTAGATGACGCCTTGGGGATCGGCGGCAATGCCTTCCGAGCCGCTGGTGGCGGCGCTCTCGGGGTCGGGGAAAGTGTCTGGGATGAAAGCGGCGACGACGCCGGTCTTGGCGCTGCCGACGCGGATGCCGCGCTTCCAGCCGGGGTGGTGGCCGTAACCGTCGCGCTCGCGCGATTCGGAATCGGAGACATAAAGGATGTCACCCTTGCCGATGTAGAGGCCGCTGGGACGGCTGAACTGGGTCCACTCGTCGAGGAATTTGCCGTCCTGGTCGAAGATCTGGATGCGGTTGTTGGCGCGGTCGCCCACAAACAGGCGGCCGGCGGAATCGAAAGCCAGGCAGTGGGGAGTATCGAACTCGCCGGGGGCGGTGCCTTTTTTACCCCAGGTTTTAATGAAGGCGCCGTCTTTGGAAAACTTCACCACACGGGCGTTGGAGTTGCCGCCATGACCGTCGGCGACGAAGATATCGCCGTTGGGAGCGAAGGCCACGGCGGAGGGTTGGTTGAACGTATCGGGCCCATCGCCAGGGACGCCTTTCTTTCCGAGAGTGAGCAGGATTTTGCCGTCCGGGTTGAACTTGACGATCTGATGGCCGCGGCCGTCGGTGACCCAGATGTTGCCATGGCCGTCGACCACCAGGTTATGCGGGAAGAGCAGCACGCCGGCGCCGAAGCTCTTGAGCAGTTTGCCGGTGGCATCAAACTCCAGGACGGGCGCGAACGGGCTATCGGCGCAGGAGTTGGCGCCGCAGCGTTCGGCCACCCAGATGTGGCCGTCGCGATCGAGATCGACCGCGCTGGTGGAGCCCCAGGAGCGGCCTTCGGGAAGCTTAAAAAAGTTTTCGATGGTGCGGTACGGATTGGGTTGCGAATTGGGGGCGGCGCCGGGTTGGGCCAAGGCCGCGCCGAGGGTGATGGCGGAGAGCGTGGCCAGGAACGGGCGGCGTTTGACAATCGGCATGACAGGACCTCCGGGTGCGTTGTTTCCACAGTGTACCGGAGATGAAAGGGAGTTGGCGAGAGGGGTTATCCAAGGAGGCCTGCGCAACCGGATGACCACCTCCCCCGAGATTTGCCACCCCGGCTGCGCAGCCACCTAATGGACTCTCTTCTTGTAGCGCGGCGGCGGGCGGAATGCCAGCCGATTCGGCTGCGCACGGGCGGTTTTCAACAAATTTCTGCGGCAACGCAGGATTGAAGTTAGCGGCGGCCAGGTGTGACAAAGTTGTGCATAAAACGCGAGGGCGGTGGATTGTTGGCGGCGTCTGCGTGCTATTCTCGCAGCTTAGACGCGTGAACCGCTTCAAGAGCCCGTATTTGGCTGCGCCGGCCGCGCTTGCCTGTCTCGGCCTGGCGGCGGCCCAGTCCATCGCTCCCGACGAGATGCATGCGCGGACCGTTCCGTACGTGCCTCCTTCGCCGGTCACGTTGCGCACCCAGGTGGACCTGGTGGAAGTTCCGGTGGTGGTTCGCGACGGGCAGCGCCGCACGGTTGCCGGACTCACGCGGGACGACTTCGAAATCTACGACACCGGAAAGAAACAGGCGATCACGGCTTTCTCGCTGCAAAGTTTCACGCCTCCGGGCGAGGCTGGCGGCACGGGACCGGCCGTGGCCGCTGGCGCGGCAGAACCGAAAGGCCCGCCGCGGCCCCGCTTCGTGGCGCTCTGCTTCGACAATCTGCACATGGACGCGGCCGCCGTGGAGCCGGCCAAAGATGCGGCGGAACGATTCGTCAAGACCAGCCTGGCGCCGGGTGACAGTGTGGTGGTGGTTACTACCGCACAGTCGAATAGCTCGGAGTTCAGCGGCGATGTGCCGAAACTGGTCGAGCAGATCGCCAAGGTGACTCCCGCCCCTCAGGTGGACTCCGACGATCTGTACATGTGCCCCCATATCCGTCCCTACGAGGCATACCAGATCGCCACTCACCTGGACCCGGGCAACCAGGTGCTACAGGCGAAATTGGCCGAATGTTACGCCTGCTCACACCACCCATGTCCAGAAGGGCAGGTAACCAGTATGGCCGAGATGATCTGGCAGCGCGCGCTAATTAACTCGAAGAGCACACTGGGCGTGATTGGAGACGTGGTGGACGCCATGGTGAACTTGCCGGGACAGCGCGTGATTCTGCTGACCTCCGCGGGATTCCTCGCCGGCACACGGGAGACCGACCTGGATCTGTTGATGGACAAGGCGCTGCACGCGGAAGTAGTCATCAACACTCTGGACGCCAGGGGGCTTTTCTACGCGGGGCCGAGAGCTACTCAGGGGGCGAGCCTGCTTTCCGACTCAATGGCGGCCCTGGCCGCCGGAACTGGTGGCACCTTCTACCACAACAACAACGATCTGGCGTTGGGCTTCCGGGAGTTGGGTATGGTGCCGGAGACCATGTACTTGCTGGGCTTCGCGCCTTCGGACGTGGCGACCGACGGGCGTTTTCACAGCCTGAAAGTGCGGCTCGCCGCAGGCAAACAGTATTCGCTACAGGCCCGGTTGGGCTACACGGCGCCCTCGGCGAATGCCACAGCACCGGTCTCCACGCTGTCCAGACTGGACAGTGAGGTGATGGCCTCCGATACCATCACGGATTTGCCTGCCTGGTTCACCTGGGAGCAGTGGGCGGGGCCGCCGGGCATCACGATGGTCGCGCACCTGGATGTCAACCGCCTGCGTTTCGAGACCAGGCAGGAACGGCGGACACAGAAACTGACCATTGTTGCGGTTCTCCTGGATAACCGCGGCGGCTTCGTGACGGGCAAGCGGAGCGAGCTGGAGCTGAATTTCACGGAGGCGACTTTCGCGCAGTTGGCGAAGACCGGCTACACTGCCGCAATGACGCTCAAAGCGCCTCCGGGCGCCTACTCCGTGCGCGCGGTGGCGCAGGATGCCCTGGAAGGCAAGCTGGCGGCGGCGAGCGGCGACGTGCAGGTCAAGTAGTGTGGGCGGGCGTCAGGACGCCACTGCGGCCTCCGGCTCCAGCATCCTGCTGGCCGCCACATCACTTCAAGCCAAGTTTCTTGCCCGCCGCGAGCAGGCCGACGGCCTCTTGCAGCCGCCTGGTCTTCGTTTCCGGTTGCCTGGCGGAATCGATCCAGGCGATGTACAGGCGCCGGTATGATGGCGCGAGACTCTCGAAATAATTCCACGCCGCTGGCTGGCTCCTGAGCGCTTGTTGGATGTACTGCGGGACCTTCGACGGAGATGGCCTTGGCGCATGGCTTCGATCGGTAGGCGCGCGCTGTAATCCAGCCGGCGTCAGGCGCCCGCTTGCCTGAAGCTGCGCAAACCGCTTGCGATTGGCGGCCGACCATCGGCTGTCAGGCTTCCGCGGCGTGAACTTTCTGGCATACCGATCGTCATCCAGGCGCTTGATTAAGCTATCGATCCAGCCGAAACACAGTGCCTCATCGACGGCATCCAGGTAGGCGATGGATGGGCGCCCCGTGTGACGCTTGTAGAACACCAGCCACACCTCGGATTCCGTGTCGTGGTGCCTGGCGAGCCACTCCCGCCATTGTTCGCAGTTCCGCGCGTCAAGGCTCTTTAGGGTCTTGGAAAGCATTCTCATATCCGATGAATGGCCTTCACCGCCAGCGCTGGATCATGCTCCATGATGCTCAAAAGTGCGGCTGCCGGTCCCGTAGGGCGTCGCCGGTCCTGTTCCCAGTTTTGCAGTGTCTTCACGCTTACACCGATCAATTGCGCAAACTCCGACTGCGAAAGGCTGGTTCGTTCGCGAATGACCCGGACGCCAGAAGAGCGAAACACAGTCCGCCGCGACGGCTTTTGCTGGCCGCGCAGAATTGCCCCGGCTTCGCGTACGCTGCCCAGCAGTTCTTCAAACATCGGTTTTTTCACTGGCCGAACTCCTCTTTGACAGCTTTCGTAAAGGTAGAAGTCTCCATCAGCTCCACTCGTTCTTATTATCCGCCAATGGCGGATAGCGGTCAAGGCTGAGTCCCGTCTTATACAAGATGAGCCTGGAGGAGCGATTCGCGCAGGAGCAAGACTAGCACTTCCCCTCCCTTCCCAAACACGGTACAATGTAGTTTGAGTGTCGAACCCTGCGAGTGGGCGAAAGCCCACTTTTTTGTTGGGATTTGCGGAATGTCGGGACAAATGGCGGCCAAAATCGAGGAAATCGCGCAACGCGTGGCGGATGCCGAAGGGCTCGAATTGGTCGAGGTGGAAGTCAAGGGCGGCGGGAATCAACGCTTTGTGCGCATCTCGATCGATAAACCCGAAGGCGTCACGCACGGCGATTGCGAAACCGTGTCCCACCAGGTCGGCACCATTCTGGACGTGGAGGACGTGGTGCCGGGGGGACGCTACACACTCGAAGTGAGTTCGCCCGGACTGGAACGGAAACTTCTCAAACCACAGGATTACCAGCGCTTTCAGGGGAAGAAGGCCAATGTGACGCTGCGCGAGGCGGTGAATGGACGGCGGAACTGGGACGGCGCCCTGGCCGGCTTCGAAGACGGCCAGGTGTTGATCGAAACGGCGCCCGGCCAGACCATGCGGTTTCCCTTCGACCAGGTTCAAAAGGCCAATCTGAAGTTCGAGTGGTAAGCCCGCCGGAGAAATACAGCCAGAAAACTCAATTGGGATAACGAGGGCACCTTGGAAACGATTTTTCAATCCATCGAGATACTGAGCAAGGAAAAAGGCATCGATCCGCAAATCGTATTCGACGCGGTCAAGGACGCGATGCTGATTGCCGCCCGCAAGCATTACCGCACCAATGAAGATTACGTGGCGGACATGGACCCGAAGACCGGCGCCATCCAGCTCTATGCCGTGAAAAAAGCGGTGGAGACGGTGGAAGACCCGGTGCACGAAATGACGCTGGCGGAAGCGCGCCGCATCATGCCGGAGGCCGAAGTCGGGTCTGAAATTCGCCTCCAGAAGAAGACCGACGCCCTGGGGCGGATTTCCGCGCAGACCGCCAAACAGGTGATTTTCCAGAAGGTGCGGGAAGCCGAACGCGAGACCGTTTTCAACGAATACTCGGGGCGCACCGGCGAGCTGGTGAACTGCACCATCAAGCGGGTGGAAGGGCCGGACTACATTCTGGACCTGGGCAAGACCGAAGCCAAGCTGCCCAAGAAGGAACAGTCGCGCCTGGAAAGCTACAGCGTGAGCGATCGCGTCCGTTGCGTGATTCGCCTGGTGGATAAATCGAGCAAGGGCCCCGGCGTGCTGGTGTCGCGCGCGGCGCCGGAGCTGGTGATGCGGCTGTTCGAACAGGAAGTGCCGGAAATTTACGACGGCACGGTGGCCATCAAGGGCTGCGCGCGCGAGGCTGGCGAGCGGACCAAGATCGCGGTGCAGAGCCGCGACCGCGACGTGGACAGCGTGGGCGCCTGCGTGGGCATGAAGGGCATGCGGGTGCAGTCCATCATCCGCGAGTTGCGCGGCGAGAAGATCGACATCATCGAGTATTCCGACGATGCGGTGGTGTTTGCCACGCACGCGCTGAGCCCTGCGAAAGTCAGCCGGATTACGATCCTCGATCCGCTGGAAAAGCACATGGAAGTGATCGTGGACGATTCGCAGCTCTCGCTCGCCATCGGCAAGAAGGGGCAGAACGTGCGCCTCGCGGCCAAGCTGCTGAACTGGAAGATCGATATCAAGAGCGAAGAAGAGAAGCGGCAGGAAGTGGAATCGCAGATGGCAGCGCTGGTGGCGCCGGGCGCGCCGGTATCGGTGCTGATCGAGTACGGGCTTTCCGAGAAACTGGTGGAGAAGCTGGTAGAGACGGGAATTGGCACCATCGAGCAACTGGGAAGCATGACGCCGGAGCAACTGGAAGAGATCCAGGACGTGGGGCCGCAGGTAGTGGAGACCATCCAGGAAGCGGTGAACGCTTACTACAGCCAGTTCGAAGAGCCGCCAGCGGCCGAGGCGGTGGAAGCCGCGGCCGAGGCGGCGGTGGAAGCAGAGACGGCGGTGGAAGCAGAGACGGCGGTGGAAGCAGAGACTGCGGTGGAAGCAGAGAGCGCAGTGGAAGCAGAGTCGGCGGCGGAAGCAGAGACCGCGGCCGACGAAGCGGCTTCGCCGGAAGTGGAAGTGGCGGCGGAGCAGTTTGGTACGATAGGAGACGCGGGTTCCCCCACTCACAATCCGTCGGAAGGTCACGGCCCGGAAGGGACCGAACCGGACGAGGGCGCCCCGGCTGAAAGCGGCGAGTAAGGCTGCCACGGTGCCTGTGACAGGGAAGTACCGCCTGTGCGGCGGAAGAAGCGGTAGAAGCAGATAGTTTTCTCTATGAAGAAGATTCGAATCAACGAGCTGGCAAGGGAGTTGGAAGTCAAGGCCCACGAGATCCTGGACCGGCTACCCGAACTCGGCGTAACGGAAAAAAAGACGCACTCCAGCTCGATCGATGAAGACGTAGCGATAAAGCTGCGTCGTCTCTACGGTTTCGACACACCGGCGGAAACCGAGGCGGAACGCGAGCCGGCTCAAGAAAGCGCGGCGCCAACGGAAATCATGGAAACGGCGGAGGCGCCGGCGGCCCTGGCCCCACACGCACACATTGAGACCGCCGTGCACGAAGCGCCGGCGGCCCAAGCGGCCGGCCAGACGGCAGTGGAGGAGCTGAGGGCGACACCGGGAAGCGCGGCGCCCATCCGGCCGCCGCTGGCCCTTGGCAGGCCGATCCATCCGCCGGTAGCGGGCGTAGGAACGACCGTGCCGCGGCCGGAAGGCCCGCGGGCGGCGCCGGCTCCGCCGCCGCCCCAAGCGCCGCCCGCGGCCGTGATTGCGCCGGGACGTCCGGCGATTCCGGCCGCGAAACCGTTGCCCGGACCCGCGGCTTCCTCTCCGCGTCCAGGACAGATTCTCTCGGGCCCGCGCCAACCATTTCCCACGGCGCCGGGGGAAGGAACACGTATTTCCGGTCCGGGCGCGGCAATGCCCGGGATGGCGGCCAGACCCGTAGTAGCAGGCCGGCCGAGGGCGGCAGGAACGCCTGGGCCGGGCGCTTTAGCATCCGCGCCGGCGCCTGAGCCTGCGGCCGCAACGGGTGGTTCGATGCCTTTGACCACCGCACGGACATTAGTCGGACAGCCCGCGGCACGGCCGGTGGTTCCACCGCGTCCGGACCTGGTGGCCAAGCTGGGCACGCCGAGACCGGCCATGCCCGCGCTGCCCGCATCTCCGCACCCGGGTGTTCCGAGACAGCCCAGCTCGCCGGTGCCGGGCCAACCGATCTATCGCGGACCGATCCGGCCGGGACAGCCCATGGTGGCCAAAACGGGTGTGCGCCCCGTTACTCCGGGCGTACGTCCAGCCGGACCAAGGCCCCAGCATCCGACCTCGCGAGGCCGGATGGAGCCGGGCCTGGCGCCCCCTCCGATGGAGCAACCACGCGGACGCCCCGGCGACAAACGTCCCTCGCGCCCGCAGCCCAGGGAGCGCCAGGAACAGGAGCGGATGCTGCGGCCGGCCCGCCGCCAGGTGGAAGCCGGTCCTCCGCCCATCAATCGCGAGATCACCATTTCGGAAGGCATCACGGTAAAGGAGCTTTGCGAAAAGCTGGATGTGAAGGCCGCCCTGGTGATGAAGAAGCTGATGGACCGCAGTATCTTTGCGACCATCAACCAGACACTGGATTCGAAGCTGGCAACGGAAGTGGCGCGCGAATTCGGCGCTTCCACCGCGACCGTGAGTTACGAAACAGAAGCCATGCAGGCGGTGGAAGAAGCCGAGGAAACCAAGGACCTGCACAAGCGCGCGCCGGTGGTGACCATCATGGGGCACGTGGACCATGGAAAGACGTCGCTGCTGGACGCCATCCGCGAAGCCAACGTGGCGGCGCGCGAAGCCGGCGGGATCACTCAGCACATCGGCGCGTACCAGGTGGAGATGAACGGCAAGAAGATCGTGTTCATCGACACGCCGGGCCACGAGGCCTTCACGCGCATGCGCGCCCGCGGCGCGAAAGTAACGGATATCGTGATTCTGGTGGTGGCGGCGGACGACGGCGTGATGCCGCAGACGCTCGAAGCCATCGACCACGCCAGGGCGGCCAAGGTTCCGATCATCGTGGCGATCAACAAGATCGACAAGGCCGACGCCCAGCCCGAGCGCATTAAACAGCAATTGGCCGACCGCGGCCTGCTGGCAGAAGATTGGGGCGGCGACGTGGTGATGGTGCCGGTTTCGGCGCGCACCCAGCAGGGCCTGCCGCTGTTGCTCGAGATGATTCTGCTGGTGGCCGACCTGCAGGACCTGAAGGCCAACCCGAACCGGCCGGCCATGGGCACGGTGATTGAAGCGCAACTGGACCGCGGGCGCGGACCGGTGGCGACCGTGCTGGTGCGCAACGGCACGCTGTCGGTGGGAGATTTCTTCATCTGCGGCGCGGTATTCGGCAAGGTGCGCGCCATGCAGAACGACCGCGGCGCGCAGATCCGCAAGGCGGAACCTTCGACGCCGGTGGAAGTGCTGGGTCTCGATTCCATGCCGGAAGCGGGCGACGATTTCCAGGTGGTGACGGACACCGCCAAGGCCAAACAGATCGTCGGATTCCGCGACCAGAAGATGCGCGAGCAGTCGCTGGCGAAATCCAGCCGCCTGACGCTGGAACAACTGCACCTGCAGATGCAGGCCGGCGAAGTGAAGGAACTGCCCATCATCATCAAGACGGACGTGGGCGGATCGGCCGAGGTGCTGACCGAATCGCTGCAGAAGCTCTCGAACGAAAAGGTGAAGGTCCGGGTGATTCACTCGGGCGTGGGCGCCATCAACGAATCGGACGTGCTGCTGGCATCGGCGTCGAACGCGATTATCATCGGGTTCAACGTGCGGCCGGAGCGCAACGCCGCGGCGCTGGCGGAGCAGGAGAAAGTGGATGTGCGCCTGCACACCATCATTTACAACCTGACGGACGAGATCAAGCTGGCGATGACCGGACTGCTGTCGCCGGTGTACAAGGAAGTCTACCGCGGCAAAGCGGAAGTGCGGGATACGTTCCGCATCACCAAAGTGGGCAACGTGGCGGGCTGCATCGTGCTGGATGGCGCCATCACGCGCGATTCGGAAGTGCGGCTGCTGCGCGACAACGTGGTGGTTCACACCGGGAAAATCGGTTCGCTGCGGCGCTTCAAAGACGACGTCAGCGAGGTGAAGAGCGGGATGGAGTGCGGCATTACGCTGGAAAACTACGGAGACGTCAAGCAGGGCGACATCATGGAAGCCTTCAAGACGGAGCGCGTCGCCAACGAAGCCGCCTGACGACATGGCTGCCATCGGCGTCGTAACCCTGGAACTGCGGCTGGAGAACGCGCACTCCCTCAAAGAGAAGCGGCACGTGGTGGAGAGCCTGAAGGACCGGCTGCGCCACAAGTTCAACGTGGCGGTGGCGGAGATCGAATACCAGGAGTTGTGGCAGCGGTCGGCGATAGCGGCGGTGACGGTTTCTGGGGACCGGGTCCATGCAGAAAAAGTGCTGCGCGGCGTCGAGGACGAAGCGGCGGCTTTGCTGGGCTCGGAACTGACCGGGGCAACCGTGGAATGGCTGGCGTAGGAAGGCAGGCTACGGAACCAGGCGGGCAAGCTAAAGCATGCCCCACCACTTGCAGAGATCAGTGTTTGGCGGGGCATGCTTTAGCATGCCCAAAGTGAGTTGAGGTTGGGCCCGCCAGGACAGAGGGCCGGGGCTTTAAGTTTGATATGGACGAGCGGCGGGCATTGCGGGTTTCCGAGGCGGTGCGGGAGGAGTTATCCGAGATCATCGGATTTGAGACGGACGATCCACGGCTGCTGGCGGTGGAAGTGACGGACGTGCACGTCAGCCTGGACGGGCGGCACGCGAATATCCGGGTGGCGGCACGGGGAACGGAACGGGAGCAGCACGAATCGATGACGGCGCTGGACCATGCGCAGGGGTATTTGCGGCACGAACTGGCCGGCCGGTTGAGCCTGCGGCGGGTCCCGGAACTGCATTTTGAGCGGGATAAGGCCCCGGACGCGGACAGCCGGATCGACTTTTTGATAAAACGGGCGAAAAAATCTCGCAGCCGGGCCGAAAAATAGCCCACAAACCAAACAAATTGTGATAGTTTTGTTTTTGTTGGCGGCTCCGGCCGCGACCCGGCCGGAATGTCTCCGACGGGTAAGCAGCAGCCGAGGCCAGACGGGCTACCGAGCCCAGTCCAGCGAACTTGAGGTGCGTTTCTGACGAAAGACAGGATGGATCAGCCATGCGCGCGGCTCCGATGACAAGCCGATTTTTAGACGCCTGCCGGCGCCGGCCCACGGACGTGCGGCCGGTGTGGTTCATGCGGCAGGCAGGCCGCTATATGAGGCAGTATCGCCAGATTCGCGACAAGCACGGAATTCTGGAGATTTGTAAACGTCCGGATCTGGCGTCGACCGTGACTTTGCAGCCCGTGGAGATACTGGACGTGGATGCGGCCATCATTTTCGCGGATTTGCTGCTGCCGGTCGAGCCCATGGGGTTGAAGCTGAAGTACGAGAAGGGCGAAGGGCCGGTGATTTCGAACCCGGTGCGCACGACCGACGACGTGGATTCTCTTTCGACCACCAACACCGACGACCTGGGCTACGTGGGAGAGGCCATACAGAGCGTAGTGCGGTCGCTGGCAGGCCGCGTTCCGGTGATCGGGTTTGTGGGTGCGCCGTTCACCATGGCGAGCTACATGATCGAAGGCGGGGCGTCGCGCAATTTCATCCGCACCAAGAAGCTGATGTACAGCGACGAAACGCTGTGGCGGCGGCTGATGGGGAAGATCGTGGACGTGCTGGCGCCATTTGCGCACCTGCAGGTGACTGCCGGCGCCCGGGCCATCCAGGTGTTCGATAGCTGGGTGGGCGCGCTCGGTTCGGACGACTACGTAAGGTTCGCGGCGCCGTATTCGCGGGCGCTGATCGAGCGCATCCGGTCGACCGGCGTGCCGGTGATTCATTTTGGCACCGGCGCCTCGGGATTCTTCAAGGAACTGCACGCGGCGGGCGGCGATGTGATGGGCGTGGACTGGCGCATCAACATCGACCAGGCCTGGATGGACATCAGCTACCGCTCGGCGATCCAGGGGAATCTGGACCCGGTGGCGCTGTTCGCGCCGCTCCACGAACTGCGCACCAAGGTGCATGAGCTGCTGAAGCGCACGGGCACCCGGCCCGGCCACATTTTCAACCTGGGGCACGGCATTCTGCCGGAGACTCCCGTAGAAAACGTGAAGGCGGTAGTGGAGATGGTGCGGGAATTCAAGCCGTGAAGCAGGCGGTTCTGCTGCTCGCCCACGGAGCTCCGGAGCGGGTAGAGGATGTCGAAGAATACCTGAAATTCGTGCGCGGCGGGCGTCCCGGCCCGACACCTCCCAAAGTCCTCGAAGAAGTGCGGCAGCGCCTCGCGGCCATCGGCGGATCTTCGCCGCTGCGAGCATGGACGGCGGCGCAGGCCGCGGCCCTGGAAACGCTGCTCGGCATCCCCGTCTTCTTCGGCATGCGCAACTGGTATCCGCTGATTGCCGAGACCATGGAGAAAGTGCGCGACGCGGGCGTGGAGCGCATCGCGGCGGTGTGCCTGGCGCCGCAGTTTTCCGAGCTGAGCGTGGGGCTCTACATCAAGCGGACCGAAGAAGCCAAACAGAAGTTGGGGGTGACGGCGGAGATCGTGTGGGCCAAGAGCTTTCACGACGAACCGCTGCTGGTAGAAGCCTTCGCGGAGCGGTTGCGGCCGCTGGCAGTGAGTCAAGAAATCGCCGGGCAAGAAATCGCGCGCCAAAAGATCCTCTTCACGGCGCACAGCCTGCCGGAGAAGGCGCTGGCATCGGGCGACCCTTACGACCGCGAGACGCGCGCGACCGCCGCGGCCGTGGCGGCGCGGGTGGGCCTGGCGGATTGGGATTTCGCGTACCAAAGCCAGGGCATGACCGACGACCGCTGGTTGGGCCCGACCGTGGAATCCTGCCTGGACCGCTACGCCGCCGCGGGCATCCGCGACGTGGTGGTGGACCCAATCGGGTTCGTCTGCGACCACATCGAAGTGCTGTACGACATCGACATCCTGTTCCGCGGCTATGCGCGGGAACGCGGCATCACGCTCGAACGGCCGGAATCGCTCAACGGATCCGCCACCTTCACCGCGGCGCTGGCCGAGGTGGCAAAGCGATGCCTGTAAGAAGGACTGGCCGCCGATGAACGCAGATGAACGCAGATTGAAGATCAAGAAATCATCGGAGTTGATCTGCGTTCATCGGCGGCTCAAATTGTTTTTTTCGGTTAGCCATGGCGCCTAAGGTCGTCATTATCGGCGGCGGCATCTCGGGCCTCTCGACGGCTTACTATCTGGCCAAGGGCGGCGCGGCGTCGACCATTCTGGAATCGCGGCCGCGACTGGGCGGCGTGATCCAGACCGAGCACGTGGAGGGTTGCACACTCGAAGCCGGGCCGGACAGCTTCCTCTCCATCAAGCCGGCGGCGCTCGAATTGATCGCCGACCTGGGGCTTGCGAGCGAAGTGATCGGCTCGAACGATCATCTGCGGGTGACCTTCGTGCGCAAGAACGGACGCCTGGTTCCGCTGCCCGACGGCCTGATGATGATGGTGCCCACCAAGATTCTGCCGTTGATTACGACCGGCCTCTTGAGCTGGGACACGAAGCTGCGGATGGGCCTGGAATGGTTCCGCGCGCCCAAACCAAAGCCGGGCGACGAATCGGTGGCCGAGTTCGTGGAAGAACATTACGGCCGCGAAGCCGTGGATTATCTGGCCGAGCCGCTGCTCTCCGGTATCTATGGCGGCAACCCCAGCGAGTTGAGCGTGAGGAGCGTGCTGCCGCGCTTCGTCGAGTTGGCGAACCGCTACGGCAGCCTGACGCGCGGAGTGCTGGCGGAGCGCGCCAGGGCCGCGCAGCACCGCCGGCAGGCCGCGCCTCCGCCCCTGTTCCGCACCCTGAAGGGCGGGCTGGGGCAGATGGTGGACGCTGCGGTGGAGTCCATCCAAGGCAAAGCCGAAGTGCGGCGCGGGCGCGCGGAAACGGTGGAGCGCGCGGGCAGCGGGTTCCGCGTCAGGATGGATGGCGACTGGCTGGAAGCCGATACGCTAGTGGTGGCGTGCGAGGCGCACAGCGGCTCGGCGCTGCTGGGGACAGTGGACGCGCGGGCGTCGGAACTGCTGGGCATGGTGCCCTACAGTTCGTCGATGACCGTGGCGCTGGGGTTCGACGCGGCCGATTTTGCCAAGCCGCCGGAAGGCTTCGGCTTCCTGGTGCCCAAGAAAGAGCGGCGCCGCCTGGTGGCCTGCACGTGGGTGGGGACCAAGTTTTCGTACCGCGTGCCCGAGCGAAAGATTGTGGCGCGCTGCTTCCTGGGCGGCATGGAAGACGCCGGGGTGCTGGCGGAATCGGACGATGCCATTATCGCCGCGGTCACCGAGGAGTTGCAGGAGATCGCGGGCGTCAGCGCGCGGCCGCGATTTGCGAGGATTGCCCGCTGGCCGCGATCGATGGCGCAATACTCCGTGGGCCACGCGCAACGCGTGGAGGCGTTGGAGGCGCGCGTGGCTGGGATTCCGGGGCTGTATCTGGCGGGGAACGCTTATAGCGGGATCGGGATTCCCGATTGCATCAGGATGGGGAAGCTGGCGGCGCAGAGAATCCTGGCGGGCTGACGTGGCTACTTCTTCTTACCCTGCGCCGCCACCGCTTCCATCGCGGCTTTCACTTTTTCCGGGTCGCCCAGGTAGTAGCGGTTGAGCGGTTTCAAGTCGTCGTCGAGCTCGTACACCAGCGGCATGCCGGTGGGAATGTTGAGCTCGACAATCTCCTCCTCGGAAATGTTGTCGAGGTACTTGACCAGCGCGCGCAGGCTGTTGCCGTGCGCGGCGATCAGCACCCTTTGACCCCCGCGGATGGCCGGAGCGATGGTCTCGTGCCAGAGCGGCAGGAAACGCGCGACGGTGTCCTTGAGGCACTCCGTCAGCGGCAGTTCGGCCGGGCTGAGGTTGCGGTAACGCGGGTCGTGGCCGGGAAAGCGCGGGTCGGCGGCGGTAAGCGCGGGAGGGCGGATATCATAGCTCCGCCGCCACACTTTCACCTGGGCTTCGCCGAACTTCGCGGCGGTCTCGGCCTTGTTCAGGCCTTGCAGCGCGCCGTAGTGGCGCTCGTTGAGCCGCCATGAACGGTGGACCGGAAGCCACATCAGGTCCATTTCATCCAGCACGATCCACAGCGTGCGGATGGCGCGCTTGAGCACCGAAGTGTACGCCGCGTCGAAGGCGTAGCCCTCGGCTTTGAGCACCTGGCCGCCTTCCGTGGCTTCCTGGCGGCCCTTCTCGGAAAGATCAACGTCGGTCCAGCCGGTGAAGCGGTTTTCCCGGTTCCACGTGCTTTCGCCGTGGCGGATCAGTACGAGTTTGATCATGGGCGGAAAGCCTTTCCGCCGCGGAACTGGGCTTCGCGGCCTATGATCTTTATGATGGTGGTCAAAGCATGGCTCCTAAAAGGATTTCGCCACCACGACGATGCCGCCGTCGGTGACAGAGTGGCCCCTGGCGCGGTCTTCATCCAGGTCAAAACCGATCACGCTGGACTCCGGGATCTTCACGCCGGTATTGATGATGGCGCGGCGAATACGGCTGTAGCGGCCAATATCCACGCCGGGCATCAGAATCGAGTACTCTACTTCACAATAACTGTTGACGCGGACTCCCGGGGAAAGCACGCTGTGCAGCACGCGTCCGCCGGAGACGATCGATCCCGCGCTCACAATCGAATCGATGGCCACTCCCATGCGCCGGCCTTCCTGCGCGAAGACGAATTTCGCGGGCGGCTGCTGCGTAACGTTTGTGCGGATGGGCCAGCGGCGGTCGTAGAGGTTGAACTCCGGGATCACGTTCACCAGATCCATGTTGGCTTCGTAATAGGCGTCCAGCGTGCCGACGTCGCGCCAGTAGCGCGATTGCTTGGCGTTCAGGTCGCGGAAATCGTAGGCCGTCACGCGGGCCTTTTTGAGGACCGCGGGAATTACGTCGCCGGCGAAATCGTGCGTGGAATCGGGGTTCTCCGCGTCTTCGTGGAGCGCGCGCAGCAGCACCTCGGTATTGAAGACGTAGACCCCCATCGAAGCGCTCACCATGGAGGAGTCGAAGCGCGACCGGGCCGGGTTCCCGTGCTGGGGTTTCTCCTCGAAACCCACGATGCGGTAATCCGCATCGATCTCCGCGACGCCGAAACGGTGGGCCTGCTCCGGCGCGACGCCCAGCGTGGCCATGGTGATGTCGGCGTCGTGCAGGCGGTGCCAGTCCAGCATCTCCTGGTAGTTCATTTTGTAGATGTGGTCGCCTGCCAGGATCAGCGTTTGATCGGGAGCTTCGGCTTCGATGCTCTGAAAGTTTTGGAAAACCGCGTCGGCCGTGCCCAGGTACCAGTCCTCGCCCACGCGCTTCATGGGCGGAATGATCTCGATATATTCGCGCAGTTCGGCGGAAAGGATATTCCAGCCGTCGCGGATATGACGGGTGAGGTCGAGCGATTTGTACTGGGTGAGAACGAAAATACGGCGCAGGCCGGAATTGATACAATTGGACCGGGTGAAGTCAATAATGCGGTAGGCGCCACCGAACGGGACCGCGGGTTTGGCGGTGTCCCGGGTGAGCGGAAACAGGCGCTCGCCGGCGCCGCCCGCCAGCAGAATCGCTAAGACATTTGCCATTTCAGCGTAAACCTCTGAAAAGAAAGCGAATCAGGTTGGAAGGGCGGGTTGGGCCGA
The DNA here is from genome assembly GCA_050014595.1 of Bryobacteraceae bacterium. Taxonomy (GTDB): domain Bacteria; phylum Acidobacteriota; class Terriglobia; order Bryobacterales; family Bryobacteraceae; genus PALSA-129. Next base: position 71,604 of record JBEKDA010000016.1, read on the forward strand.
AAGGTCTTTGTAACTTTAAGCTTGACTTTGCCTATCAACCACTTATGATATCAGTACCTACTGTGCGAAGTGTAGGAAATTTGGGGATCGGGCTCACTTCAGGTGACGCAGGGTTTCGCAACTCCAAAACACCGCATGGGAATTTTGGTCGGGTTGGGAGGTGTATTTCGTTTGGCTGAAGTAAAGCTTCAGGAGGGCGAAACCTTAGAAAACGCTCTCCGGCGCTTCAAGAGAAAGGTCCAGCAGGAAGACATCATTAAAGAGGTCAAGAGACATTCTTTCTACTTGAAACCGGGTGAGAAGCTCCGGGCCAAGCAGGCGCTGGCCCGCAAACGGAACCGGAAGAAGAATCGCCGGGAAATTGAGTAATTGAGCAACAGGGGGCGGGATGGTATTCCCGCCCTTTTTCCAACAACGGTCCACGTTGTGAACGGGGCAGAGGCTATGGCGGAGTTTCAGGATCGAGTACTGAAGTGCGTAGACTGCGGGGCGGATTTTGTTTTCACCGCGGGAGAGCAACACTTCTTCCATGACAAGAACTTTAAGAACGAACCCAAGCGCTGCAAGATTTGCAAGACCAAGCGTCAGGGCGGAGGTGGAGGTTTTGCCAAAACCGAAACCATGACCACCTGCTCCCAATGCGGGCGCGAAACCACGGTGCCCTTCAAACCGACACAGGGCCGTCCGGTGTATTGCCGCGAATGTTTCCTCAGCCGCAAGGCGGCGGGTTTATCCACCAGCGCCGCGGCCGGCTGAGCCGCGCTCACCAGCGCAACTTGCCTTCAGCGGCCGTAACGCACTGGCCGTAGACTTGCACCCGCTCGCCGGCAAGGCGCACCTCGATCACGCTCGGCCGCCCCATGGAATGGCCTTGCTCGATCCACACCGTGGCGCCGTCTTTGACCAGCCCATGCTGAACCAAATGGCAGGCCAGCGGTCCCGCCGCGCTGCCCGTGGCCGCGTCTTCGGGGATTCCCTCGGTCGGATTAAAAAAACGCGTGTGCGCGGCGGCTTCGGGCGCTACCGGATCCAGGCTGAATAAATAACAGCCCTGGGCCTCCGCGAACTCCAACACGTGGGCCAGCCGCGACAGATCGGGATGCGCCCGCGCCAGGGCGGCGCGGTTCCGCACCGCCACCAGCAAGTGCGCGGCGCCGGTGGAGACCACCTGCGTGGGAATCTCATGCGAGATCAGCTCGCGTTCCGTCAACCCCAACGCAGCCGCCAGTTCCTTATGGGCGATGTAGACCCCGCCGAACACCGGCGCGGTCTGCGTCAACCCCACCGACACCAACCGCCCGGCGTCGCAGTCGATGCGGACCGGCAGCCGGCGCGTTCCCATCTCCTGCACGAAATCTCCCCCAGCAGCGCTCAGGGGCAACCGGCCCGATTCGGCCAGCCACCACCAGGCTCCCAGCGAATTGTGCCCTGCCCCGAAGACTTCGATGCCCGCTGCGGTGAAGGAACGCAAACGCCAGTCGGCGCCGGGCGCGGACGGCGGCAAGACGAAGGTAGTCTCGGACTGGTTGAATTCGCGCGCAATGCGCGCCATCGTCCCGGTGTCTAATACCTCCGCGTCGGGCACCACCGCCAGCGGATTGCCCGCGAGTGGCTCGCCGGCAAAAACGTCCACCAGGAGGAACGGAACCACGCCGCTCATTGCGATGCCGCGCTACCGCGACTCTTGGGCAACTGATTGAAATACAGGATGGCGTTGGCCAGCATGTTAAACTCGCCCAGGTTCTGCCAGCGGTAGCAGGGATTGGTCGCGAACAGGATCACGCGTCCTTGTCCCACCGGCACATCCAGAATCGCCGGCTTTCCGCGCGTTTCCGCCACGCCTCGCATCAATCCGCTCAGTACCGACCGATCAGTGCCCGTATACTGCAGCAGCACCCATTTGGATTGGTCTTGGGTGGGCACGCGCAGCAGCGGACCGTTGGCATAACGCACCGGCACGGTCTTCTCCGGGTATCCGTAAAAAACAGGATGCGTGGGCTGCTCGATCACCGCCTCCACCACCGGTCCGGGTGCGTAGAACTGGGCCGAGGGACGCGCGGCGTCCACCGTGCGCGTGATGCCAAACTCCGCCGGGAAAAAGCTCGCCGCGCCCAGCGTGATGAGCACGCCGCCGGCCCTGACGAATTTCTCAAGCTCCACCACGCCTTCGAGGCCCATGCCACCCGTGATGTCCGCCGATTCGCCGTACATCCCCATAGTGGGAAACTCGGGCGTCTTGGTATACGCCAGTGCCCTGCCCTTGGACTCGACATCGAACACCAGCGACTTCGCGCCGCGGCCCTGGCTCGGAATCACGATCACGTCGTAGGCCTCTCGCAGATTCCCCTTGCGCACGCGCTCTTTGTAGATCAGGTCGTAGGCGAACTCGAAGTGATCGAGCGCATAGCGCACCCATCCCACGTCTTGCGTGCTGCCCCACGTCGAGTAGACCGCCAGGCGCGGCGGATCCGCGGGCCGCTTCTGCACGTTCGGCAACTGGCCCAGCGCCACGGCCTGCAGGCCCAGCTTCTCGATTTCGCCGGTGACGCGCGCGCTCGAAGGGATCAGCAAGGAGCCCGCCGGCAGCTCCACGGCGTCGCTCTTGAATGGCTGCGCCAGCGAGTCGTAGGTGAGATCTTTCAGGCGATACCGCAGCGTGGCCAGCGCATTCGCGCCGTTATGCAGCACCACGGTCCACGGGCCGGCGCCCTTCACGGCTCCCACGATCTCCAGTTGCTCAACGGGTTGCGCGCGTACGTCCAGCACCGCGGCGTCGGCCGTCTCCACCACCTGGGCCTGGCTCATTAGCCCCATGCTCCAGCCCGTGTCGTCGTAAGTGCGCAGGCTGGAGTCGGGAAACTGCTGTTTTTCCAGCAGGATCTTGGCCAGCCGTCCATAGGGCTGATTGCATTTCACCACCAGCGATCCGGCCGGAAACGTTCCCTCCTTGAGCTTGATTTCCGCCGTCGCGCGCCCCACCTCAATCCCTTGCAGGCGGAGTATGTTGACGATGAAGGCGACGCGCGTCATATCGCGCTGGCCCGCCGGCATCACGTACCCGAAGGGCGCCTGCTTGCTGCCCGAATCGATCGAGTTGCGGCTCTTGTCATAGAAATTCTCGAGAACGGTCTTGGCGAAGCCGGCGGTCAATTCCAGCGCCGAGAGCACACCGGTCTCCATGTAGTTGGTGTTATTGCGCATCGACCAGACGACTTCCTTATAAGGCGGCAACGGACGATACCATTCCCGCGATGTCATACTTCCGCCGCCGGCGCCCTCGGCTCCGGCTCCGGGCGGTGCATCCACCGTGCGCTTCATGGTGTTGGCGCCGCCGTTGCCGAAAGTCTCGTACATGCGCAGCATGCCGTTGTGATTCGACGACATGAAGCCCAAGTAACCCGGCGACCACATATCCACGAACGCGTGCGTCCACACTCCCGGCATGCCGAACGAAATCATGCGCGTCATCTCGAAATTCGAGAACCAGGGCAACTCGCCGTACAGGATCGGGTCGAGCGTCGGGTTCTGCGGAGCCTGTCCGCTGAAGGTGTACAGGAAAGGCTCGGATTCGTGCAGGTCGTGCATGATGGGCGGGTGCCACTGGAGGTAAAACTTCAGCCAGTTGCGCATGGTGATCTGCGAATAGTTGATGTCGCGGTTGTTGTCGTGGTAGATGTATTTACCCCAGTAAGGCGGCCCGGGCTGGCGGTCGTCCTCGGTCTCCTCGCTGATCTTGTAACGGTAATACCAATCCACGTAGCGGTCGCGCCCATCCGGCTCGGCCGCGTTGATCACCATGACGATGGTGTTGCGCCGGATCTGTTCGTAGAGCGGCGATTCGTCGGCCACCAGCCGGTACGCCAGTTCCATCAGCATCTCCGGGGGACCGGTCTCGGCGCTGTGCAGGCCGCCCGTCAGCATGTAGATCGGCTTGGCCTGCGCAATAATTCTCTTGGCCTCCTCGGCGGAAAGCCCCCGCGGATCGGCCAGCTTCGCCAGGTATCCTTTGTACGTATCCAGGTCGCGGATGGTCTCTTCGTCGGAGATCGCGGCCACCAGGCACTCGCGGCCTTCGTCGGTGGTTCCCGCCGGAAGAATCTTGACGCGCTTCGAGGCCGCCGCCAAAGCGCGGTAGTAGCGGCTCAGATCGGCCACGTGCGTCAGCTTCTTGGGCGCGCCGGCATAGTATCCAAGCACGTCTTTGGGCGTGGGCACCCCCGCGGCCTTGGGCAGATGATCCACCAGCGGGCTCATGAATTCCGGCTGGGTGGTCCATTCCTTGACGAGGCGGGCGTACTCCTCGTCTTGGGCCTGTGGTTTCGGCTGAGCAAGCGCGGCGACCGTCACACCGCCGGCTAGCAGCGATAACGCTAGAATCCGCAGTTTCATGATTCATCAGACTGTACCACAGTGGGACCGGCGATCGGTTTGCGTCGTCGGTCAAGCATACGTGCATGCGCGAGGCATGACGGCCACAAAAAACGATGGCTTGCCCCACATGTTCACATGTACATGCCGCCGTTGACCGCCAGCACGTGGCCGGTGATGTAGCCGGCCTCGTCGCTCGCCAGAAACTTCACGGCGTGGGCGATATCTTCCGGCGTTCCCATCCGGCCCAGCGGCACGCCGGCCAGAATCTTCTGCTTCACCTCATCCGGCAGCACCTTGGTCATGTCGGTGGCGACATATCCGGGCGCGATGGCATTCACGGTGATGCTGCGCGAGGCCATCTCCTGCGCCAGAGCCTTGGTGAGCCCGATCAGGCCCGCCTTGGAGGCGGCGTAATTGGCCTGCCCCGCCGCGCCCGCCTGTCCCACCACCGACGCGATGTTGATGATGCGGCCCCAACGGTTCTTCATCATGGAGGGCAGCACCTGCTGCGTGCATAGAAACGCCCCCTGGAGGTTGATTTTGAGCACCAGTTCCCAATCCGCCAGCTTCATCCGCACCGCCAGGCCATCGCGCGTGATGCCCGCGTTGTTCACCAGAACGTCGATGCGGGTCTTGTCGGCCAGCACCTTGCCGAAGCCGTCTTTGATGGATTCCTGCGACGTCACGTCCAGGTTTAAGGTCATGGCCTCGCCGCTGCAGGCGCGGATCTCTTCCGCCACCAATTCGTTGTTTTCGATCTCGGGCGACGCCACGACAATATAGCAACCGGCCCGGCAAAGCGTCAGGGAAATCGCCCGGCCGATGCCGCGGCTCGCACCCGTCACGAACGCAACTCGATTGAACATTCTTTCTCCTCAGGAGGTACTGGTATTAAACTCAATCATAGCCTATGGCATATCGAGATCTCCGCGAGTTCATCCGCGCCCTGGAAGAAAAAGGCGAGCTGAAGCGTATCACGGTCGAAGTGGACCCCATTCTTGAAATCACCGAATTCGCCGACCGCGCGGTGAAAGGCGGCGGTCCGGCGCTGCTGTTCGAAAAGCCCAAGGGACACGGCATGCCGGTGCTCATCAACGCCTTTGCCTCCATGCGCAAGATGGAGATCGCGCTCGAAGTTGGGTCGGTGGAAGAAGTTGCCGCCCGCATCGTGGAGTTCCTGGAGATGCGCATGCCGGAGGGCCTGATCGACAAGCTCAAAATGCTGCCCAAGCTGGCGGAGATGGGCGCCTTCTTTCCGCGCATGGTTTCCAGGGGCGCCTGCCAGGAAGTGGTCCGCGAGGACCAGTTTTCGCTGTTCGATTATCCGGTGCTCAAATGCTGGCCGGAGGATGGCGGCCGCTTCATCACCCTGCCGCTGGTCTTCTCGAAAAACCCCGACACCGGAAAACGCAACTGCGGCATGTACCGCATGCAGATCTTCGACGACCGCACCGCCGGCATGCACTGGCAGACCCACAAGCAGGGCGCCGAGCACTATCGCCGCCTGCGGTCCCACGGCCTCACGCGCATGGACGTGGCGGTGGCCATCGGCTCCGACCCGGCCACCATGTATTCCTCCATTCTGCCGCTGCCGCCCGACATGGACGAAATGATGATCGCCGGCTTTCTGCGCCAGAGCCCCGTCGAAATGGTGAAGTGCGTAACCCGCGACCTGGAGGTCCCGGCCAACGCCGAGATCGTGCTGGAAGGCTACGTGGAGCTGGGCGAGCTCCGCACGGAAGGCCCCTTCGGCGACCACACCGGCTTCTATTCGCTGGCCGACGAGTACCCGGTCTTTCACGTCACCTGCGTGACCGAGCGCAAAGAGCCCATTTACGCCACCACCATCGTCGGTCCGCCGGTCATGGAAGACTACTTCATGGGCAAAGCCATCGAGCGCATTTTCCTGCCCCTGATGCGCATGCAGTTGCCCGAAGTGCGCGATATCGCCATGCCGCCCGAGGGTGTTTTCCATAACCTGATCCTGGTTTCCATGCGCAAGTCTTACCCCGGCCACGCGCGCAAAGTGATGCACGCCATTTGGGGAACCGGCCAGGCGATGTTTTCGAAGTGCATCGTGGTGGTGGACGAAGAAGTGGACGTGCAGAACGTCCGCGAAGTGGCCTGGAAAGCCCTGAACAATATCGATCCCGAGCGCGACATCGAGTTTGCGCTGGGCCCGGTGGATTCGCTCGATCATTCCAGCCGCCTGCCGAATTTCGGCTCGAAGATGGGAATCGACGCGACGCGCAAATGGCCCACCGAAGGCTTCACGCGCCCCTGGCCCGGCGTGATCGGGATGTCTCCCGAAGTAAAGAGGCGCGTCGACGAGCTGTGGAAGAAGGCGGGTTTGTGAGCGGTGCGGCGACGCCGCGAAGTTTGCGGCCTCCGCATTGCCTTGATACCATAGAAGCGTCGCTCACACGGTGGGTGTAGCTCAGCTGGTAGAGCGCTGGATTGTGGTTCCAGTGGCCGTGGGTTCAAATCCCACCACCCACCCCAATAGAACGAAAAAACTTGCTGGATTTCGCCGGCTGGACGCGGTAGTGGTTCTCATTTTACCCGCCGCAACTTTGCAGTCTGCTGAATGTGGTACGCGGCAAGCTTTTCACCAGCGGCTTTGAGATCTCCCTCGACCACGATGTCGTAGCGGCGGTATACGCTCTCAGTGCGGTGCCCGTTCAGTTCTTGCCCTCCACCGGAGAGTTCAAGAACGCGGCGATATCGCCGACATCGCTTACTTCCAGCCGGGGCCAGCGCCGGCCCAATCCCTGAATGCGCTGGTACATCCTGGGACCGTGTTGCCAGAGCGCCGTCGCCAGGGTTATAGCCGTGGTGGGAACGCCGCGGCCGCGTAATCCTGGTCCCGATTTGCCTCCTTCGGCCGTTGAGCCGTGACAGTCCTGACAGCCGCGGTGGGCAAATACGGTCTGACCGGCCTGTGCCGAGCCGAGGGGTTCGAAATATCGAAGCCTGGAAAGAAACGCCACCAGGTCGGCGATTTCCCTGCCATCCAGGGTCGGCCGTGCCCCCAGCATCAGGGCATCCTGAGCGCGCGGCGGGGGGAGAGGAGTAGTGGCCAGGAGTTCCGTCTGCAAGGCGAACGGAATCGGCTGCGGATCAGGCGTGCGCCACATATCAGGCGAGTGATTCCACATGATGCCGGAGAACTCGGCGATGGTGAGAGCCTGGTGAGCACCGAGCTCCGGTCCGGCGTGTCCGCCCTTTCCCTGAACGGCGTGACACGTGATGCAGAATTTGCTTCGGAAGAGCTTCGATCCGTGATCGGGGTCGGCCGGCAGCAGTTGCGCCGCGCGCCGCGGGGTCTTCGAATTCGCCCGGAGATATGAGAGCAGATCGTTCATTTCCCGACCTGCAAAGCGTGGCCAGGAAAGGCCGATCCGCCGGCCGGTCTTCTGCATTGCCGGCGCATGATTCCACATTGACTGCGCCCACGAGATGGGCGTCTCCAGGGCAAGGTTCGACAGATCGGGCCCGCCTTCGCCCCCTACGCCGCCGATGGAGTGGCAAAGTACGCACCCTTTATCGCGGAAGATAGCACGGCCCTTGTTTTCATCGCCTGGTTCGTCCAGGTAACGCGCTGTGCACAGAAACGCGAACAGGTGTGCCATGTCCTCGCTGGTGAGTTGAGGATAGGCCCTACCTTCGGTCCGCATCCGTTCCCACATCTGTGGAGCATGGTTCCAAATGGCGCTGACCAGTTGGTTGATGCTCGCGTAGGGAGTGCCGGTCGAACCGAGGTCGGGCGCCCGTCCCGCGCCGGTTCCGTTGACGGAGTGGCACTGTGCGCAGCCTTCTTTGTCGAAGAACAGGCGCGCGCCTTTGCCAGGATCCCCCACCATGAAAATCGACCACCGGTTTTGGCCGTTGTGGCGCGAAATGAGCCCTCCCGCCAGGAGCACAGAGGTACTGACGGCGATTGCCGGCCACATCAACAAGCGATGTCCGGCGGCGGTCCTGCGAACCATGGGGTCGGGTTTAGCACTTCATTGGCCAAACCGGGCGACCGCCCCGGATTGCTGTGCCATCAACACCGGATGGAGGCCACGGGAATGGAGAGCGGCTCTCTCGACTGTCCGAAAACCGGACAGTGTCCGCGCATAGGACACGCACGGGATGCGGTTGGCCGCCGGTCACAGAGAGTAGGAGAGTTACTATCGCTGCCGAAAATTCACGGTTGTTCGCAGTTGATGATAAGATGGGCAACTCAAGAGTTGGCCTGTCGACGAACTTATGCCGGAAAAGCGTTGGTTCTGGGCGACTCTCACGCTGTCCTGCATCACTCTTGTTTCGGCGGTGTTCGCCGCGTGGGAGGTCGTGGAAAACCGGTTCTTTCGATATGCGAACTATGTCACGCTTCACTATCTTTACATCACGCGCGGCATCGCCTCTTCGCTCCTGCTGGCGTTTTGGGCCGCCTGGTTTGTGTTGCGCCAGAGGAGGAAAAGCGAGGAGGAACTCCGGCGATCTCGCGAGCGCTATCGAGGATTGCTCGAAGTCTTCCCGGGCGCTGTGATCCTCTACGACTCCAGCCGCCGCGTGCTGGAGTGGAATGCATCGGCCGAGCGCATGTACGGCTATGGAAAGGACGAGGTCTGCGGCAGCCGCCTTCCAGTGATTCCGCAGGCCAAGACGGGCGAGTTAGAGGACTTCATCGGGCGAGTGGAGCGCGGAGAGCCGATATTGGACGTGGAAACCATGCGGCAACCCAAGGATGGCGAAGCCTTTGAAGTTCAACTCAGCCTTCTTCCATTCCGCGAGTCAGCCGGTCCGCTGTTTTTTCTGGAAGTCACTTCCGATATTCGCGAGCGTGTCCGCTGGCGGCAGCGCATGCTGGAAATCGAAAAGCTCACCAGTATGGGCAAAATGGCCGCAGGGACCGCGCATCATCTGAATTCTCCCCTCACCGCACTCCTGATCCGAGTCCAGATGATGCGCCAACGGATGAAGGAGGACGCACTGGCAGCGGATGCCGCGCGCCTGGAAGAAGGCCTGAACTTCTGCAGCCATTTCGTGCGGCAGCTTTTGGAGTTCACTCGTGCGGCATCGATGCAGAAGTCGCCGCAAGATGTCGCTTCGGTGGTCGAATCGGTGACCGATTTCTTTCTGCCCGCGCTCCGGGCGAAGCGCGTCGCGCTCTCGGTGGATGTTTCGCTGGGCCGTGGACGCATGGTTCTCGCCGATCGAAACCTTCTGGAAAGCCTCCTGCTGACCCTTCTCAGTAATGCCCTGGATGCGGTGTTGCCAGGCGGAGAGATCCGGGTCTTCTGCCGGCAAACCTCCGCCGGCCGCATCGGATTCGTGGTAAAAGATAACGGTTGCGGCATCAGCGCCGCCTGCCGGGAGCGCCTGTTCGAGCCTTTCTTCACGACCAAGGAGCCTGGCAAGGGCACCGGTCTGGGCCTCGCGATGGCGAAGAATGTGGTCCTCGAACATAGTGGAACGATTGAACTCGAAAGCCATGCCGGAGAAGGCACCACCGTCTACGTGGATTTTCCGCTGGCCGGTGTGCAGCCGGTGAGCCTCAAGGTGAAGCTGTGAAGACTGGAACGGAAACGCGCGGCGCCTCGATTCTCGTGGTGGACGACGATGCCAGCTTGGCATCGACGCTCAAGGAGTTCCTGGCTCGCGAAGGGTACTCGGTGGAGGTCGCACTATCCGCCGCCGAGGCCCTCTCAATCCAACAGGCCAACCCCGGCATTTCGCTGGCTCTGGTCGACCTCATCATGCCGGTCACCGATGGACTTACTCTTACCGACGAACTCCGCCGCCGTAATCCCGACCTCAGCGTGATCATTATGACCGGATACGGCACCATCGAGACCGCCGTGGATGCGATCAAGCGCGGAGCCGAAGACTACGTCACCAAGCCGTTCGACTATGAGGCCGTGCGCAAGAAGATTGGCCGCCTGACGGAGGTGATTGAACTGCGCGAGCGGGTCGCCCAACTGGAGAAGAATCTGGAACGCCACCCCTGCTTCGAGAACATCGTAAGCCTCTCGCCGGCCATGGAGCGCGTTCTCGAACGCGCCCGTCTTGCGGCTGGAAGCGTCGTCCCGGTGCTGCTGCTGGGCGAGACCGGAACCGGCAAGGAGATGCTCGCGCGCGCCATCCACGCTGCCAGCCCACGTGCCCGCATGCCCTTTGTGCCCGTCAACTGCGGCGCCCTGCCGCGCGAATTGGCGGAAAGCGAGCTGTTTGGTTTCCGCAAGGGTGCTTTTACCGGTGCTTACGCCGATGCGCCAGGCCTTTTCTCGGCAGCATCCAGCGGCAGCATATTCCTGGATGAGATTGGCGAAATGCCGAAGGATATCCAGGTGAAGTTACTTCGTGTATTGCAGGAAGGCGAACTGCGGCCCATAGGCAGCACACGGGCTGTACAGGTGGACGTTCGGCTCATTGCCGCCACCAACCGGAGTCTGACGGAACTGCGCTCGGGATTGATGCGCGAGGACCTGTACTTCCGAATCGCCACCGTTGTGTTGGAAATGCCCGCGCTGCGCACTCGTCCCGAGGATATCCTGGTGCTGGCCCAGCATTTTACGGGACGGCTTTCACGGCGCTACGGCCGGGAGATTTCGCTTTCGCGTTCCGCGCTCGAACTTCTGCTGGCCTATTCTTTCCCGGGAAATGTGCGCGAGTTGGAGAGCCTCCTGGAAAGCGCCAGCGCAATCTCCGCCGAGAATCCGCAGGTCATCACCGATAAGGACCTTCGGCCGCTGCTGGGAGCGGGGACGCCTGGCATGGCGGGACAAAGCGCGGGCGAATCACTCTCGATGGAGGAAATGGAGCGTCTGACCGTGCGGCGGGCCTTGCATGCGTCGGCCGGCAACCGCAGCAAAGCGGCGGCGCTGCTGGGCATCTCGCGCGATACACTGTACCGGAAATTGCGGCAGTACGAGTTGTGAGAGGTGAGGTATGGCGCTCTACGTGCTCCAATGGGGTGTATGGTGGCGTTGAGTAGACCGGGACAATTCCTGCTTTGGATCCTCGCGGCCTTTGTCGCCATAGGGTTACTGGTGACCAACCTGATCTCCGAGTACCGTTCTCCGGTGACAAGGCACGCGCTGTATGTGGTGGGCGTCCCGGAAAAAGGCGCGGAACTGTTTTTCGGGGGAAAGCGGTGCTCGGTGTGCCATGCGGTGAACGGCAAGGGAGGGCACGTGGGACCCGATCTGGGGACGATTCACCCCGGCAGGCCGGCCATGGGATGGCTGGCAACCGTCTTGTGGAACCATTCACCGGCCATGTGGAACCGCATGCGCGGTGTCACGCCGCCGCAGCTCGATCAGCAGGAGATGGCCCACATCCTCTCGTTCTTGTACCAGGCAGCGACGGCCGATCATCCCGGTGACGCCCGCGCCGGCGAGCTCGTATTCTCGATCAAGGGCTGCGTGCAGTGCCATGCGGTACACGGCGAGGGCGGTCATACCGCGCCGGAACTTTCGGAGGTGGCGGCCAGCGGGGATGACGTCGCCTGGGTACGAGCCATGTGGAACCACGCGCAGCGAATGGTCGGGCCGATCTCCAGCAAGCTGGGCGGGTGGCCCGAGTTCCAGGGGGAGGAGATGAACCACCTGATCGCCTACGTGAGCGGCGGCCAGGGACGGGCTGGGTTCGACACGCCCTCGGAGAGTGTGCTCCGCGGGAGCGCCGAGCATGGATGGAAGGTGTTCCAGGAGAAGTGCATCCAATGTCATTCAGTGAGCGGGGAAGGCGGCAAGATCGGGCCGGAGCTCGGTCCCGACCTCGACCTTCCGCACAGCACGGCGCGCTTTGCGACGGTCTTGTGGAATCATGCTCCAGCCATGCTGGCGCGGGCCCGCCAGGTTTCCACGGTGATACCTGCACTGGATGGCGAAGAAATCAAGGACGTGCAGACGTTCCTGATTAGCTTGCAGTATTTCGAGCCGTCGGGCTCCGGATTGTTGGGCGGACGTGTGTTCGCCGCGCGGGGATGCGCGCGGTGCCACGGCACCAAAGCCGAAGGCACGCAACAGGGCCCGCGGCTCAAACCCAACGCCGACGTCTTCACTCCCGTTTCGCTGGCCAGCACGCTATGGAATCACGGGCCCGGAATGTGGGCCCGCGCCCAGCAATTGGGCGTTGCCTGGCCGACTCTGGAAGGCACGGACCTCGGCAACCTGACCAGTTTCCTGAACGATTCGAAGTAATCAGAGGTGGGACAGGGATCGGTTCTTGTCGTCTGTCAGGCTGCCGTACTTGAGCGAGCCATGACAGACCACGAAACCCGATGGCCTGTCCCACCCCATTGTCCGTATCGAGATCGTACAGGTTGTACGGAATTCGGACAGGCAAGTCCGTAAACCGACCGGGCCGTGTTTGGGAGCGCTCGATTCCAGCAGTGGGATGGATGGCCTCGCGCGGGGCGTGTTGTGGTGGTTACCAACGTGCTATCCCTGCGCTGATGAAATCGCTATTCCTGCTGGCGTGGCTGCCGGGCTTGGCGCTCAGCGCATGGGGACAGGTTGCGGATGGATCCGCATATGTAGGGAGCAACACCTGCGAGGAGTGCCATAAGCAGGGGTATCGGAGATTTGCCGCCACGAAGATGGCGAAGGTCTTTTTCGATGCTCCCAGAAATGAACTGGAGAAGCAGGGATGCGAAGCCTGTCATGGTCCGGGGCGGGAGCACGTCGAGGCGGCGCGGGAGCACGATCGCGCACGCGCGCAGGGGCAGGTCTATGCGGGGCCGCCGAGCGGCCAGTTCATTCTGCGCCTGGGCAAGGACTCGCCGCTTTCGGCCAGCGAGCAGACCGCCCGCTGCCTGCAATGCCACGAAAGGGGCGGCCGGCTGTTCTGGAAAGGCAGCGCGCACGAAGCGCGGGGACTGTCTTGCATGACGTGCCACCAGGTTCACCAGAACCGCCCGGCAGCGCCGGCGACAGCCGCATTCAAGGAACCGCTGACCGGCAATACGCTGTTTCCGAAGCGCATGCAGATGGAGGTCTGCCTGGAATGCCACCCCATGCGGCGCGCGCAGCTTCAGCGGTCGTCGCACATGCCGCTGCGCGAAGGCGAGATGGGTTGCACGAGCTGCCATAATCCGCACGGCAGCCCGAACCCGAACCTGCTGGTGGCGGCCTCGGTCAACGAAACCTGCTACAAGTGCCACCCGGAGCGGCGCGGGCCCTTTCTGTGGGAGCATCCGCCGGTGATGGAGAACTGCCTGAACTGCCATGAGCCGCACGGCTCCACGCAGCCGCAGTTGCTGAAGGTCAGCCCGCCGCGCTTGTGCCAGGAGTGCCACGACTCGACCGGCCATCCGGGCCAGCCTCACCTTGCCACAGAGCGTTACGTCTTCAATCGGGGATGCACGAACTGCCACTCCCAGATTCATGGGTCGAACCACCCGTCGGGCAGCAGGTTCCAACGCTGAAGGAGCATCCAATGAACTTGCATACAACCAGAATTCTTGGACGCCGCTTCCAACCAATCCTGCTTCTGCCGTTGGCCCTTCTGCTGAAGCCGGTTCTGCACGCCCAGGAAACAGCCCCGGAGCGCGGGGACCTCGAAATCGGGGTGCGCGCGCTGGCCGGCGATCATAATTCTTCCCAATTCAACCAGTACCGCGATCTCCATCCGGGCTTTTTCGTGCAGGACTTTCAAACCAGCCTGGATCACCTGTTCCAGGGAAACTACTATCTGACCGTACAGACGCGCGACAGCCTGCAGAAAGACCAGCGTTTCCGGGTGACCTTTGGCGATACCGGCAAATTCAAATTCGAATTCGACTGGGACTCCACGCCGCACGAATTCAGCAACTCGACGGTTACACTGTTCACGCCCGGCAGCCCGGGAGTGTTCACTATCCCGACCGCTGTGCGCAACAATCTCATTAGCAGTCCGGCGAGCCTGCCCGCCATGCTGCAGTTCGCCACGGGGGCAGACACCGCATCGAGGCGGCAGCTCGGCGGCGGCCGGTTCACCTACACGCCCAATGGCGCCTGGATGCTGTTCCTGCAGTACTCGCACGAAAAGGAGAGCGGCTATCGCCCGTTCGGCTCGCTGCTCAACTCCTCCAATATGCTGGAACTGCCCGAGCCAACCGACTACCGGACCGACGAGCTCAAAGCGGGAGTGGAATACGGCAACAGCCGCGGCGGATTTCAGGCGGGCTACTCGGCTTCGATCTTCAACAACCAAGCGCCGGCGCTGCAGTGGCAAAACCCGTTTAACAGCGTCAATGCGGTCAGCAATTCGTCGCAGGGCCAAATCGCCCTATACCCGGACAACACGGCGCAATCGCTGGAATTCGCCGGCGCGGTGAATCTCTCGGCTTCCACGCGCCTCATGGCGTACTTTTCGCCGGAGTGGATGCGGCAGAACTCGGCATTCCTGCCCTACACGGTCAACACGGCCGTGACCGGCGTGGCGCCGCTTCCGGCCACCAGCCTGAACGGAAAAAAGACGCGCCTGGCGATGAACTACACGCTGGCCAGCCATCCGGTCAAGAATCTCCTGGTCACGGTGCGATACCGCGATTACGATTACATCAACGACACACCCAGCCTGCTGTTCCAGAGCTACGTGCAGACCGATAGCAGCGTCAACGCACTGGCCCGGCAGAGCCTGCCGTATTCCTTCAACCGGCAGGACATGGGCGTGGACGCCACCTGGATGCTTCACAAAGGCGACGCCCTCACGTTGGGGTATAACTTCGAGAACCTGGACCGTCAATATCGCGATGTAGCCAAATCGCAAGAGCATACCGGTTCGGTGACGCTCGATCTCAACCCCAAGAAGTGGATCTTCTTCCGAGGTTCCTACCGGCTGGCTCAGCGCGATCCGCAGAATTACGACCTCAGCCGCAATATAGACCTGCTGGATCCACAGGGGGAGGGCGCGACCGCCGTGCCGATGCCGGCGGGCTGGGAACTGTTTGACGAGGCGGCGCGCACGCTCTACAAGGCCGATGCGCTGCTGGAGGTCGATCCCACGGACCGCCTCGAACTGACGGCGTCCTACGAAAACGAGCAGGACCGCTACAACGACACCATTTACGGAATGCTGGGCAACCGCAGCGGGGCATCGACCATCGATGGAAGCTATACGGTAAGCGCCAACGTATCACTCGTGGCTAATTACGCCTACGAAACGTATAAGACCGATCAACGCTCGCGCCAGTATTCCGGACCAAGCGGCAGCAACCCGGCCAACGACACGTCCAATAACGATTGGGAGAGTTACATTCGGGATGGCGTCAACACCGTTGGGGGGGGCGTCAGTGTAGCCGGGCTGCGAAGGAAGCTCACATTCGACGGCCTCTACAGCTTGTCGATGGCCAAGGGGAATATCCTCAACCGGACACTCGGCAACCCACAACTGGCGGGCTTCCTGGTAACCGCCATACAGGATTATCCGGAGACCGGCACCCGGTTCCACACCGTGACCGCCGCGGTGCGGTACAGGCTGACCAGTAGCGTATTCTGCCGGGCGGAATACCGCCTCGAGCGCTACGACCGGGCGGACTTCCAGACGGCCGTCATGACTCCGTACATGGTTCCGCTCGATTCCAAAACGAATACCTCCATATTCCTGGGGGCCAATGTGCCCGGATATCACGTAAACATTTTGTCGTTATCGCTGGACTACAGGTTCTAAAGCAAAGGAGAAATCAATGCATCGCGCTATCCATATCGTTCTCGCCGCGGCTTGCGTGGCGTCTTGCGGGGTGATGGTCGTTCGGGCCGGAGACGTCGGCCCGCGAATCATCGACATCACCGCCGACTCGGACAACCGGTTCAAGATCCCGAAAATGAAAGATCCGGTGATCACCATGAAGGTGAACGAAGTGGCGGTCCTGCGGATCACCGCGCACAGGGGCGGAGAGTGGGATGAAAAGGACGGAGCCATCCATACCTTCACGATCAACGCTTTGAAGGACCGCGGTTGGAATTTCCGTTTGAAGGAGGGGACCCAGAAATTCCCGGTAGTAGCGCCTTCCGAACCCGGAGAGTACGTGGTGGAGTGCACGGTGAAGTGCGGCAAGGGGCACGACGATATGAAGATGAAGCTGGTGGTGACTCCGTAGGGGGACGGCATGGAAGCCACGCGGCGCGGTTTCATTCAGTTTCTGGCCCGGGGCACGGGCCTGTTGTTGGTCTCCTGGGTGGTGGTGAGGACTGTGGCGGCGCGCCTGTTCCACGCCAAGCTGCCCCCGCGATCGGTGGCGCCCGGGAAACAACGATGGGTGATGGTCATCGATCTGGCCAAGTGCGACGGTTGCCGGGACTGCACCAAGGCCTGCACCAAGATGCATTTCGTGCCGCCGATGCAGGAATGGATCAAGGTCTACGAGGTGGCCGATAATTCGGCCGCGGGATCCTACTTCCTGCCGCGCACCTGCATGCACTGCGACAACCCGCCGTGCGTGCGCGGCTGCCCGGTAGGAGCCACCTACAAGCGCACCGACGGCATTGTCATGATGGACCAGGAGCGCTGTATCGGCTGCCGCAACTGCATCGCCCAGTGCCCTTATTCGGCGCGGGCGTTCAACTGGTCGGAGCCGCCGCACACGCCGGAAGAGCTCGCGCAGCCCTACTCGGTCGAGCACAACTATCCGCACCGCAAGGGAGTCGTCGAGAAGTGCATTCTGTGCCCGGAAATGATGCGCATGGGCATGCTTCCCGGCTGCGCGGAACACTGCACCATGGGGGCTATCTACTTCGGGGACGAATTCGAGGATGCCGTCACCAACAGCAAAGGAGACACGGTGCAGTTCTCCAAGATCGCGGCCAAGGGCGCGGGATTCCGGCTCATGGAAGAACTGGGCACGGAACCGCGCATCTACTACCTGCCGCCGGTGAACCGCAAGTATCCTTCACCCACGGAAAAACACCAGCACGACGCCGACATGGCGAACTCCGCGTAGGGAGGCAATGTGAACGAACGAGAGAAAAGCCTGATGCAGACGCTGGACATGTCCAACCCGAAATTTCGGGCGTGGGTAGGACTGCTCGGGGCGGTCATTCTATGGGGCGCCCTCGCATACAGCCTGCAGTTGCGCAATGGCCTGGCTGAGACCGGGATGCGCGACCAGATTTCCTGGGGCCTGTACATTTCGAACTTCGTTTTCTTTATCGGGATCAGCCATGCAGGGACCTTGATTTCCGCCATTCTCAGGGTCACCGACGCGGATTGGCGGCGGCCTATCACGAGAATGGCGGAAGGCATCACGGTGGTGGCCCTGTGCATCGGCGGCACGATGGTGCTGATCGACCTCGGACGGCCCGACCGCGCGCTGAACCTGTTCCGCTACCCGCGGATCCAATCGCCCATTGTCTGGGATGTGCTTTCCGTCAGCACGTACCTCACCGGGTGCTTGATCTACTTCTACCTGCCGTTAATGCCGGACCTGGCAATCCTCGCCGAGGAGGCCAACCTGGGTAGCTTCCGGCGCCGCGTCTACCAGCTTCTTTCGCTGGGGTGGAGGGGAACGCCCGGCGAGTGGCGCCTGCTGGAGAAGGCGATTTCGGTGACGGCGGTCATGATCATTCCGCTGGCTATCTCGGTCCACACGGTGGTGTCGTGGATCTTCGCGATGACGCTGCGGCCCGGTTGGGACAGCAGCATCTTTGGGCCGTATTTCGTGGTGGGAGCCATTTATTCGGGCGCCGCCGCGGTGGTGCTGGCGATGTGCATCCTGCGGAGCGTGCTGCGCCTGGAGGAATACCTCGAACCCGTGCACTTCCGCAACCTGGGGCTGCTGCTGCTCTCCTTCTCGTTGTTGTACCTGTATTTCAACGTGAACGAATACCTGACGGTGGGTTACAAGTTTCAGGGCGGCGAGAAACTGCTGCTCGACCGGCTGTTCAGGGGCGACTACGCGCCGTACTTCTGGACCGTTCAGGTGGTGGGAGTGCTTCTCCCGATGCTGCTGATGATGGCGGTGCTCGGCCCCAGGCGCTACCGGCATTTCACCGTGCCGGGCTTGGGGCTGGCTTCGTTCCTGGCGATTGCCGGCGCCTGGGCCAAGCGTTACCTCATCGTGGTGCCGACGCTTTCCAGCCCCTTCCTGCCCATCCAGCGGGTTCCGGAGAGTTGGGGCCACTATACTCCGACCTGGATTGAATGGTCGATCACCGCGGCCGCCTTTGCCGCGTTTCTGCTTCTTTACACCCTGCTCGTGAAATTCTTCCCGGTGGTGTCGGTGTGGGAGACGCGGCATATGGGGCCGCCCGCCGAAGAGATGGAGACCGTATCCGCCTTCGGTCCGCGGGCGTGGAGTTCCGCGGCGCGACTTTCGCTGATATTGGTGGGCATCCTGCTGGCTGGCGCGACGCTGGCCCGTGCGCAAGAGAAACCGGTGGCGGGGCCCACGACGCTCTCGGTGACCTGGAGCAACCTTCCACCGGCGGCGGCGCCTCAGATGGAGGACGCACGCACCACTCCGGCGCCGGCCGCGCCGTGGCAAATCGGCGTTTTTGCCGGAGGCATGCCGCACTTCTGGAACTCGCCCGGCGATGCGGTCAAGAGCCCGGACGTCTACCCCGTCGTCTCGGTGGCCGCGCAGTTGAAGGACGCCAAAGGCTGGGCGCTCTCCTTCCAGCCGGTGAAGTTCAAGTTGAAGACGTCTCTCGGGTGGCTGGATTTCGGCGCGCGGCCTACCGACGATGAGGGCAAAGTGGCATTGGTGGTCCGCGATCGCCGTTACGGGAGCTATCCCGTCTCGGTAGCCTACCCCGGAGACGGCGTGCACCAGCCCAGCCTTGGCGAAACGATCGTCGAGTTCGGGCTGCGTCCCGCTCCCGCGCTGCCGGAAGGCGGCGTGCTGACATCGCCGACTTTCACTCCCGAGATCGGCCTGCCATTTGTGCTTTTCTACGGCTCGATGTGGTGCGTTTTCGCGTACTCGCTGGGGTACCTGGTGGTTTGGAAAATGCGCGCGGTGCGGCAGGGAATCGCGCTGAAGCCGGACGCCCGGTGACGAAGAGGAGCTCCGAAGCGCTCGCCCCATCGCGCGCCTGCGAGTTCCTTCTCTCTGCTATACTTCCGTCAAAGGAGACGTTGGGTTTGGAGGGTCGACACTGGCGGCAAAGGGCGAAAGGCCTCCCCTGGGCCTCGTGTCCGGCCACGCTCCTGGCGGCATGGCGCTCAGCCTCGGCTGCGCTCCTACTCCTTGTTTTCCTGATCCCGTACGGTTCCGGTTTGGCCGCGCTCGCCGAACGCGAGAACTCGGCCTGCGGCATGCAGTGCTGCAAAGGCTCCCAGGCCAGTTGCTGCCGAAGATCCGGCAAGAACGCGCACCGGGATGGCCCAGGCTGGATCGCTTCATCGAAGTGCCCATGTGGTTGCGAACAACTTCCCGCGGCATCCGGCACGCTTTCGGCGAGTCTGGTGACAGCCCGGGTCGAGGTCACCCCAGTCCTCGCAGTGTCGCATCTGCGAATCTTGGCCGGCTCACCGCGTGGATCCTCCGAGGCTGGTTTCGCACTCTTTGAACGGCCGCCGCCCTGCGTCTAGCCCCAATCCTCTTCACTTAAGTGGGACAGGCCATCGTCTTTCGTGGCCTGTCGTGCCGCGCCGAAGCACGAGCGCTTGACAGACGACGTAAACCGATCGTCTGTCCCACTCGGCTGCGGCCAACCATCCAACGCAGGGAAGGAGTCCTGAACCAGGAGATTCGAAATGAAAAGTATTTCAATGAAGTGCGGCCTTCTATGTTTGCTGGCAGTGCCCATCCTGATAGCCGCCACCGGCAGTGTTCGCGGCATCGTACACGATCCGCAGCACCGCCCGCTGCCGGGCGCGCAGGTCGTTCTTCACGGCCGGAATGCAGCCGACACGAAAACCGTGCAATCCGACGGTAACGGTGAGTTTCAGATCAACGATGTTCCGGAGGGGGCATATACCCTCGATGTCTCCGCCCAGGGTTTCCGGCTGCTTGAGCGGCAGATTGTCGTGACGGCGGACAAGCCGCCCGTCCTGCACTTTCGACTCGAACTCGCGCCCGTAAGTACAAGCATCGAAGTTTCCGGCGCCGTCAGCAGGTTGAACCCGCAGACATCAACCGTTCAAACCATGGTTTCCCCGGAGGACATCGCTCAGACCGCGGGCGCCGATCAAACCAACAGCCTCGCCATGATCACCGACTTTACGCCGGGAGCTTATATGGTTCACGACATGCTCCACATGCGCGGCGGCCATCAGGTGAACTGGTTTTTCGACGGCATCCCCGTGGTGAACACGAACATTGCGGCCAATGTGGCGCCGCTCATCAATCCGAAGAACGTGGAAGAACTGGAGGTCGAGCGCGGCGGATACTCCAGCGAGTATGGCGATCGGACATACGGATTCTTCAACGTGGTGACGCCTTCCGGCTTCGAGCGCAACAACGAGGCCGAATTGACGCTGTCCGCCGGGAATTTTTATTCCACGGACGATCAGTTGAGTTTCGGCAGCCACACGCAGCGTTTTGCCTACTATGCGAGCGTGGATGGAAATCGCTCGCAACTGGGACTGGGCACGCCGGTTTCGCAAGCCATTCACGACCAGGATAGCGGCGTGGGCGGATTTCTTTCTCTCCTCTTGAATCCCAACACCAAGGATCAATTCCGCTGGATCGCCTCGCTGCGCGAAGATCATTATCAGATTCCCAATGACCAAAACGATCAGAGCGACGGCATTCGCGATGTCAATCTGGAAAAAGACTACTTAGCGGGCTTCCATTGGACTCACAGCTTCTCCGACGGCGTGGAGTTTACGCTCTCCCCGTATTTCCATTACAACAACGCACACTACTTAAACGGACCGCAGGATACGCCCTTCATTCTCGACGACAATATCCGTTCGAATTACATGGGCGCCCGGTCCGTTCTGCACGTGCAAAAGGGGCGAAACGATGCGCACGCGGGCATCGAAGTGTGGGGCCAGCATGACAATACCTTTTTCGGACTCACGGCCAATCCCGGCGGAAGCGTACTGAATCAGCAGGAGAAGCATTGGGCCAACTCGGACGCACTGTTTCTGGAAGATCAATACAAGGCGGCCTCGTGGCTCACCCTGGACCTTGGGATCCGCCTCACACATTATGCGGGGCTGGTGAATGAGAACGCCGCCGATCCGCGAATCGGCGCGGCCATACGGATTCCCCGTCTGAACTGGACTCTGCACGGCTACTATGCGTATTACTACCAACCGCCTCCGCTCGACAGCCTGGCCGGTCCGTCGCTCCAGTTTGCGATTGCGCAAGGATATGGTTTCATCCCGCTGCGGGGCGAGCGTGATATTCAGCATGACATCGGGTTGAGCATCCCCGTGCGCGGGTGGGCGCTCGACGTGGACCGTTTCCACACCAGCGTGCGCAATTTCCTGGACCATGACGTGATCGGCAATTCCGGCATCTTTATCCCGCTGACGGACCTGGCTGCGATCATCAGCGGCACGGAAGTCACCATACGTTCGCCGCGGCTCTTCCATGTGGCCCGGTGGCGCCTCGCGTATTCCAATCAGATTGCGCAGGGAATCGGCCCCGTCACCGGAGGTTTATTGGAATTCTCCGCCCCTGGTAGCTTCTTCCTCGATCACGATCAGCGCAACACCGTGACTTCCGTCCTCACCTTGAGCCTGCCGGGCCATGCGTGGGCGACGCCCGCGTACCAGTTCGGCTCCGGCTTTCTCAATGGCGACGGTCCCGCGCACCTGCCGCCGCACTCCACGTTCGACCTGTCGATCGGCAAAACATTCCGCGAGAACGTGACCATTTCCGCCAATGCGGTCAACATCGCCAATACCCGCTACCTGTTAGACACAAGCAACACTTTCGGCGGGACACACTACATCAACCCTCGCCAGATTTATGGTGAAGTCAGCTACCGGTTTCACTTTTGACCGCGAGCCAGCCGGGCCGGTGTAGTGCATCGCAGGGGATGGCCGCGATTACGACCGGCTTCCTACCGGCGGGAGGCGACGGTGTTTGCCCGTGGGCTGCGATACGCCGTGGATTGTGGTTCCAGTGGCCGTGGGTTCAAATCCCACCACCCACCCCATTTTAGGATCAACAACTTACAGACGGGCACAGGAAAACTTGAGGGGTCCGGGAAACAGTGTTAGGATCACCCGGCATTCGCGTGACGGTGTATCGCGCAGTGTATAATTGCGCGAACACACATGCCACTGTCTGCCGGGACCCGCCTAGCGCACTACGAAATCTTGGGAGCTATCGGAGCGGGAGCCATGGGAGAGGTTTACCGCGCCCGCGATACCCGGCTGGGACGGCAAGTGGCGCTCAAAGTCCTGCCTACCGATCTGGCGGACGACGTCACCCGGCGCCGGCGGTTCGAACAGGAAGCGCGCGCCGTCGCCGCGCTCAACCACCCCAATGTCGTAAGCGTCTATGACGTCGGAGACGAGAACGGCGTCCACTACCTGGTCACGGAATTGGTGGACGGCGAGTCGTTGCGCGACATCATCGACCGTGGGCCCCTCCCGCTGAGAACGGCGCTCGATATCGCGGCGCAGCTAGCCGACGGGCTCGCGGCAGCGCACGCGGCCGGCATCATCCATCGCGACCTGAAGCCGGCAAACATCATGCTCACGCGCCAGGGCCGCGCCTTCTACCGCGTGGCCGCGGTCCAACCGCCGTCCACGATCATAGAATGACCGGTGACGTATGAAGCTGCTCCGGAGCACAGCCAAAGAACGGCTTCGGCTGCCTCTTCGGGCCGGCCAATCCTGCCCAAGGCGACCATGTCCTCGTACCTTTTGATAATCGCCTCCCTCGCTTCCGGGTTCCCACCGCTCATTTGGTCAAACACGTTTTCGAGCATAGGGGTTTTAAAGCCTCCGGCTACCAGAGCATTTACGCGGACTCCGTGCCGCGCGTATTCAAGCGCCGCCGATTTAGTGAGCGCGAGAACGCCGGCCTTCGCGGCGGCA
This sequence comes from Bryobacteraceae bacterium, assembly GCA_050014595.1. Taxonomy (GTDB): domain Bacteria; phylum Acidobacteriota; class Terriglobia; order Bryobacterales; family Bryobacteraceae; genus PALSA-129. Next base: position 94,896 of record JBEKDA010000016.1, read on the forward strand.
TAAAATGATGCCTGTGGTACACCGCCGAGCCCATTTACCGATGACGTGTTCACGATGGCGCCGCCGGGTGGCTCCTGCCTCAACATCTGGCGAATCTCCTGCTTCATACAAAGCCAAACGCTTTTGAGGTTCAGAGCTATTGACCTGTCAAACTGTTCCTCGTCGAAATCAGCCGTCATAGCAAACGGTTCTTCCACGGACGCGGCATTGTTGAAGGCACAGTCTAATCTGCCATGCGCGCCCACCGTCTTTTCGATTAGGGCCTGTACCTGCTCGGCCCGGGACACGTCGGCGGGCACGAAGGTCGCTATCCCGCCCGCAGCCCGGATCTCATGCACCACTTGATTTCCTCGCTCAATGCCGCGTGCTGCCAGGACAACACTGGCGCCTGCCCGCGCGAAGGCCAGTGCCGTTGCGCGCCCGATACCGGAGCTTCCACCCGTCACGAGAGCCACCTTGCCTCTCAGTTGTTCCATCCCTTCCTCCCCATAAGTAGAAAGCCGCTCGATTCATCCCTGCATCCGCGACCGCGTCCTCGCCGAAGCGGTAGGACTCTGACTCGAGCATCCAGCGGTACTCATCATCCGCCCAGCGGACGCGAAACTCGAACGCCGTATCGGCTCGGGCTGCGACAGCGGAACGGACCTGAGCGAGCACGTGCGCGCGGTCCGACTTCGCAAACGTGGGCTCCTCGGTGAGCCCCGTTCCAGCCTATTGGAACCCGTAAGGCGCTCGCTGCGGCCGGCTCAGCATGGTATTGGCTTGGTCGTCGTTCTTGAACCGCTCCTTCGCGGGATCCCAATACAACTTGCGCTTGGTCTTCATCGCAATATGGTGCAGCAAGCAAGTCGAGCACGCCCGGTGCGCGATTTCGGCGGGTGCGATCGTCTCCTTGCGGGTCCGTATGCACTCGAGCCAGTTCCCGTGATGTTCGTCGCTGGTGTAGAGGTGAATCTCGTTCGGCCCGATCACACTGTCCAGGATCTTCGGATCGCTGGCCGCCAGCGGCTGCCCTTGGTTTGGCCCGCCCGGATCGCTGGCCGTCACATTCTCCTCGCGCGTCACAAAGATCCAACCCTTCGTGCCGATGAACTTGATCCCGTTCGGGTAGTCGCCGGAGATCGACATGGTCATGCCGTTCGCGTACCGGGCTTCCGTCTGGAACTTCCCGTGCACGTTCCATAATCCATGCGCCGGGAATTCGGCGGTTCCCCAGATCTCCACCGGCCCGGTAAGCTCCGTGTTCATGCCCCAATGGGCCGTGTCCACATGGTGGGCTCCCCAACCCGTGATCATACCGGCGCCGAACTGTTCGCAGCGCAGCCATCCCGGGCGGTCGAACCCCTTCTGCGGATGCACGCGCATCTCCGTGTAGTACACTACCGGCGTGGTCCCCAGCCACGCATCGTAGTTCAGGTTCGGCGGCACCGGCATTTCCGGAGCCTCCGGTCCCGAGGGATCGCCCGGCAGACCCACCTCCACGTGTTTCACTTCCCCGATGCGTCCGTTTCGCACCAGCTCGCAAGCCCGGTGAAACTGCTTCCACGAACGCTGCTGCGACCCGATCTGAAAAATCCGTTTGGAAGCTCTCACCGCATCGCTCATGTACCGGCCTTCGGCAATCGTCAGCGAGGCCGGTTTCTGCAAGTACACATCCTTGCCCGCGCGCACCGCGTTCACCGCCAGAACGGCGTGCTGGTGGTCCGGCGTCGAAATCACCACAGCATCCACGTCCTTGTTCGCCAGCAGTTCACGATAGTCGCGATATCCCGTGACGCCGTCGTATGGTTTGCCGTCCTTCGCGTAGTAACCGTTCACCAGCGTCTTGCCCTGCTCCACGCGATTCGCATCCAGATCGCACACCGCCATAATGCGGGCGAAATCGTACTTCCGGATGGCCGGCAGATCGTGCCCGCGCGAAATGCGCCCGACGCCGATCGCGCCTACGTTGATGCGGTTGCTGGGAGCCGTCTGCCCAAACACGGTTGCCGGCACAATCGTCGGGAACCCCGCCGCGACCGCTGCTCCCAGGCCTGTCTTCAGGATCGATCGCCGTGACACCGTTTGTTTCTTTGCCATGAAATCGTGCTCCTCTACGTCTCTCGTGTGCTGTCCGTAGCGACTCCGATGCGGGGCAGCCTATTCAGGCTGCGGACCCGCTTTCCAGCGGGTCCAGCCGCTTGAAAGCCGGCTGCGGGCAGGATTGCCCGCCCCACTATCATAGCCTTCGCGCATTCTTTTGCGCCTTGAGAACCAGTTCCGTGGCCAGCAGTGCCTGTTCCTGGTTCTGCGCCACATGCGTACGGTTCACAATGTCGCCCACGAACTGCGGTCCGAACGGCAACTCCACCTGATCACAGTCCATATACGTGGCCTGCTTCCGGTCGACCAGGAACAGGTGGTTGCCGCCCGGGCGCCCCACAATATCCGCGTACTTCCGCAATTCGATGTATCCCTCGGTTCCCAGAATGAACAAGCGTCCGTCGCCCCATACTCCCAGGCCATCGGGAGTGAACCAATCCACGCGGACGTATCCCATGCCGCCGTTGCCGTGCAGCATCATGTCGCCGAAGTCCTGGAACTTCGGATGGTCCGGGTGATTCACATTGGCAACTTGCGATGCCGTCACATCCGCCACGGTCGATCCGGTGTAATAGACGAACTGGTCCGCCTGGTGCGATCCGATGTCGCACAGGATGCCGCCGTAGCGGGCCGGATCCCAAAACCAATCCGGGCGGCCCTTCCCGGGTACCTGGTTCGGAGCGTTCACCTGGTGCGGAGCCAGGTTCACGGTCTGGACCACGCGTCCGATGGCGCCGGCCTTCACCAGTTCGCCCGCCTGCACCGCAGCCTTCACCTCCAGCCGTTCGGAGTACATGATGGCGAAGATACGGCCCGTCTGTTTAATCGCCTGGCGGACCTCGGCAAGCTGTTCGAGAGTGATGATCCCGGGCTTGTCGCTCAGATAGTCTTTGCCGTGGCGCATCACGCGCACGCCTAGCGGCGCGCGCAGATCCGGGATCGCCGCGCTGGCCACCAGTTGGATGGATGGATCGCTCAGAATCTCGTCTTCGCTTGCCGCCACCTTCACATCCGGATACCGTTTCTGGAAGTCCGCCAGCCCTGGCAGATTCGTGGAATAGACAGCCGCCAGTTCGCCGCCGCCGCGCCGTACCGCGTCCGTGATGCCGTTGATGTGATTGTGGTCCAGTCCGATGACCGCGAACTGAATGGAGTACTTGGCCTTCGTCTGGGGGCTGGCCGCGACCGTCACCTCCTGGGTCACCTGGGGCGCGGCCTCGAAGCCCAGCGCCGCTGCGGGCAGTCCTGCCATCAATCCCGCCGGCCCCGTCGTTTTCAGGAAGGACCGCCGGCTCACGTCATACGCCATCGCCATTTCTCCTCTCCGAGAGTGTACCTCCCCGCAATGCCCGCTGTGCCGTGGCGCCGGGGTGGTGTGCTGGCGGAAATCGCGCCGGACTGCCGCTGGTCCGGGTCGCAATGGCAACAGAGTGCGGGACCCGGGCCGAAAGTGGTGACGGGACCGGGCCTCCTGTACCCCCTCATCATCCCGCCGGCAGGACTCGCCCGGCTTCGCCCCGGCCAGGAGATCGACCGCGATCCGCTCACGGGATTCAGTGTGCGCGTGGCCGCCGCGGACGGGCAGACGGTCACGTTACAGGTTGACGGCCCCGACCGGACGATGGTGTTCGTGTACGAACGCGCCCAGGGCATCATGATGCGGAGCAGCTCTCGGGAGCGGTCGTCCGCCGGGCAGAACATGTTCGTGGTGCACGAGATGCAGTTGGCCGGAAAGCAGTAAAGGAAAGCCCCGCGCCAGCCCCGCGCCACTCCCGAGGCCCTGGTCGCGAACTCGCAGGATCACAGGGATGGCGGCATAGTGTATAATCGGCCTAATCTGGGCGCAAATGGAAATCCCGAGCCGCACAACCTTGAAACGCCCCCGCTGTCCCCGGCTCGCCCAACGACAAGGGCCGCCTTTGTGACCTGGCGCGCGACGTCCGCCTCGAAAGCCACGTGCAGAATCCGCCACAACAAGTGCAGTCTTTGCTTCGCCGGCCCGGTGGTCAGACCCGTATTCCACGACAACCGTCGCCAGATCTTCAGATTCCGCCTGCGTCACCATTCTCGCCCGTTCGGTACCGCGAGTGCTCTGACATTCCGAACGCTATATACGATTCTTTGGAAAACGGCAGCCCGACGCACAAAAATGGTTCTTGCGGAAGAAATCGAAAAACTGAACCGGTTCGCACCCTAAGCCGATGAGCATAAACCACCCAAGCTTTCCCACTCGTCTAACTCGCCGCGGTGTAGCCACTCTTGCCTGCGCGTGTCTTTCCGGGAGCCTGGCCGCCGCGGAATCGCCGTCTGGCACGGCTATTGAAGCCCGCCTGTTGACTCCCATTTCGACGTACCGTGCCAAGCCCGGGATGGAGATTGCGGCGGTGGTGGCCACACCGCTATGCGCGGGCGGGGCGAGCGTGCTGCCGGAAGGGACGGAGTTGCGCGGCGTGGTGAGGCGGGTCAGCAAGGTGGGGTTGGGGCTGGTGCACGAGAGCGCGGGGCTGAAACTGGAATTCACGCAGTTGGACCTCCCGGACGGGCGGGAATACGCGGTGGCGGCGCACCTGGCTGGGATCGATAACGCGCGGGAGCGGGTGGACCGGAAGGGCAATATCCATGGAATTCGCGCCACGGCGACACTCTCGAACCGGCTCGGGGAGAGGATTGTTTTCGCGGCATTCGGGCATCCGGCGGCCATGATTCCGCTGTTCGTACTGGAATCGAGCATGTTCCATTTCCCCGAACCGGAGATTCAATTCCGGCGCGGCACGGAGATTCAATTCGATGTCGAATTTCCGGAGGAGTTCGGAGCGGTAGCGCCGTGCCCGCTGCCGGAGGTGGAGGCCGCGCCGGAGGAGTGGGCAGCCATGCAGGAGGTGGTGGACGCGCTGCCCTACTGGGCGTACTCGCAGCGCCAGCGGCAACCGATGGACCTGGTGAACCTGTTGTTTGTGGGATCGCGGCAAGAGGTGGATCGGGCCTTCGCGGCGGCGGGGTGGATTGGATCGCGCGCGAATTCGATGCGGGCGGGAGTGGCGGCCATCCGCGCGATCGTCGAAGAGCACGGCTTCCCCGACGCACCGATGCGGACGCTCCTGCTGGACGGCCGGGAGCCGGAATTCCGGCTGCAAAAAAGCCTGAACACATTCGAGAAGCGCGACCATCTGCGGATCTGGAAGCGCGACGGGGAGTTGGACGGACGTCCGATCTGGGCGTCAGCCGCGACGCGCGACTTGGCGACCACATTTGGAATGCATCCGTTCGGGTTCACGCACGAGATTCAGGGCGAGGTGGACCTGGAGCGGGACGAAGTGGTCCACGACCTGGTCTTCACCGGATGCGTGGATTCGGTGGCGTACGTGCAGAGGCCGGAGGGCGTGCGGGAGTCGGGACAGGACTACCGGAAAGGTGTCAGCACGGACGCCCGGGTGGCGGTGGTCACCTTGAACGGCTGCACGCAGCCGCGCGAGGACTTCGCAGCGGCGGAGCCGTTTCCGAAGCCGTCCAAGGTGGTGCGATTGATCCGGCGGGTGACGCTGACGGCGCGCAACCACTTTATTCGGGACAACTGGGTGTACCGCACGGCGGATGCCATACGGCTGAGCTATCTGGCGCTGCGGAGGTTGGACCGCCGGGCCAAGCAGGAGGGCCGGGCGCGGCAATTGGAAGCGGCGATGCATGGCGCGCAACTGGCGGGAACGCATTAGGAACGTATATGCCGCGATCAGCGTCACCGTAATTAAGAAGCAGCGCGGCGATAGCGGGAGATCATCGGCAGCGCCTTCGCGGCTTAATTAATCTTCGAAGCTGCGGGCGCCGCCTTTGAAACCATTGCGGGCTTGCTTCCAGAGCCACTTCAAGACGCGGGTATCGTTATAGCAGTAGCCGAGATTGTGATTCAAGGTGGAGAAGCAATGCCTCTGGCATGTCTTCTTCATCTCGCGCAGTTGGCCGCTGTCGAATTTGTGTCCGTCGATCGTGCCCCAGTCGTAAGTCGCCGCATACATCGGAAAAGCGTCGCCGTACCAGCCTAACCGGCTAAGGTCCAGGCCGGAGGACATCCGCATGAACGCCTTCATCTCCTGCAGACGGTGCACCGAGTTCACCATCTGGTAGCCCGACTTGTTCTTAGCGATCAGCCAGTCGATGAGTTCGTCCACCGCGCGCCAGTCTTCGGGGCGGATGTAGGTCGGGTTTTCGTTCAGGTGTTTGAAATGGCCGTCCTGTTCGAGCATCGGCGTCTCGTTCAGGTGATAATCGACGGCCAGCCGGTGTTCACGGGCGTACTCGGTCAGTAGCCGGATGTCCTCCAGGTTATTCCGGCAAATATTCATGTTGAGAAAGACCATGTTGCCGTAAACGTACTGCTTCCGCATCAGGTACTCGAGGTTCTGGCGAGCGGGGACGAGGGCCTTCGGCAGGCCCGGCTTTTCGTCCCACGCATCCAGGGCCAGGTTGAAGATCGCCACGCCCGCGTCGGCGAGCCGGTCCGCGACATCGGGCCGCAGTAACCGGCCATTCGTGCCGATGTAAATCCAGAACCCTTTCTTGGCTGCGTAGTAGACGACTTTGTGTGCGAACGCCGGGCGCAGCAACGTCTCGCCTCCCATGAGCGCAAGAACGCGGCAGCCATGGTCATGCAGCCAATCGATGGCGCGGCGCGCGACATCTTCGGTCATGCCCTTGACTTTGTTATTGAATGCCCAGCAATACCAGCAATCGAGATTGCACTTGTATTCGACGAACAGGTAGGCGGTGATGGGATGAAAATCCCCCGGCATTACCCGGGAGCGAATGTAGGGAACCAGCCAGCCGCGCACTTTGCGCTTGATCTGTTCCCGGCTCCACTGGCGCTTTTCGGGAGGCGTCTCTGGTCCGGGATCGGAGAGCAACTCCGGGTACTGGGGGAATACCGGCTCCGGTAAAGTGGCTCCTTGGGGCGCTGGCGGCGCCGGTGGCTGTTGAGCGGAGTGCACCAGCAGGTCATTGATCGCAACGTCGATACGAAACGTCGATCGGGTAGAACTCGCCATCGGTATCCTCCAGAAAAATGATCTGAAAACTCTGGCCCTCGGCTTCGATGAGGCCATCGAAATTCGGGGCGGCGATGGCATTACGTTCCATCAACTCCATTCTCGCAGGATAGGAGGTTGCGTGTTGTCCCGTTCATCATGCCGCACCAGGAACCACTCCAGGAACCACTCGCCCACGGCGGCGCGCCAGCGTGATATACTTTGCGGCCACAACCATCCTTCCATGGTTGTTGGTCTGGCACAACCGCCGCAGGACCTGGCGCGCCGGCGAAAACTCTGAGAGTCGTAAGGCTCTGGACACAAGGCCCTCCTCATGGTCCGCGCCGCCATCCATACGGCTCTGCGCAGGAATTCGACGGGACCCGCATTTTAGGCTGCTTTCTGGAAGACCACAAATTCGGTCCTGGTGGCTGCCATGCGTTGCGCCTTCAGCAATAGGTAGCGCAGGTTCTTGTA